>CAZSJU010000009.1:1811-12705 GCA_964607235.1 uncultured Anaerolineae bacterium | reverse complement strand
AAGATGCCAGCAGTGTAGCACAATATGATCAAAACGGAAAACGCCCGCTCCAGTTACCAAACTGCCCCAACGCCTCAGCGCGCGCTCAGTCGGCGGGATGCGTTTGTGTTGCCCCGTCTATAGAAATGATGGGCAACACAAATGTAAAGACGCTGCCCACCCCCAGCTCACTCTCGACCCAGATACGCCCCCCATGTTGCTCAATGATCTCTTGACAAATCGGCAGTCCCAGGCCGGTGCCCTTGGGGCGATCCGGGGTTACATCCCTTACCTGTCTAAACTTTTCAAACACTTGCGACAGGTTTTCCGGCGCGATGCCAATCCCCGAGTCTTTCACGCTGACAGCTACCCATCCATCGCGCGAGGCAGGCTCAACACCGTCGGGATTATCCTCAACATGTCTGGCTATCAATTCGACCTGTCCCGCGTCGGTAAACTTGATGGCGTTAGACAACAAGTTGGTGAGGACCTGTGTGAGACGATCTGGGTCCGCTTGCACCGCCGGCAAGTGATCCGCGACCCGCACCCGGATCGGCAGCCCTTTTTGTTTGGCCAGAGAAGAAATAGCGGTCACCGCGCTACGGATCACCCGCTCGACGGCGACCTGCTCCATGTGCCACTCGACCTTGCCCGCTTCCATTTTAGAAATATCCAACACATCATTGATCAGCCGGGTCAACCGCTCACCCTCGTTCACAATAATCTGCAGGTTTTCATTGATGCGCCGCACCGCTCGCTGGCCCTTGTGATCATCAGCGTCGAATTTGGAAGCCACGTCCTTTTCAAAACTCTTGCTGATGAGCTTGGCAAATCCCAGCACCGAGGTGAGCGGCGTGCGCAGTTCGTGCGACACCATCGAGATAAACTCTGTCTTCATCCGGTCCACAGCGCGTTCATGAGTGATATCGTGCAAGACAGTGATGACGCCCAACTCTTTAGCATATCTGCCGGCATATCTGCCAGCATATCTGCCAGCGTCATCAGCATCGCGCGGCGCGGACAGCACACACGCCAACGCATGAAACGTCTGCCCTACAGCACCCGGTGTGCCCAGGTCATCCCCAACGATATCAGTCGTATAGACTTGTCCGGGTCGCGTCAAAGCTCGATCGACCAAGTCCGCCAACGCTTGGGCGTCAAATAATGCTCGCAAAGAGCGCCCCACAATATACTCCGGCGCCTGGGAGACAATACGCGCAAACGCAGGGTTGACCAGCAAAATCCGCCCAGCGGGGTCGGTGACGACCAAACCATCCACGATATTTTGCAAAATCACATCCAAGCGGTTACGCTCGGCGCGCAATTCAGCGGTGCGCGCCTCCACGTGGGCTTCCAAAAGCCGATTGTGCGCTTCTAACTGCTGGTACAACAAGCCGTTCTGGATCGCTGCTGCGGCCTGATGGCCCAACAAGATGAGGGTATCTACCTCCTGACGGTTAAACAGGTGCCCCGAGAGCTTGCGACCAAACAGATATAGCCCCAACAAGGTATCGCGCCGGCGCAGTGGCAGACAAAGCTCCACCTCGGCATCGGCCAAGTCCTGCGCCGCCGCTTGTACATCTGGGGGCAACTGATCAAGTTGATAAACGATTAGCGGTTGATGCGTGCGCCCGAGCCACTCGATCAGGGGCGCATCGACTCCAATTTGATCTGCCAGCTGCCAGTCGGCCTGACCTTGCGCGACACAATCTGCACCAGCCCCATCAAGTAATAGAATGACGGCCTTGGACAAACCGAGCTGCCGGGAAATATCCCGCGTCAAAAGGTCAAAAACCTCTTGCAACAACAACGTCGAGGACAGATGCTGGCTGATTTGGCGCAACACCCGATCAAAGTCGAGCTGCTCCTGGAAAAAGGTGCGGTCTATGAAGCGTTGGGTGTAGACCCGCAAAGGGTTGAGCACTGCCAACGCCGCCAACGCGGCGGCGATACCAGCCAGGTACTGATTGGGCCGACCGGTCGCTTGCTCAACGAGCCCTCCGGCTAGCCAGACCAGGAACAGATAAATCACGACCATGTACCCACCCAACAACAGGTACACCAGCGTGCGGTTGATTAGCCGGTCAATCTCCATCAACCCATAGCGAAACACCGCGATAGCCAAAGCGATGGGAATACACACCACCGTGATATTTGTGACGTTCAAAGGAAGCCAGGGAGAACCAAACAAAGAGGGCAAGGCGTACAGCGCCGCCCAGGGTGCCCCTGCCACCAAAAGCCCCCACAGGATCCAGCGAATCTGACTGCGCACAATTGGCTGGTGGCTGGTCCGGTAGGTGTGCAACAAGGCCGCCAGGCCCAACGCCAATTGGATCACCATCACGGGGTTGGCCACCTTGAATAGCACGGCGCGCGTGCCCAGGACCGTGCCATCGCCCCACGCCAGGGCTGCCGCAACGGACAACAAGGGATTGACCAGGTGTATCAGCCAAAGCATATGCGAGAAGCGCCGCACCGGCGCCTTGACTTCGGGAAAGACCAACAAGGTGTGTAACGCCGCGCTGATCGCGAACCACACTGCGATCACGTCTACCGGGATAAACAGCCAAGACCAGGCCAACGTGACGCTGGCGCTCGCGACAGGCAGCACATTGTTGACCTGATTTAGCGCCAGCATGATAAAAGCCAAGACCAACACGCGCGGCGCAGCATCCTTACGCCCGGCTAAAACCAAGATGGCGCTGCCCACCGTGGTCAAACCGACCAACGCCAAAGCCCAACCACGCCCCAACAGTTCCCCTGCCGTATGCCGCCGCCAGGGCACGGTCACCTGCAACACCTCGCCAGCACGCTTTAGCGTATAGACGGCCCCTGGCGCTGGGTCAGAGGATAATGTCTGATACCAATGCCCAGGCTTTAACAAATCATCGTTGACGCCGGACGCACCAACCCTGAGAATGATGTCCTCTGGCTGCAACGGTGAACTGGCCCGCACCTGCTTGACCACAACCCCGTTGCCAAAATAAACACCGGCGCCATCCCCGGGCATCCGCAGCAGCAGCGCAAACACCCCCACCCCATAGGCCAAAACACCGATAGCTAAAATCAGCAACGGCAAAACGCGAATGTAAAGCCGAAAGTGTAAACGCACAGCACTCATCTCAATAAAAATCCAGCCCCCAACCAAGACCAGTATAACATGCTTTGCACGGACAAACAATTTATCATCGAAAATCGATTTTTCAACTCGCGCTTCCGCTCCCCCCAGCATGACGCCGGCTGCCCCACCAGCGAGGGTTAGCCTCACCTAAGCAGATCATAAAATAAACCAAATTTTTACGCACATTTTACTTTAATTTATGCGTCAATTATAGTACAATAATGATAGGGACACTGGGACACAAGGAGACTAGAACAACCGACGCATGCCGTATCAGATGAAATGATTGAAACCAGACCTCTTTGTGTTAAAATTGCGGTACATCAAGGTCCCTATAGGAATGGTTCAATATGCAACAGTCTGATATCTATCGCCCAATAGACCCTCCGCGGTCCTTTATACCCTCAGATTTGCCTTCCGACTGGCGCGTGGACGTGGCAGATCCAGAGCTACCTGGGCCTGTGGCTTCGCCCGAGTCCAGCGTCGAGGCGGCGCTCTCCAATCCGCTCGGCTCACCGCCTCTGGAAGCATTGGCCGGACCGGGCGACCAGGTCTGTATCGTGTTCACTCACCCTGACGCGGCATGTCCAGAGCACATCCTGGTGCCGGCGCTGTTGCATAAACTAGAGGCGGCCGGCGTTCACAGCCAGGATATTACCCTACTATGCGCCAGCGGTCCCTATGAGCGCACAGACCAGGCCCAAAGGACGGCTCAACTTGGCCCAGAGATAGTAGAACGCTATCGCATCCTGGACCATGACGTGAGCCAGGTCATCCATCTGGGCCAGTGGCGCAACGTCCCACAAACGGTCAACCGCCTCACGCTGGAAGCGGACTTGCTCATCGCCACAGGCGTCGTCGCACCGCACTTGTTTGCCGGCTATTCGGGCGGTGGCGAGATCGTGACGACCGGCTGTGTCGGTGATGCGACCATTGAAGGTCTGCACAATCCAAATTTTCTGTACAATCCCGACGTACGACCAGGACAAGTCAGGGGCAACCCCTATCAAGAAGTCGTACAGTCCCTGGCCCAACGCGCGGGCCTGCGCTTTGTGTTGAACGTGGTTCTCAACCACAAGGGGGAAATCATTGACGCGCAAGCGGGCGATCCCTTTCTGACCCACCAATATCTGACCTTTTCGGCCTCCAACCTGTACAATCGCCAGGTGCCTCGCACCTATGACGTGGTCATCGCCGGTCTCGACCAATCTCAAGCCGCCACCCTTTATCAGGCGGTGCTGGCAGCGCTGTTTATCGGAATGGCCAAGCCCGTTGTACGGCCAGGCGGCGTCATCATTGTGCCGGCGCGCACGCCTGAAGCAATGGGGCAAGAACAAGACGCGCAAAACTTTTACAGCGCGTTGCAAAGCGCCCGCACTCCCGAAATGCTGATCTCGCGGTTATGCGAAAGAGCCGGCGGACTGGGCCAGGCCCGCGCCCTCCAACTGGCCCAACTGCTGGAACGGTACCAAGTGATCATCGTGGGCAGCGAATTTCCTTCTATCGCCCAGGCGTGCCACCTGCAGACTGCGGTTGATATGCAAGAAGCTGTCGACCTGACACGCTGGTTGCTGGGCGACAATCTCGACGCCTTGATCGTGCCGCACGCGTTGCTCACCTTGCCCTTACCGCCTGTGAAAGATTGGCAACAGCAAACGGGTATCAGCCTGTCCAACTTTTACACCTGCTAGGTCAACCGAGCACCACGCTTTCTACCCTCACCTTTTTCACTTGACAATTTGTGAAATACTACACATCAGTGTATAATTTTCCCGGTAACCTCTCTCCAATCCAAAGAGCGTGGCAAACACGTTCTTCTAAAACCCTAACCGTAAGGAGATAAAAGTGACTGACAGTAATCACAAAGCCAACCTTGCACGGGTGCTGCAGAGCCATCTAGACGTGATAGACAATCCGGATCGTAAACACATGATCCAGGCAGCGGTGGACAACAAAGAAGCCCTCATCTCGGCCAACGGCGCTCTGGACACATGGACGCCCCCCGAATCGACGGGCCGCAGCCCCAAAGACACCTATATCGTGCGCCACCCAGAGAGCCAGGAGAATATCGATTGGGATTCACCCAACAATATTCCAATGGCACCCGACACCTTTGACATGCTGTTCGAGGACTGTCTGGAGACCTTGTCACACAAAGCACGTGTGTATGTCACCGACCGCGTGGTAGGCGCAGACAGCAACTTTGCGCTGCCCGTGCAGACCGTGTCGGACCAGGCATTGACCGCCCTGTTTACCGACAACATGTTCCGGCCCGTGCCCCAGGACATCGCGCGTAGCCTGTTCGCCCAGCGGGGCTTTACCTTGCTGGTCACTCCCTATGACAAGCTGGATCGCGCCCGGTACAAAGGCCGCCTGCGCGAACTGCCTGACGGTCGCACCTCCAACATGGCCGTGGCGATGGACTTTGATCGCGGCCTGGGCGTCGTCTATGGCTCGGCCTATGGCGGCAGCGTCAAAAAGCTCATCTTTACCGTGATGAACTATTTGCTCCCGGGAGAAGGACTCTTGCCCATCCATTGTTCCGCCAACGAAGGCCCCCAAGGCGACTGCGCTTTGTTGCTGGGGCTCTCGGGAACGGGCAAGACGACGCTTTCGTCCGATCCGCGCCGGGCGTTGCTCGGTGACGATGAGCACGGTTGGAGTGACAATGGCATCGCCAACTTTGAGAATGGCTGCTATGCCAAGCTCATCAACTTGAGCGCCGACAAGGAACCAGAGATCTGGAACGCCGTCTTTCACGATGCACACTATCTAGAACACGGTGCCATCGTCGAGAATGCCATGATGTATCCCGACGGCACCTTTGACGTGGACGACGACCGACTGACACCCAACTCGCGGGCTTCTTATCCGCTGACCTTTTTGAGCAACATCAAGCCCAGTTCGATCAGCGGTCATCCCAAGACCATCCTGTTCTTGACGGCCGACGCCAACGGCGTGTTGCCCCCGGTCTCCCGGCTCACGCCCGAACAAGCCATGCTGTGGTTCCTGATGGGGTACACCAGCAAGCTGGCCGGCACCGAGACCGGCATCGTAGACCCGGTCTCCACTTTCTCGCGCTTTTTTGGCGAGCCCTTTATGCCCCGCAACCCTGACGTGTACGCCCAGCTATTGGGTGAGCGCATGCAAAAACATCACACCCAGGTCTACCTGGTCAACACCGGCTGGAGCGGCGGGCCTTTTGGCATCGGCGAACGTATGGATATCAATCTGACACGCGCGATCGTAGACGCGGCCGTATCTGGAAAACTGGAAGACGTCGAGTACGTCGAGGACAAGACTTTCCACATCCTCGTCCCCAAACGTTGCCCTGGCGTGCCCCCCCAAGTCCTATTTCCCAAAAACACGTGGGAGGACAAGGCGGCTTATGACGCCCGCGCCACCAAACTGGCGCACGACTTTAGCACGCACTTTGATAAAGCCTACGGTGACAAGAATATCGACCAAAAAGTCGCCGCACAGTGTCCGGGTAAATAGCGCGCCCCAACGCTGACATCCAACGCGGGATAAAATCACCGGTGCCCAGCGCACCGCTGGGCACCGGTGATGATCATCACCTCACGTTAGGAGCAGCAACGACACGATACGACAAAGGACCCCTTTTGAAAAATCACGTCCGACCGATCGCCATCGCCATCATCAAGCGCCGGGACCCATCAGGGGCGGAGGCCATCCTGGTCATAGAAGGCCATAATCCCCATACAGGCGAGACCTTTTATCGTCCTTTGGGGGGCGGCATTGAGCTGGGCGAAACCGGTGTACAAACGGTGCGCCGAGAACTGTACGAAGAAGCCGGCCTCGAGCTGGGCGACGTCTGCTATCTCGCCACGCTGGAAAACATTTTTACCTATGGCGGCGAAATCGGCCACGAGATTGTGATGGTCTACAGCGCCCAACTGGCCAAGAGCGCAACCCAAGCGTATGAGCAAGATGAAATACAGTGTGTAGAAGATAACGGCGCCCCTTTCCTGGCGCGCTGGATGCCCTTGAGCCGCTTTGGCGACGGCGGGCCGGCGCTGTATCCTAATGGGCTGCTCGACTCGATTTGATAATTTGATAACGGCAACGGCTGAAACCCAACTATAATGAGAATGAAATCGTTGACCCTGACGCAAACTCAAACCGCACAGATTATCGCCCATGCGCGGTCAGAAGCGCCGCTAGAAGCATGTGGCCTGTTGGGCGGTCAAGATGGACGGGTACGACGGATCTATCCAGCGGCCAACGTGCTGCACAGCCCCACCCGTTACGAGATCGACCCGCACGTACTGATCGCGGCGCTGCGTGATATGGCATCCCAGGGCTGGGGGCCTGATCCACTGGCCATATATCATTCCCATCCCAAAGGCCCAGAAACACCTTCACAAACCGACATCGCTCTGGCAAGCTATCCCGACTCGGTCTATCTCATCATCGCCCACCTCGATTCTAACCTGCGGGCCGCGCCCTCGTTGCGCGGATTTTACATCATTGCGGGCCAGGTCCAAAAAGTCTCGTTGAGAATTTTACGAGATCGGACAGAAAATAGCTGTGCAGCGTAACCACGGGCCAATGCCGGTGTTTAATATTAGAGTGGTTCGACAAGCTCACCACATGGAAATTTTTTTATCAGGAGGCGCACTATGTCCCAATTCTTTGGCTATCTGTTGGCGGCCCTTTTCGGTTACCTGGTCGGCGCAATCCCCTTTGGCTATCTCGTCGTCAAACTGCTCACTGGCCAAGATATACGCGGGGTCGGCAGTGGGCGCACCGGAGGGACAAACGCCATCCGCGCTGCGGGCGCCATCGCCGGGGTCCTGACCGCCGTGGGCGACGTCGGCAAGGGGGCGGTGGCCGTATGGGGAGCCGGCTGGCTAGGTCAACAGCTCGGCGTGAGCGCTCCGGTAGTGGCACAGGTCGCGGCCGGGGTGCTGGCTGTCATCGGGCATAACTATTCGATCTACCTGAGTTGGAAAGGCGGCGCCGGCACCGGCCCCAACGTCGGGGTGGCCGCCGGGCTCTGGCTCCCGGCGCTGTTTATCTTGCTGCCCTTGCTGCCCATACTGTTGGTGACCACCGGCTATGCCTCGGTGACTTCACTGGCTATCGCAGGATTGGTACCGATCCTGTTTGCCGTGCGCGCGTTGGTCGGCAAGGCTCCCTGGGAATACGTCATCTATGGCGTCCTGACCGGGATACTGGTGGTGTGGGCGCTACGCCCCAACATCCGCCGCCTCAAAGCCGGGACCGAGCGATTGGTTGGTCCACGCGCCAAAGCGGCGGCGCGGAAAAAAATGGCGGCGCGCAAAAAGCAAAAATTACACCAAGACGAGAGCCAAGCTTGACTATCTTGACAATGTCACATTAGACCTCCGAGGTCTCCGGTAGCCAATTTCGCGAGTCAAGTCACTGGCAAAAGGCGCAATTTTCACGACTTGAAGCCATTTGCTAGACCTCGGAGGTCTTGGACCGGCTAATTTGACATTGTAAACTATACAAAACTCGCCCGAAACAAAAAGAGAGGCGCCGCTAAGCGGCGCCTCTCTTTTTCCGTCTGTTAACGGCTACCCCTCACCCAGGTAGGCCGCCTTGACTTGCGGGTTCTCGCGCAACTCGTGGGCGGTGCCGGCCAGGGCGATGCGGCCCGTTTCCATCACATAGCCACGATGCGCCACCGAGAGCGCCATCAGCGCGTTCTGTTCAACCAGCAAGACAGTAGTGCCATCCTGGTTGATCTCCTGAATCGTGCGAAAGATGTCCTCAACCAAAATGGGCGCCAGCCCCATAGAAGGCTCATCCAGCAACACCAAACGGGGGTTGGCCATCAGCGCACGCCCCATCGCCAACATCTGCTGTTCACCACCACTCAAAGTGCCGCCGAGCTGTTTACTGCGCTCCTCCAGGCGGGGAAACAGGTTAAACACCCGCTGCATATCCCTGCGGATGCCTTCGGGGTCCGTGCGGCAAAACGCACCCATTTCCAGGTTTTCCATCACTGTCAGCCGGCCAAAGATACGCCGCCCCTCCGGGGATTGGGAGACGCCCAAATCCACAATTTCATGCGCCGGCATGCCGTGAATTTCCTGTCCCTCCAACACGATCGTACCTTCGCGGGGATGCAGCAACCCGCAGATGGTGTTCAACGTGGTGCTCTTGCCGGCGCCGTTCGTCCCGATCAAGGTAACAATCTCGCCCTCTTTAACCGTCAGCGAGACCCCCTTTAAGGCATGAATATTGCCGTAATAAGTATGTACGTCCTTTACTTCCAACATTGCCATAGCGCTTATCCCCCTGCAGCCATGATCTTGGCGGCATCGCGTCCCAGGTAAGCCTCAATCACCCGGGGATTGCTCTGAATTTCTGCCGGCGTCCCCTCGGCGATCTTGACACCATAGTCCAGAACAGAAATCCGCTCCGATATGCTCATCACGACCCGCATGTCATGCTCGATCAACAGGACCGTCGTGTCCAGTTCGTCGCGCAAGCGGCGTATCAACTGGATCATCTCCACAGTCTCGGCCGGGTTCATACCTGCTGTAGGCTCATCCAACAGCAACAACTTGGGTCGACTGCCCAAGGCCCGGGCAATCTCTAGACGGCGTTGAGCGCCATACGGCAGATTCCTGGCCACCCAATCGCCCTTGTCACCCAACCCCACAAAGTTCAGCATCGTCCAGGCCCTTTCCAGGGCCGTTTTTTCCTCGCGCCGGGTATGCGGCGGCTGAAAAACTGCGCCAAACACCCCCGAGCGCATGTGATAGTGCTGGCCGACCAACACGTTTTCGACGGCCGTCATGGCTTCAAACAGCCGAATGTTCTGATAAGTGCGGGCGATGCCCAAAGACGCGATTTGGTCCGGCCGACGCCCGGTGAGCGGGAGGCCATCAAACATAATCGTCCCTTCTTCGGGCCGGTAAAAGCCGGCAATGCAGTTAAAGAACGTCGTCTTGCCCGCGCCATTGGGGCCAATGATGCTGACGATGCCCAACTCTGGCACCGCAAAGTCTACGTCGCTTACGGCAACCAGTCCACCAAACCGCTTGGTTACCTTTTCTGCTTCTAGAATGTTCACAGCTTAACCTCCTGCCGCAGGCTCGGGGCACTTGGTAGTTTCTCTTGGTCCGGCGTTTTCAGCTCTAGCTTTCTGCGAGCAGGCGGCCACAACCCCTCCGGACGCACGATCATCATGATGACCAGCAGCGCGCCAAAGGCCAACATGCGATAGTCGCTCAACTGACGCAGGATCTCTGGCAGTCCCTTTAGCACCATTGACCCGACTACCACGCCGGGGATGCTGCCCATACCGCCAATGATGACCAGACACAGCACATTGATAGAGACCAACAGTGTAAAGTCCTCGGGTCCCGTGAACTTGTTACGCGAAGCAAAAATCACGCCTCCTAGCCCCGCAAAGGCGGCGCCGATGGCAAAAGCCAACACTTTGTACTTGAGCGTGTAAATGCCAACCGCTTGCGCCACGTCCTCGTCCTCACGCATCGCAGCCCAGGCACGCCCCACGCGCGAATGCTGCAAGCGATACGTCACAAAAATCCCCAGCACGATGCTCAAGATAATCAAGTACATAAAATAGAACTCGCTGTTGATCTTTTCACCAAATAGGGTAGGGCCGCCCACGGCCCGGATTCCGCGTGGGCCGCCGCTCAGATCGATGAGCGCGTCGCTCTTGGCGAGGATGCGGATGATTTCGCCAAAGCCCAATGTCACGATGGCCAAATAGTCACCGCGCATACGCAGGACCGGGAGCGCCAGCAACACCCCCGTAACGGTGGCCAA
>CAZSJU010000009.1:0-1711 GCA_964607235.1 uncultured Anaerolineae bacterium | reverse complement strand
GACGCGAGGGTCCTCGGTCACCTGGTTGCGCACCGCCTCCCACCTTTGTCCCACCTTTTCCCGCCAATGATAACGGGCCGCGGCATAGGCCAATGCAGCCCCCAACAACCCCGTCCCGGCCATCAAGACCAAGACGATCAAGGCAGCAACGAACGGCGCTTGTCCGAACCTGAGTATGTCTATGGCTTCAGGGTAAATCTGGACCAACCACTTGCGCACGTCAGCGCCGGAATCTAGCATGGACGCCACCAACCCGACGAACGCGGCCAGCAAAGCGCCCTGGGCCGCCCCGGTCACCAAACCACCTACCAAAGTATCCGTCCACGTCTCACAATGAACGTTACGGGCGGCGCGGCTGCCGCCCCACAAGGCTACCAGCAACAGTAAAACCCACGCGCCGGGCGTCTGGGAAGAAAGATCGAACCAATCCTGGACGAGCAGCCCCACCAGGCCGGTCAGACCCAACAGCACAAAAAAGACATTGACAAAACCTGCCAGGAGGCCACTTGTCAGGTTAAAACGGATCTTGTTCATATTTCACTCCTAAAGGACAAGGCCTTGATGCCAAGGAAGCAAGAAATCACATCTTTTCTTCCGACAATACCTCTCCCAACAAGCCTGTGGGTCGGAAGATAAGCACCAGCACCAGGACAGAGAACGCGAGCACGTCCTTGAGCTGGAAAGGAATGTTCAACGCAGCCGGGCCCAAAGCCTCCATCAATCCCAGAGCCATCCCGCCTAGCATCGCGCCGGGGATATTGCCAATGCCTCCCATGACCGCGGCGGTAAAGGCCTTGATGCCGGGGATAAAGCCAACATAGTGATAGATGATGCCCATGTGCAACCCCCACATCACGCCTGCCGCACCGGCCAGCACACCGCTGATGGCAAAAGTATTCGAGATGACGCGGTCTACGTCGATGCCCATCAAGGCTGCGGTGCCCTTGTCCTCCGCCACGGCACGCATCGCCTTGCCCGTCTTGGTGCGCTGCACCAAGACATATAACCCGACCATCAATACGACAGAAAGCACAAAAGTCAATACGCCGGTATAGGTAATCAAAACCTCCCCGCCACCTATCATGACGCGCCAACCCTCGACGTTGCGCTCTATGACGTCAGGGTTGGTATAGGTGTGGCGAGCGGAACCGAAAACCAATTGGGCCGCGTTTTCTAGAAATAACGAAGCGCCAATGGCGCTAATCAACGGCACCAACCGTGGCGCCTGGCGCAGAGGGCGGTAAGCGATACGCTCCAACAAGACGGCCACCAGCATCCCCACTGTCATGCCGACCAGAAAGGTGAGTAGCACCGAAATAATCGCACCAAGGCCGCTGTTCAAAATACCTGCAGCGCTGAACGCCTCTAGCGTAAAATAACCGGCAAAGGCGCCCAACATCATGACGTCACCATGGGCAAAGTTGATCATAAACAGGATGCCATAGACCAATGTATAACCCAGGGCAATCAAGGCATACACGCTGCCCAGAATGATGCCCGATATGGCAAAACGCACCCACGTATCAGGCCCATAGACGCGCTGCGTGAACAAGACGCCCCACATCCGCCACAGCATAAAAGCGAATACAAGCACACCGAGGGCCGGACGGATAAAACGCGTGAGGTTGAGAGAACGCTTGACAGGGGAAGACACTTTATCGACAACCATAATTGCATACCTTGTCTATTCACTGGTTCGTGGGTTCGACAA
>CAZSJU010000008.1:23705-29131 GCA_964607235.1 uncultured Anaerolineae bacterium | reverse complement strand
CCCATCCTGGCGCTGTACTTTGCGGCCCAACGCTACTTTATCGAGGGCCTGACCCTCGGCGGCGTCAAGAGTTAACCGTGAATAGCACACAACCTAATCCCAACGAAATCAATCAACCTGTCATTGCCAGGCGCGTCTTTTTGCGACAAAGCAATCCCCCTCGCCCCGTCATTGCGAGGAGCGTCTTTTTGCGACAAAGCAATCTCCGCCCCGTCATTGCGAGTGATCCACAGCTCGCCCTTCCGGGTAGCAGCCCAGCCCCTGCTGGGCGCCAGGGAGATCAGGTGCAATGCACCGAAAAGCATGTGCATCGCACCTACGTCTCGGACAAGTTTCCTGGTAGGCGCGCTTTTTTGCGACAACACTTGCACCGCGCTACGGATGCAGTGCAGGTGAGCAATCCCCGGCGCTGTCTCGGACACTGGAGGTGGTGGATGGCCCTGCTATATCTCCCTATCCTACTATTAACCGGCTGCGGCAAGGAGGCGCCGGCACCAACGCCGGCCGTTTCCCCCATCGTGCAAGAGAAAAAGGCCGCTGGTGCGGATGCCACACCTATGGCCACACCGACGCCCCGGCCCACCCGACCACGAGCGACCTCGGTGGCCACCGCCGTCCCCACACCGCCGCCGGTGGAACAGCCGTTGCGCGACGGCCTGATCAACCTGACCCATCTACAACGCCTGACCGAGATCGTCACGTGGGACGGCACGCCAATGGCGCTGGTGCATATCTATTCCGAAGCGCCCAATTATGGCTGGGTCGACGCCTTGGGCGAGGGCATCACCGCCGTGGACGACGTGGCGCGCGCCGCGCTGGTCTACCTGGCCTTTTACGAACGCACCGGCGACCCGCAAGCGCTGGAACTCGCGCGCGCCGCGCTCAACTTTGTGCAGCATCTGCAAGCGGAGGACGGCGAATACTATAACTTTGTGTTCGACCGCGCGGGCACCATCAACACCGGTGGCCGCACCAGCTACAAGACCTGGGGCTGGTGGGCCGCGCGCGCCCAATGGGCGCTGGCCAGCGGCTACCGTATCTTTATAAACCTGGACCCGGACTATGCCGCGACGCTTCAGGCGGCCTACCTGCGCGGCGAAGGTGCGCTGGGGCGCGCCATCGGGCCGGTGGGCGTCTACGATGAACTGCACGGCGTCCCCGTCCCGGCCTGGCTGATCCACAACGGCGCCGACGTCTCTGCCCTGGCGCTGCTGGGCCTGGCAGAATACTACCAGGTCGCGCCCAACAGCCGCACCCGCCAGCTCATCACCAACCTGGCCAACGGCGTGGCCAAATACCAACTGGGCGGGCCGGGCGAATACCCCTATGCGGCGCACATGTCCACCACCAGCTCGACCGCGCTGTGGCACGCCTGGGGCAGCCACCAGGTCCACGCTCTGGCATGGGTCGGGCAATTGCTGGACCGTCAAGACTGGATCGCGTCGGCGCGCCGCGAGGCGGACATCTTTTTCGTGCGGCTGCTGGCCACCGACCTGATCAACGAGATGCTGCCGTTGCCCAACCGCCAGGGCCAGATCGCCTACGGCGCCCAGGTGATGACCTCGGGCTTTTGGGCGCTCTACCAGGCCACCGGCGAGACGCAATACGCGCGCTATGCCGGGCTGACCGCCTCCTGGTTCATGGGCAACAACATGGCCCAGGTGCCCATGTACGATCCCGAGACCGGGCGTTGCTTTGACGGCCTGGACGGCCCCACGCCCTACCGCGTCAACCGCAACGCCGGCGCCGAGTCAACCATCGAGGCGTTATACGCATTGATGTGGCTGGACCAGGACCCCTTGGCCAGCGCCTACCTGGACTACCGCGCCACCGAAACGCCGCCCCGGCTGATTTTCGAGATGGAAGACGGGACAAAAGTCGCTGGCGACGCCACCTATGGCCAGCGTGAATGGACCGGCGAGGCGCGCTTTTCCAACGGGCGCTATTACGGCCTCAAGCCCGGTGACATCGTCTCGGTGACGCTGGACGTCCCCGCCGACGATGATTATATGCTGTACGTCGCTCACCTGCGCCGCGCGGCCCCCAAGCCAGAGCGCGTGGCCGAGGCGCTGCGCGCGCCCACCCCGGTGACCATCGACGGCGATTTAGACGAGTGGGCCGCCGCCCAACCGCTGCCCGTCGACCGCCGCGAGCAAACCCTGCGCGGCGGCGCGGCCTGGCCCGGCCCGGAAACGGCCAGCTTTAACCTGTATTGGATGTGGGACCAGGAGAACCTTTACGTGGCGGCGCGCGTGCGCGACCCCGAACACGTCCAAAACGAGGTCGGCCCCTCAGCCTGGCGCGGCGACACGCTATGGCTGTACCTGGACACCCGCGGCACCCGCCAGCGGGTGGACGTCAAGCTGACGCTGGCCCAAACGCCCGACGGTCCCCAGGTGTGGAACTGGACCGCCCAGAGCTTTCTGCCCGGCGCCGTGCTGGCCTGGGTCCCGGCCGAGGGCGGTTACTTGTACGAAGCGGCCCTGCCGCTGCAGAGCCTGAACTATTTGACGCCCGAGGACGGCAAGCGGATCCACTTTGAGGCCGGGATGGGCTTTACCGGCGGCTTTATCGACTGGACCGGGCTGGACCCGGACACCGCCGCCAACCTGGCGCCGTTGACCTTTGTGACGTCGCTCTCGGCGGCCGCCCAGGCGGGCGAGACGCCCGAACAATCACCGCAAGACGTGGCCTTTGCCGTGGCCCTGGACGGCGGCACGCCCGCCATCATCCCCCAGGCCGTCTCACCCGACCGGGATTATCTGTGGTTGGACCCAGTTTTTGACGGCCCCGTCACGCTGCGCCGGGGCGCCCACACGTTGCGCGTGCGCTATGCCGGACGCCAGGCGGACCGTGAAGCAGTGATAGATGCCTTTATGCTGCTCCCCGCCGTGGCGTGCAAATCCTTCCAAAACGCTGCAGGTGAGACGCTGCAACTGTGCTACGACGTACAAACCGCCGCCGTCACCTGGCAAAGGTAACACCCTATCGTAAAAATCCAAGGAGGCACCGTGTCCAACAGTCACCTATTGCGACGACATTCAAAAAATCCCATCTTGACGGCGGGGGATTTTCCCCGGCCGGTCAACTCGGTCTTTAACGCCGGCGCGACCAAGTACGACGGCCAATACCTGCTGCTCAATCGGGTCGAAGACCTCAGCGGTTCCTCATACCTGTGGCTGGCCCGCAGCGACGACGGCGTGCATTTTGTCCCGGACCCGGCGCCGGCGCTGCTGCCCGCCACCAAAGCGCCCTTTCAAGCCGTCGAAAACTATAGCCTGGAAGACCCACGCATCACCCATATAGATGACACCTATTTGATCACCTATGTGGGATACTCGGAGTATGGCTGCGTGACCATCCTGGCCCGCACGCAAGACTTTGAGCGTTATGAACGTGTGGCCGTGATGACGCTGCCCGACGACAAGGACGTGGTCCTATTTCCCGAGAAAATCGACGGGCGCTATGCCAAGCTCGACCGGCCAATGACGCGTCAGCCCAGCGTGGGCGACATCTGGATCAGCTTTTCCCCCGACCTGCATTACTGGGGCGACCCGCGCCCGGTGATGAAACCCCAACCCCGCAAGTGGGACGAATTCAAAGTCGGCGCCGGCGCTCCCCCCATCAAGACGCCCCACGGCTGGCTGGAAATCTACCACGGCGTGCGTGAGACCGCGTCCGGCCTGCTTTACCGCCTGGGCGCGGTCCTGTTGGACCTGGAAGCGCCGTGGCGCGTGGTGGGGCGCGCCAGCCAAGCCATCCTCTCCCCCGCCGCCCCCGAGGATTTCATGGGCAACGTGAGCAACGTCGTCTTTACCTGCGGCGCCATCCTGGAGGACGACGGCGAGCTTAAAGTCTATTATGGCGCGGCCGACCATGTGATGTGCCTGGCCACCGCCCCCCTGAAAGATGTGATTGACCTGTGCCTGCAAGACGCCGGCGAAGGATAAAGCCTATGACGCTGAAACTAGAACGCCACCCCGAGAACCCCCTCCTCAGGCCTGACCCGCTCCACGCCTGGGAAGCGCTCAACGTCTTTAACTGCGGCGTGGTCCACCACGACGACCTGTTTCACATGTTCTACCGCGCCCAGGGCGTGGACTATGTCAGCCGCATCGGCTATGCCGTCAGCGCGGACGGCGTGCATTTTAACCGGCTGACCGGCCCCGTGCTCTCGCCCCAGGACGAATGGGAGACGCGCGGCATCGAAGACCCCCGCGTCACCTACCTGGCCGACGAGGGGCGCTTTGTCATGGCCTACACCGCCTACTCGCCCTTGGGCATCACACCGACGTTCGCCGCCAGCACCAACCTGATCACCTGGCAGCGGCTCGGTCACCTGATCAAGGGCGAGGACAACAAGGACCACGTCCTCTTTCCGCGCAAGATCGGCGGGCGCTATGTGAGCTTTCACCGCCGCCCACCCGCCATATGGCTCGCTTACAGCGACGACTTGCAGCATTGGGGAGATTTTCAAATCGTGATGTCTCCTCGGCCCGGAAACTGGGACGGCAACCGGGTCGGCGCCGGCGGCGTGCCCATCGAGACGGCGCACGGCTGGCTGGTGCTGTACCACGGCTACGACGACGCGGTCACCTACCGTTTCGGGGCCTGCCTGCTGGACCTGAAAGACCCCACCCGCGTGGTTGCCCGCCCCCGCCCCTACCTCATGGAACCCGAGGAAACGTGGGAAATCAAGGGCGACGTGCCCCGCGCCATCTTTTCCGCCGCCAACCCGGTGGTCGACGGCACCGTTTACGTCTATTATGGCGGCGCGGACCGCGTCATCGGGCTGGCCACCTGCCGCCTGGAGGAACTGCTGGCGTTCGTGCGCGCCGGTTGACGACAAATGAGGTGCGGCGATAGAAGAACCGCTAGGTCTGGGATTGGTAGGCGCCGGCGCTTTTGGCGCCTTTTGTCTGGACGCCTATGCCGCTATGGACACGGTGACGGTCGTCGCACGGGCGAGTAACAAGTGTTGCCAAAAAGACGCAGACCAGGTACACTGATATTCACGTTCGTGATCCGATTTCACAAAGGAGGGCGGCCTTGAAAAAGACGATTAACGGTTTCGAGATGTACTATGAGGATCAGGGCCAGGGGCCGGCGGTGCTGTTTGTGCACGGCTTTCCGCTGGACCACACGCTGTGGACGCAGCAGATAGAGGCGCTCAGCGACGACTATCGCGTGATTGCCGTCGACCTGCGCGGCCACGGCCAGAGCGAGGCCACGCCCGGCCCCTATTCCATGGCCACGCTGGCCGACGACCTGCATGGGCTGCTGCAAGCGCTAGAGGTCGAGCGCGCGACGCTGGCGGCGCTGTCCATGGGCGGATATGTGCTCATGGCCTTTTGGCGCGCCTACCCGCAAAGCGTGCGCGCGCTGGTCTTGACGGACACACGCGCCGGGGCCGACACGCCGGAAGG
>CAZSJU010000008.1:18157-23605 GCA_964607235.1 uncultured Anaerolineae bacterium | reverse complement strand
TCAGCGTGCCCACGCTGATCGTGGTCGGGGAACAAGACGTCATCACGCCGCCGGACACGGCCCAGGCGATGCAAGACGCCATCCTCACCGGCGGACGGACCACCCAGGTCAAGCTGGTCCAGGTGCCGGACGTGGGACACATGGTGCCGATAGAAGCGCCCGAGACCTACAACCAATTGTTGCGCGGATTTTTGGGGGACTTGCCTGACTAAAAGACCTCCGAGGTCTTCTTTTTAGACCTCGGAGGTCTCTAATGCACTATCAATCAAACACCACGACCTCTTTGCCGGACAGCTTTTGCTGGATGCGGTCCACGATCACATCCAGGTGACCGGCGTGCCGCACGAAATCGAGGCGGTCGGCGGGGAGGGTGAGGACGGGACACAGGTCAAAATCGACCATCCAATCCTCGTAAAACCCATTCAACGTCTCCAGGTAATCGGCGGTGATGCCGGACTCGATGGTCCGGTCCCGCCCCCGGATGCGCGCCAACAATGTATCGACCGACGCCTCAAGGTACAACAACAGGTCCGGCGCGGGTAACCCTTCTATCACAAATTCGTACAACTGGCGATAAGCCAAATAGTCGCGCTCACTCATGTTACCCATCTGGTACAGGGCGCGGGCAAAAATGTGCGCGTCCTCGTAAATCGAGCGGTCGCAAACGGCTGAAGCCGGCGCCAGCGCCAGGCGGCGATGCTGCTCGGCGCGGTGGCCCAGAAAGTAGATCTGCAGGTGGAACCCCCAGGCCCGCATGTCGGCGTAAAAGTCGGCCAGATACGGGTTATCCGAGACCGATTCATAAGCCGCCTGCCAGCCCAGCCGGGCCGCCAGCCGATCGGTCAGGCTGGTCTTGCCCACCCCGATGTTGCCGGCGACGAGTACGAAACGTTTAGGCATAGGCTTTCCTCGCTTTCTGACTTGACAGGAAGCAAAGAAACCTGGTTTTTGGCAAAAACCAGGTTTCTTGTTTCTTTAGCACTCGCTATAGCCACAGGCATAGCACTTGCGACAGCCCTCTTCGCGCACGAACGCCGCTTCACCGCACTCGGGGCACAGGTCGCCGATGCGGAACGTCAATTGCCCCGGTTCCCCGCCGCCACTCCGGCCATCGGTGGGCTTGACGCGGCCATTGTCGCCAGAGGGGGCCTGGTCCAGATATTCGGCCAGCACCTGCGCGATGCCGTCGGGCAACGAGCGCACCCGCTCCGCCCCAAAGCCCAGCGGCCGCCCACCGCCGATGCCGCCCAACTGTTGCACCACCTCGACCAGCCGATCCCGTGGGGGCACCGGCGACGCCAGCCGCAAGATATAAGAGATCAAGCGCCCCATCGCCTCCGAGACGGCAGCCGTCTCGCTGCCCGCCTTGGACGTGTGCATGAACACCTCGAAAGGCTCTTTGCCGCCGTTGCGGTTGACGGTGACAAAAGTCGTGCCCAGCGGCGTGCTGATGCGATACGTCTCGCCCGGCAACATGCGCGGGCGGGGCTTTTTGGACTCGTGGAACAGAGTCGGCTGCAGAGTCGACGGGTCTTGGGCCGCTTGCGTCTTTTGGGTCTCCAACACCACTTTTTCCCGCGAGCCCGTGACATAGACCGTCAGGCCCTTGCAGCCCAATTTCCAGGCCAGGAAATAAGTGTCGGCCACGTCGCGCTCGGTGGCGGTCGCCGCAAAGTTGCAGGTCTTGGAGATCGAGTTGTCCACAAAGGTCTGGATAGCCGCCTGCATGCGCACGTGCTCCTCGGGCGCGATATCTTGGGCGACCACAAAGGTATGCCGCAGCGGTTCCGGCGCCGCCTCAACCTTTTGGCAGGAGCCCAGCTTGCTGACCTGGTCGATGATGCGTTGCCGCGTCGGGGCGTCCAGCCCCGCCTCTCGCAAGGCCTCTTTGAACAGCGGGCTGGTGTAGGTCAATGCGAGATCCTGGCCATTGTCGTTGACGTGACGCACATACGCCAGCGCAAAGACCGGCTCACACCCATAGGCCTCGCAGCCGGTCACGGTGGCGATGGTGCCCGTGGGGGCCACCGTGGTCTGCGCCGCGTTACGGATGCCGTGCGCGCGGATGCCGTCCACGATCCGCGCCCAATAGAGCTGCGGCCGGTCAAAATCGCGGCGATAGGCGCGCAGCGGCTGCGGGGGCGTCCAGCACAAGTCTTGCGGATCATAGATGCTGCCCTCGATGGCGGGGAACGCGCCGCGCGCCTCGGCCAGTTGGACGCTGATCCGCATGGCATGATAACGCACAAATTCCATCACCTGGGCGGCAAACTCCTGGGCGGTCTCGCTGCCATAGCGGATGCCCATCCGGTACAACATATCCCCCAGGCCCATGATGCCCAGACCAATGCGCCGGGCACGATACGCAGCCACCTCTAACTGTGGCACCGCCGGCACATAAGCGTTGACCGTCACCACGTCATCGAGAAAACGCGTCGCCAGCTCGACCGTCTCTTGCAACTTTTCCCAGTCCACCGCCGGCCGGCCGTCGACCTGAGCGATATGGCACGCCAGGTTAATCGAGCCCAGGCAACAGTTCTCATAAGGTCCCAGCCACTGTTCGCCACAATTATGCACCCAAAAACCATTAGCATCGAACGCGTGAACATCCAGTACATGCGCATCGTATACAAGAGACTGGCCCTGAGGCACAACAGACACGATCTCGTCCACAAAACGCTCGCGATTTAGCCTTCGGCGATATGATTGCATCAAAGCGTCCAACCGCTCTATTTTTTCCACATCAACAAAGCCGACCTTGTCAACAAACTCGACCAAATTAGCGCCACTGATACTCAATTCGTGGTTGGCTTTAGTATCATATTCATCATAACCACCTTGTCCATCAGGCAACGATTTTTTTCTTGCCTTGTGACGATTACGGTATATGGTCGAAACGACACCCAATCTGTGCAACATTCTCTGTACGGATTCCAACAATGCAATGTTGGACTGACTCAGACGCACTGAGACACCTTTTTGTTGTGAACCAATCACAGTACCGTCTGCATCAAACAATCCACGCAAGAAACCCCGATGAAATTCACTGCTTGTTTGTTCTATTTCTGGCGAAACGCCCTTGAAATCTCGTGAAAGACCGTAATCAAGAGACAGATCATAGATAGATTTCAAAATCAAGCGACCCTCTTGACGTTCCGGTATCCATATAAAACCTTTGAAATCTGCACGATGGGGCAAAGTGAAAGCAATCTCTTCGATGATTTTACGCATTGCCGTCGGTCCGGGACCTTCTCCCCAAACAGAAATGACGGCTTTACCTTCTTTGCCCCTTTTTCCAGACGTAATCGTGCCATCACCAACCAATACCCCTAACAGATATCCCTCTTTAAAAGTACCTTTACCTTGCCACTGAGCTCGTCGGTTATCACTCAACACAATCTTGTCCCCTGTCTGGAGACTTGCAGCGGCACGCCATTCGGACTCTACCACATAACGCGTCATTCTCGTTACCTTGCGTAATGGGTGATCAGACGTCACCTGAATACAAAAACCACGACGTGTACGAATTTTCAAAAGGCCTCGTTCACCCGTGCAGAAAAACCCTTTATCATTAGTGGGATAAAACTCACCGTTAGACAACAACCGAGTTGGCCGCCCCACCAGGTTTTTCACCTGAACAGGTCCTTGGTCAGTCACAACCCACGTATCGCCTACTAAGCAAGGATTAGTCGCTTCCAAATCGTACAGATGCGGCACCGGGTTGGCGCGATTGGCCGTGTCGAGGAACAATACCCCCGGTTCCCCGTTGTGATGGGCGTACTTGACGATCTCGTCGAAAATCTCGCGCGCCTTGACCGTGCGCCACACTTGGCCGTCCTGGGGCGAAACCAGCTCAAAATCGGCGTCGTCCTGCACCGCCTGCATAAACGCGTCGGTGATGCCCACCGAAATGTTAAAATTGGTGATGGCGTCCTCGCTGGTCTTGCAGCGGATAAAGTCTAGAATATCCGGGTGATCCACGCGCAGCACAGCCATGTTGGCGCCGCGGCGCGTGCCGCCCTGCGCGATCTCGCCAAAGGCCTGGTCATACACGCGCAAAAAGCCGACCGGCCCCGTGGCCTGCCCGGCGCTAGAGGTCACCAGCGCCCCTTTGGGACGCAGGCGCGAAAAGGAAAAGCCATTGCCGCCGCCCGTCTGCTGGATCAAGGCCGCGTCGCGCAAGGACTGAAAAATGCCTGACTCGTCGCGCCCCATGTCGTCGCTGATGGGCAACACAAAACAAGCCGCCAGTTGGCCCAGGGGCGTGCCCGCCCCGGTAAAGGTGGGCGAATTGGGGAAAAATCGCAACTGGGTCAAAAAGTTGTAAAACGCTTCCTCGGCCGCCTCCACGTCGCCGTCCCATTCCCGCTCGGCCAGGGCGATGTGGTGCGCCACGCGGTGAAACATCTCGGTCACCGTCTCAACCGGCTCGCCGTCCGGCCCTTTGCGCAAATAGCGCCGGCTGAGCACCGCCCGCGCGTTTTCGGTCAGGGGAATAGATGCCTCGTCATATTCACCGACCTCGGATCGAATGAGTGTATCCATACTGCCTCCCTCTAACAAAAACCTAACCGCTATCACCTTATCCCATCAAACGATCAATCTCGGCCCGCACTGCCTCCAAATCTTCCAACTCGAGATAAACGATGGCAAAACGGATATACGCCACCTTGTCCAGCGCCTTTAACTCTTCGATGACAATGTCACCAATAATCTTGGAATTCACCTCCGCCTTGCCCAGCGCCCGCAGCTCGGCCCCGACACGGTCCACCACGCCCTCGATGGCCTCGATGGCTACCGGCCGCTTGGCGCAGGCCAGGCGGATGCCGTCTAGTAATTTGTGCCGGTCAAACTCTTCCCGGCGGCCGTCATCCTTGACCACCAACGGCGCGGTCAAGATCGCCCGCTCTACGGTGTTAAAGCGCTGACCGCAGCTCTTGCACTCACGCCGGCGCTGCACGCCCCGTGACGTGCGCGAGGTATCCATGACACGGGTCTTTTTTTCATCACAATAAGGACAGTTCATGTCGGGCTCCAAAGCACTAGAACAGGATAACAAAAACCCAGATGTGGGGGTCAGATGGCCCATCAGGGCCTACATCTGGGCGAAAGGACTACCCAAGTATAACATGCCGCCGCCTGGGGCACAAGTCTAAAAGGCGCTCTTTTCTTAAAAAAACGAATGTTCTACCGGATTTTAAGAAAAAGGGACTCCCTCCACGTGTCTTTGTGGAGGGAGTCAGACGGGATGCGATAGCCGGCTGGCAGCCGGGCCTATTTTACCGGGCAGGGAGTGGTCAACACGCCAACCGCCTGCGAGTCAATCAACGTGTGACCAATATGTCTCACGCCCGGTCGAGAAATGACGGGTGATTTTTTATCCGTGATCCAACGCCGCTGTTGCACGCGCCGCCTTGACGCGTGCCGCTTAACGGCGGCGCTTAGCGG
>CAZSJU010000008.1:0-18057 GCA_964607235.1 uncultured Anaerolineae bacterium | reverse complement strand
GGCGGCGCTTAGCGGCGGCGCAAAAAGGCCGGGATGTCCAGGTCCTCTTTGTCAAACGAGTGCACCGGGAACGGCTCTGGTGGCGCCTGAGCGGTCGGCACGTCGTCGATCTCTTCCCTCTCCCTCGCCTGGGGCGCAGGCGGTTGGGACGACGCTTCGCGCCGGCTGCGCGCCGCAAAGAGTCCCCCGGCATCCGCCTCTGCGCTCGGGGAGCGCCGGCGAGACACCTGGTGCCGGGACTGGGGCGCGGCCGTCGGTTGTTCAAACCCGGTAGCGATGACCGTGATGCGAATCTCGTCACCCATATCAGGATCGACCACCGCACCAAAGATCAGGTTGACATCGGGATGCGCCGTCTCTTTGATCAGGGCGGCAGCCTCGTTGACCTCAAACAGCGTCATGTCGCTGCCGCCGGTCACGTTGAACAGGATGCCACGCGCGCCGTCGATGGTCACGTCCAGCAACTGGCTAGAAATCGCCATCTCGGACGCCGCGCGGGCCCGATCCTCACCGCTAGCCCGACCGACCGCCATGAGCGCCGCGCCACCCTCGGACATGATCGTGCGCACGTCGGCAAAGTCCAGATTGATGAGACCGGGCACCGTGATCAACTCTGAGATGCCCTGGATGCCCTGACGCAGCACATCGTCGGCCACGCTGAACGCCTGTTGGAGATTGGTCTTTTTGTCCACAATCTGCAACAAACGGTCATTGGGGATGACGATCAATGTGTCCACCTGCTCCTTCAACAACTCGATCCCGGACAGAGCGGTCTGCGAGCGGTGGGAGCCCTCAAAGGTGAACGGGCGGGTGACGACGCCGATGGTCAGCGCGCCGACCTCTTTGGCGATCTTGGAGATGATCGGTGCGGCGCCGGTGCCCGTGCCGCCACCGATGCCGGCGGTGATAAAGACCATGTCTGAGCCATCGAGCACCTGGTAAAGCTCGTCGCTCGATTCTTCCGCCGCCTTGCGCCCGACCTCAGGGTTGCCACCGGCGCCCAATCCCCGGGTCAGCTTGTCGCCAATGCGCACCCGCACGGGCGCGTTAGAGAGCAGCAACGCCTGCGCGTCGGTGTTGACGGCAATAAACTCGACACCGGTCAACCCTTCTTCTATCATGCGGTTGACGGCATTGGACCCGCCGCCGCCAACCCCAACCACCTTGATCTGTGCAAAATTTTCAACCGACTGTACCTGCGTATCTCCTTGCATTGACTTACTCCCTTCTCAAATGAAAACCGATTCCGCTATAATGACTTTACGCCTGGCGCTCACCAGGCCCCAATCGTCAACTCGCATATACTCTCCTCCTCTACCAACGGACTAGCCGGGCAAAAAATTGCGCAGCCAGTTGCCAAACCGCTGGCCGATGCCGGGCTTTTTACGCTGACGGCGCCGCATCGAGCCACCGGGCATCGTCTCCCCCCACTTTAACAATCCCACGCTGGTGGCATACGCCGGGCTGGCGAGTTGGTCCGCCAAACCCAGCATGCCACTGGGCTGACCAACGCGCAGCGGCATCCCTAGAATCTGCCGGCCCAGCTCTCGCGTGCCAGGCAACAGGGACGAGCCACCGCACATTACCACGCCGGCCGGCAAAAGGCCATCGTATCCAGAACGCTTGATCTCTCTCAATATCAGGCTAAATATCTCCTCCACACGCGCCTCTAAAATATTGGCCACCTCGCGTCGAAAGACGCGGTAGCGCGAATCGCCGCCAAAAGAGGTAACGGTGAAACTTTCTTCCGCCCGAACGTTGTTGGGCTGGGCGTGGCCGTACTCGAGCTTGATCTCTTGGGCCGAATTAAACGGCAGGCGCAAGCCAATAGCCAGATCATTGGTCAGGTGGTTGCCGCCCACGTCCAAGATCACTGTGTGCCAGATCGTGCCATCGATAAAAATAGCAATGTCGGTCGTGCCCCCCCCCACGTCAGCCAGCACCACGCCCATCTCGCGCTCTGTCTCGGTCAACACGCCCTGTCCAGAAGCCAACGGCGCGAGCACGAGTTCGTCCACCCCCACGCCCAGGTCTTCGACGCACCGGACCAGGTTCTGCAGCGCCGGGGCCGAACCGGTGATAATGTGGGCCTCCACCTCTAGCCGAAACCCGTGCATCCCTAAAGGATCACGCACGCCGTCCTGCCCGTCCACGATGTACCCGCGCGGGATGACGTGGATCACCTGCCGGTTGTGCGGGATGGGCACGGCGCCCGCGGCATCCATAGCGCGATCAATGTCCTCATAGGTCACGCCGTGGCTGCTGCGCCCAATGGCCACGACGCCCCGGCTGTTCATCGAGGCCACGTGCCCGCCCGATGCGGCCAAGTACGCCCGCTCCACTTGATAGCCCGAGATGCGCTCGGCAATGTCGACAGACTCGGCGATGGCGGCTGTCGCCTCGCCCACATTGACGACGACGCCCTTGCGCAACCCTCGGGAAGGCGCCACACCGACGCCAACGATGTGCAACCGCGCCTCATCGTCCACCTCGGCCACGAGGGTACAAATTTTGGTTGTGCCTATGTCAATGCCTACAATGGTGCGTTCCATCTCAAATCCACAAATCTGTCCGCGTCCCACTCGTCACGGGACGCCTACTCTAAAGCATAATAAGGCGCCTCGGGAAAGCGCACGTCCACAAAACTCGGCGTGATACCCTGACGCTGCAAATGCTCCGCCAGCGCGTCCAACACGTTTAACTGCCGCTCGATCTCTTGGCCCTGGCCCAACCGGATCAACCAACCGTGAGCATCTCTAAAACTCAGGCCATAGCGATTGGAATACTGATAGACCCGAATCTCGGGCTGTGATCGCTCCAACGCTTCCACCGCAGCGACCAAGTCGGGCGAAAGACGCTGTCCCGGCTTGAGCGCCGTGCTACCGCTCGCGTCCAGCACGATCGCATTGGGCAGATCGCCCCGCGCCGGCACGACCACGCCGTCGGCGCCGATCCACACCTGGGCGTCGCCCTGCCGCCACACCAACGACGCCGGTCGCTCCACCAGGGTGACGACACAATGCGCCGGCAAGGTGCACCGCACGCAGGCCGACGCGACGTCGGGTAACGCCTCAATCGCTCGCTCGGCGTCCCCGGTATTGGCCCAAAAGACGTTGGTACCCTCTAGCCCACTAATAGTCAGCAACTCGGCCTCCGGCAAACGCCAATTGCCATCCACCTGCAGGTGCTGGATGTAAAAGATATCGGCACTGCTAAACCAATAGATTAACCATCCGAGGCCGACCAGCAGCAATCCACCGACCCACCATGACGGCACCAGGGTTTGCGCCGCACTTTTTCCCACAAGCGGCACCGCAACCTGATAGTGGTGCACGGACCTGGACCGGCGCCGGCGGCTCGATCCGAACCATGCCCTTGCGCGTTCCAGTCGAGACGGTTGGCGACGTGTCCGGCCTGGCCGGCCCTGACCACTGCTGTAACGCTTCATGCCTCCCCTACATCTAGATGATAAGCGGTTTGTGAACGTTGGCGATCGGCATGCCGCTCTAGCGCCAGATCAATCAAACGCGAAATCAACTCTGCGTACGGGATGCCCGTCGCTCCCCATAACTTGGCATACATGCTAATGGACGTAAACCCAGGGATAGTGTTGACCTCATTCACAAACAGCGCGTCCGTCTCGCCGTTCAGCAAAAAATCTACCCGCGCCATACCGGCGCAGTCGATAATCTGAAAAGTCTGTACGGCCAGAGACCGTATCTCAGCCGTCAGCGCCTCGGAAAGCGGCGCCGGTATCAGTAACTGAGAAGCGTCCTCCCCTTCGTCAATGTACTTGGCTACGTAATCATAAAATTCCCGGCTGGGGACAATCTCGCCCGGCAACGAAGCGATGGGCTCATCGTTGCCCAACACACTGACCTCGATCTCACGGGCATGCGGCACCGCTTGCTCGACCAACAGCTTGCGATCGAAAAGCGCGGCCTCGTCCAACCCAGCCGCCAGCCCGGCCCGGTCGTGACATTTGTTGACGCCCACGCTGGACCCCAGGTTGGCGGGCTTGGTGAACACGGGGTAGCCTAGCGCCGCCTCTACCTCGTCCAAAACGACCTCTCGTTCCGCCTCCCAGCGCTTGCGCTTGAAATTCAGGTCGGGCACGACAGGTAACCCGTGCGCCCTGATGACATCCTTGAACAAGATCTTGTCCATGGCCAGCGCCGAGCTCGTGACGCCCGCGCCGACATAGGGCAATCCTGCCAGCTCTAACAACCCTTGCACGGTCCCATCTTCGCCATAGGGACCGTGCAGCACCGGGAAAACCACGTCCAGCCCGTTGAGCGACTGGGCGCGCGGCACCAATTCCCCTTGACGTTCCGCAGAGCTGAGGGCCACTGTTCCGCCCTGCCCTTCTGCCAATAATCCCGGCGCGGCTTGCGCCGCCAGCGCCTTCATCGGGTCACCGCCGATCATCCAATGACCGGACTTGTTGATGGCGATGGGCACAATCTCGTACTTTTCTTGATCGATGGCTGCCATCACCGACTGGGCAGAGCGCAAACTGACCTCGTGCTCGCCAGAACGCCCCCCAAATACAATGCCTATCTTTATTTTTTCAGCCATGCGCCCAACCCCTGCTCAATCGCTTCAGCAGTCGCTCGCCAATTACATATCCATCCCCGGCGCCCAACGTCAAGACCACGTCACCCAACTGGACCTCATCGGCCAGCACATCCACCGCCTGATCCAGACCCGCCACCACCCGAGCATCCGGGTGGTCCATCCGGGCCACCACGTCGGCGCTGCCGATGCCCAAATCGTCAGTCTCACGGGCGGCGTAAATCGGCGTGACCAACACGTGCTCGGCGTCGTCAAAGGCAGCCGCGAAACCATCCAACAGCGCCTTGGTACGGCTAAAAGTGTGGGGCTGCCATACTGCCCAAATCTCCCGGTCCGGATAATTGCCCCGCGCCGCGGACAGCGTGGCGCGAATCTCGGTCGGATGATGGGCATAATCGTCCACCACGGTCACGCCGCTGGTGACGCCCTTGATTTCAAAGCGTCGCCCGATGCCCCGAAATGTGCGCATCGCCCGCGCCACGGTCGCAAAGGGTACTTGCAACTGCTCGGCCACGGCCAACACGGCCAGGCTATTCACCACATTGTGTACCCCTGGCACGCGCAGCCGGATCAGCCCTTTCGATACCCCGGCTTCCCCATCGACGCGATAGAGTGCCACGTAATCGCACCCACCCGCCCCGTTGGGCTGCACATTTACCGCCTGCCAATGGGCCGCTTCGGTCAACCCATAACGTACGACTCGCTTGCCCTGGGCCTGGGCCTGTGCGCCCAATGCCTGCGCTACAAGATTATCGGCACAAACGATCAACACACCATCGTCCGGCAACAATTCGACAAAAGCTGCAAAAGCCGCGCGAACCTCTTCAAAAGTCGGGTAACAATCCGGGTGATCATGCTCCACGTTGGTCACCACGGTGATGTTTGGCCGCAGGCCCAGGAAGGTCCGATCGTATTCGTCAGCCTCGATCACAAACGGCCCCGACCCGGCCCGAGCGTTAGTGTCCAGGTGCGCGATCTGACCACCAACGATAAAGGTCGGATCCAACCCGGCCACCAGCAACATTGTGGCCAGCATGCCACTGGTCGTCGTCTTGCCGTGGGTGCCGGCCACGGCGATACCCATGCGCCCCTGCATCAACGCGCCCAAAAACTCGGCGCGTTTGACCACCCTGGTCCCCTGCTGCTGCGCCGTCACCCACTCGACATTGTCCGGAGGCACCGCCGACGAGACAACGAGCAAATCAGCCCCTGCCACGTGCTGGGCCTGATGCCCGATGTAAACCGTCGCGCCCTCTTGGGCCAACGCGGCCGTCAGCGCCGACGCCACGCGGTCAGAACCGGAGACCTGGTACCCCAAGCCCATCAGCACCCGCGCAATGGCCGAAAGGCCGGCGCCGCCAATGCCGACAAGATGGATGTGTGCGCCAGATTTGGCCAACACGGAAAGGTTATGCTTCACTTTAAGATCCGCCACCACAGCAATGCTAACGCCAACGCAGCCATAATCATGCCGCTGGCCAGGCTCTGCGGCAACAGATTGATCATGGTCTGCGCGGCCTCGGTAAACTCGGCCCTGAACCATGCGTATCGTTGTATCGGGTAATTGAGTTGGTTCAGGTAATACCAGAACGTGCCAAAGATGAGATAGCCGTTCAGCGCCCCCACCAACCCACCCAACAAGACGCGGGACGCCCCAGGCGGCGGCTGCCATTTAAAAGCCAGGGTATCCTGCCCCTGATAGGCCAGAAAGGCGGTGATGGTTAGCACGGCACTGTACAAAAACAGCACCACTATGCGCTGTTGCACCGGGTCGTCAGAGTCCAGGCTCAAATTGGCCAAAGT
Source organism: uncultured Anaerolineae bacterium (assembly GCA_964607235.1). GTDB lineage: Bacteria > Chloroflexota > Anaerolineae > S140-20 > S140-20 > CAZSJU01. The sequence continues at coordinate 11,679 of CAZSJU010000008.1, read as the reverse complement.
CGCATTGACCCGTGCCGGTAACTGGGCAAAATCAACCAAGGCATCAAACTGGGCAAAGATTGCCAGGACGACGACCAGGGCCATCGTCACACCGAGTTCTTTGGATGGGCCGCGTACCACCCCGACAGCACCCAGTATCAAGATTACAGTCAAGGCAAGGATTTCAATGCCCCCCATCGTTCTCCCCTTTCTTCCAAGTCATAAATTTTGGAACCGTCATCTGCACTCCTCCAATCCAAGGCCGAGGGCACAAACGTGCGCTAACAAATCCACCAAACGATCCGCCGCGTGGGGGCGGGCGAGCGCCTGCGCGCGCTCACTCATCAGTTTTAACCGCTGCTCATCCTCAAATAAAGCTTGTAGGGTCGGCAATAATTTATCCTGCATGTCCTCATCGTTCAATCGAATGGCCGCACCACGGTCGGCCAGGTAATCCGCGTTCACCTTTTGATAACGCCAGGCATAAGGATAAGGCACCAAAATGGCGGGCAATCCAAAGAACGGAAACTCGCCCAGCGTACCGGCTCCCGCCCGCGCCACGACCAGATCCGCAGCGGCCAGCACCTGCTCCATCTCGTGCACATAATCAAAGAGATGGTAACGTGCACGGGCGCCATCGGGCAACGCGTCTCGCCGTGCGCGGCACTCGTCTGCATCCAGGGTACCGCTGACGTGGATCACGTGACCCAGCGCCAAAACGGGCGCCAATATCGCCCCCAGCGCCCGGTTGATCGTGCGCGCGCCCCGACTGCCGCCAAACACCAACAATACCTTTTCCTCAGGCCGGATGCCCCATTGGGTCCGGGCGGACTGCCGCAAGACCCGTTGATCCTGGTAAAATTGGGACCGCAGCGGATACCCGGTGACGAGCACACCGTCAGATAGATACTGGCGCGACGCCTCGACATTGACCGCGACGCGCGTGGCCACCCGGCTGAGCCACTTGATCGCCAATCCCGGTTCTATGTCGGGCAAATACACCAGGATTGGACGCCGGCGCAACCACATCGCCAACGCGACCGGCACACTAGCATATCCACCGGTTAAAAACAACACATCAGGCCGAAAACGGCCAATGATGCGCCACGCTTGAAAAAAGCCCTGCACCAACTGGAACAAATTGCGTACAAACCGCACCGGCCCTACACCGTGCAGTCCCCCCCCCATAATTTGCGCCAACGCTACGCCGGCTCGAGGTACCAGCTTTTCTTCTATTTCGCCCTTGGCGCCGATGTAAAGCATAGCAGCGTCGGGCCCCTCTTTTCTGGCGACGGCGTCAGCGACGGCCAACGCGGGATATACGTGACCGCCGGTTCCGCCACCACAGAATAGAACCCGCACGTTTGCCTCCTCTGTTATGTCCTCGAGATTTCAGCCGGCGCATCTGCCCCGCAGCGGTGGCCGGCGGACGTTGCTTGCGGGACAGCAAGCCGTCCTGCCGCCCCGACACCGCCGACGGGCTGCCCCGCGACACACTCAATAACAAGCCCACAGCCGCCAGCGATGACACCATCGCGGACCCACCCATGCTCAAAAAAGGCAGCGGGATACCGGTGAAAGGGAGGGTCGCCGTCATCACCGCCAGATTGATGAACGCCTGAAAGATCAACCAGCAAGTCAAGCCCACAGCCAACACGGCCCCAAACGGTTCGCGGGCCTCCAACGCGACCTTAAAGCCGCGCTGCGCGAGCAAGGCGAACAATGCCATAACGACCAGGCAACCCGCCAGGCCCAATTCTTCACCCAACACGGCAAAGACGCTATCGGTGTGCGGCGCGGGCAAATAACCGAACTTTTGATACCCTGCCCCCAAACCGCGCCCGAACAGCCCACCCGAACCCAACGCCGTCAATGACTGGCGCACATGGTAGGAAACGAGACTGGGATTGGAAAGGGTCGCCAGATAGTCACTCAAGCGATTTGATGCGTGCGCCGAATTGCTAATGAGCAAATAAAAAGTGGCCCCACCGAACAAACACCCCAACCCCAACTGTAGCAAATCCGCGCCCGCGATAAAAAACATCGCGACGGCGGTCAAGACGACCAGGATCGCGGTGCTAAAATCGGGCTGCAGCACAATGAGCCCGGCGATCAATCCGATGAGCACCGCAAAGGGGATCAACCCATAAGTCATCTGCCGGATCTTTTCCCCTTTGGACGAGAGCCATGCCGCGACGTAAATGATAATCGCGATCTTGGCCGGCTCGCTGGGCTGAACAGAGCCGTTCAAAAAGGTACGCTGCGCGCCAAAGCGCACGCTGCCAAAGAGGAGCACCAGCACCAACAACACCGCGGCCACACCCATCACCGGCACAGCCAACTGTCGCCACCAAATATAGTCCACCCGCGACAGCACGGCCATCACCACCAGGCCCATAGCGACCCACATTATTTGCCGCACCAAAAATGAAAAGGGGTTGCCCGTCTCGTGGTAAGCCCAGTCAAACGTCGTGCTATACACCATCATCAACCCGGCCAGCAGCAAGGCCGCCACCGTCAGCAACAACACGTAATCCATGTGTGCTGTCGCAAACCGCGTGCGCTCTATGCGGCGAACCGTCATCTGTGTGCTTGCCATAACCGCTCTTACCCTCTGCGTCTGTGTCGATCGATCCCTATACCCTATGACGTCCCACACCCCATCGTACAGCGCCCCACTTGCTCACCTACAACGCGCGGACCAACATCTGAAACCGGTCGCCCCGTTCGGCAAAATCTTGAAAGGCATCAAAACTGGTGCCGCCCGGCGCCAACAACACCACGTCGCCCGGGCGTGCCACCCGCGCCGCCACGTTTACCGCCTCCTCCAAAGACTCAACCCGCGTCACACCCTCTAAACGCGCGGCCGGTGTCTCGCGCTGCGCAGTCCCCATGACCGACGCGACCAACCCGGCGGCATCACCAAAAGTGATGACATGGCGCGCGCGTTGCAAGGTCACCTGAGCCATCTCTTCCCAGGGCAAATCTTTGTCCTTGCCACCGGCCAGCAACACAATGGGCGCCTCAAAGGCGCGCAACGCCGCGACCGTCCGCTCAGGGGCCGTGGCAATCGAATCATCATAATAACGCACCCCATCGAGTGTACGGACCAGTTGTAAACGGTGCGCCACACCAGTAAAGCTAGTCGCTACCTCACGCATCGCCGTCACTGGCACGTCGACAATACCCGCAAGCACACAAGCCGCCAATACGTTCGACACATTATGCCGTCCCAACAACTTTATCTCATCGGTACGACAAACGGTCTGTTCCTCACCCGCCAGCCGCAAGATGAGCGTTTCCTCGCGCACAAAGGCGCCGGTCTCGCTGGACACGTCGTCTCCCAGGCTGAAAAAGGCCAGTTGCCCCTGTACCGCCGGCGCCAGGCCGCGCGCGCCGGGGTCATCCTGGCTCAACAATGCAATCCCACCCTCACCTTGAAATTCCAGGATGCGCCGCTTGGCGGCCGTATAGGCCGTCATTGTCTTGTGACGGTCCAAATGATTAGGCGTCACGTTCAACACCGCTGCCACTTGAGGACTGACGTCCATCAGTTCCAGTTGAAAGCTGGACAGTTCCATCACTACCCGGTCGCTCTCTTTGATCTCACCGAGGCCGTTCACCAACGGTCGCCCGATGTTGCCACCTACCCAGGTCAGGTATCGCCCACGCTGCAGCATGCGCCCCACCAGGGTAGTGGTAGTGGTCTTGCCGCTGGACCCCGTAATGCCCACCACCGGCGCGGGACAGCGCGCCAAGAAAATCTGCGCGTCGTTGCTGAGCGGGATACCCCGCTGCCGCGCTTTGACGACGATGGGCGCGTCAATGGGCACCCCGCCACTCAAACAGAGCAAATCGGCGCCGTCCAGGATATTGGGCGGGTGCCCACCCAACTCATAATGGACCGGCAGGCCCTTTAGCGCCTCCAGCGGCGCCTGCAACGCCTCGGCCGCCCGCAAATCGCTGATGGTCACCTGGGCGCCTTGATCGACCAGGTAACGCACCAACGCCGTCCCTTGACGCGCCAGGCCCAACACGGTCACCTGCTGGCCCGCAAATGATTTCGGTTGGGACGTCCTGCGCGTCATGTATCGTTCCAATTCACCCATATTCACCGCCCCCTACAACAAGGCCAGGGCTACTCCCAACATCGCGGCCAATATCCCCACCAACCAGAAACGCTGCACCACCTGCGTCTCTGACCAACCCAAAAGTTCAAAGTGATGATGTATCGGGCTCATCTTGAACAAACGCTTGCCCTGACCGGTCAAACGCCGTGACAATTTAAAATAACTCACCTGCAAGATGACAGACAGCGTCTCGGCTAACGGGATCACGGCGACAATGGGCAAGACCAACCACTGGCCACTCATCAACGCTACGACTCCCAGCGTCGCACCCAGCGCATAGGAGCCCAGCCCTCCCATGAACAACTCGGCTGGATGGGCGTTGTACCATAAAAAGGCAAACGAGGCCCCCACGACGATAAAGCTGAAACGGGCCAGATAAGCCCATCCTTGCATATAGGCAATGACGGCATAAGCCGCAAAAGCGCTGGCTACAATGATGCCCGCCAAGCCATCCAGGCCATCGGTCATGTTGACGGCGTTGGAAAAGCCCACGATGATAATGAGGGCCACCGGTATATAAAAAATGCCAATGTTAATCGGCTCTGGCACGCCGGGCAGGGCCATATTGCGATAGCCCAGCACAAAGTGGAGCACCAACGCCGTCGCCAAAGCCATCGCCGACTGGGATAGAAACAACCAACGGCCCTTTAGCCCCTCACCATGCCGCATGCCGCGCACGCCGACGTAATCATCAATGCCACCCAGGATCGCAAAGCCGGCCATCACGCCCATCGGCACCAGGATAGAGCGACCGATAATGGGGTCAGGGTTGAGCAAGTTGGCCACGTTCAAGACGACGGTGAACAATAGGACCGGGACCACCACCATCAGCCCACCCATCGTGGGCGTACCCATCTTTTCCTCGTGGCTTCTGGGACCATCGATGCGTATCAGCTTGCCAACACGCCAGCGCCGCAATAAATGGATGAGCGGGCGCCCCCAAATCACGGCCAGCAAAAATGCCAGGCTCGACAAAGAAAGTGCATAGGTCATGGGCTGTCCTTCCACGACGGACGCGCCAAGGCCATGACAATCTCTTCCATATGCATAGCGCGAGACCCCTTGACTAGAATGACATCCTCCTGTTCGATAATATCTTGCAGCAATGCGATGACCTGATCATTGCTATCCAGCATGTGCACGGCGTCCGCTTCCATCCCCCACCGGTGGGCCTCACGCGCGATAATCTTGGCCAATTCTCCCACAGTGATCAACACATCAACGCTATCGATCACGCGCAAGCCGACCTTGCGGTGCCCCTCCACCTCATAGGTACCTAGCTCGAGCATATCGCCCAACACCGCAATCTTGCGCCCTTCCAGTTCGTCCAGCAAGGTGAGCGCAGCTAGAGTAGATTGAGGACTGGCATTATAGGTATCGTCGAGTACGGTACAGTCCTTGACCCCCTCAACCGCCACCAGGCGCAACTGGGGCGATCCACACTGTAACCCTTCTACGATCTCTTGCCAACTCTCGCCCTCGACCAGGCCCACCGCTGCGGCGCGCAACGCGGTGTGCACGCTGTGACGTCCCAATAATGGCACCCGCAAATGCAAGGTCTCGCCGCCGTAATGCAAGCGAAAGTGGATGCCCTCCAATCCCCGCCCCTGGATGTGGCTGGCCCACAGGTCCGCCTTGGGCGACAGGCCATAATACATCACCTGTGCGCGCGTCATTTCCGCCATGTCCCGCACCAGGCGGTCGTCATAATTCAGGATCGCCACACCATCGGGCGGCAACGCCTGGACCAACTCGGACTTGGCTTGAGCGATGCGCTCCATAGACCCCGCCCGCTCCAAATGCACCGGGCCGATGTTGGTCACCAACCCCACGTCCGGACGGGCGATGCGGGCCAAATCGGCGATTTCTCCCACATCGTACATCCCCATCTCTAGCACCAGTCTTTCGTGAGCCGGGGTCAGTTGCAACAAGGTCAATGGCAAACCAATCTCGTTGTTATAGCTGCCACGGCTGCGCAACGTCTTGTAACGCCGCGCCAATACCGCCGCTACCAGCTCTTTGGTCGAGGTCTTGCCCACGCTGCCGGTGATGCCAATGACCCGCAGGTCATGCTGCGCCCGCCAAAAAATGGCCAGGTCCTGCAAGGCTTTCAGACTGCTCTCCACCCTGAGGCAGACCGGCAGTTCCAGCGTCGATTGTTGAATTGGCAGTGGCGACCCTCCCTGGCGCAGGTCTAGCCGTTGGCAATCGACTGCCAGATCGTCTTCAACGATAGCCGCCACCGCGCCGGCCTGAAAAGCCTCGGCGACGAACGCGTGACCGTGCTGCTTTTCACCCTGCAGGGCAACAAATAAACACCCGGGAACCGCCAAACGCGAATCGATGATGACTTGGATCGATTGCTCAACGCCCAGCGCGCTGGCTTGCCCAGTAATGGCCTCAATCACTTTTGCTAGTTCCATAGCTATTCTCTTTACACGTTATGCAAACACCCAATCATCCTTCGGCCCGAGCCACGGCCAGACGAACGTCATCGGGCGGAATCTCTAACAACACAAACAAGCGCTGCGCAAGCCGGGAAAAAGTGGGCGCTGCCGTCTGGGTACCCCAGGTAGAACTGGTCGGCTTGTCCAGACGCACCAACACGATCACCTGCGGGTCCTCCGCCGGCGCAAAGCCGATAAAGGACGCGATCGTATTTTGCTCGTCATAGCCAAAGGGCGTCGGGAGCTGCGCGGTCCCAGTCTTGCCCGCGACCCGGTAGCCAGGCACCTGCGCTCGCTCAATGCCCCGCTCTACCGTCTGAACCATCATCTCGGTGACCGTGTGCGCCGTCTCGGGCGATACGGCCCGTCCAATCGGCGCCGGCTGCACCTGTTCCACCTGCCCGTCGGCGTAATGCTTCTCGGCCACGACAAAGGGCTGCATGAGGACGCCCTCATTAGCGATGGCGGACACGGCCATAATCATCTGCATGGGCGTGACGGCCAATCCCTGCCCAAAGGCATTGGTCGCCAGATCTGACTCGTGCCAACGCCAATCTCCTGGCATTCGCAGTTCGCCCACCGCCTCGCCCTCCATATCGACGCCGGTGCGATGTCCAACGCCAAAGGCGCTAAGGCCTTGATAAAATTTTTCAGGTCCCAGCGTCGTGCTGATGCGTGCCACTTCTACGTTCAGCGAGTGCACCAACACTTCGGTCAAAGTGACGTTCCCATAAGCCCGCCGGGTGGCGTTGCGGATCGTTTGCCCGCCCACCTCGATCTGACCCTCATCGTAAAACGTGGTCTCGGGCGTCACTGACTTGTTCTCCAATGCCACCGCCACCGTCAGCACCTTAAAAACCGATCCCGGCTCGTACTGATCACTGACCACCGGGTTCACGTACAACCGGGGATCTGCCACGTCCCAATAGGCATTGGGATCATAAACCGGCATAGCAGCCAACGCCAGGATGGCGCCGGTACGCGGCTGCATCACAATGATCACGCCGCTCTCCGCGCCGGTCTCTGTCAGGGCCAACGCCAGTTCCTCCTCGACCAGAGCCTGGACCGTACGATCCAGCGCCAATACCAAATCCACCCCAGTCTGCGGCGGCTCGTCGTCGGCCAGACCCAAGGGGATAATTTGATCCCACGGGTCGCGCTGGTAAACGCGCGTGCCCGGCTGACCGCGCAAGGCCGCATCGTAATAACCCTCTATCCCATAAAAACCGCGCCCTTGCGCGTTGACAAAGCCCAACAAATGCGCCGCCAGGATCCCTTCTGGAAACGTGCGCCGCCAGACCGGTTCGACGTTGATGCCCACCATGCCCTGACGGGCGACCCTTTCGCCCAGCTCTTTGGACACCCCGCGTGCGACCGGCACCCACAGCTTGTCACCCGTAAAGTCGGCAAACAATGCCTCGGCATCCAATTCCAGGTACACGGCCAGGGTCGCGGCCGTCTTGACCGGGTCACTCATCAACGCCGGCGCCGCCGAGATGTCATATTGCACGACGTTTCCCACCAACAGATGGCCGTCCTGGTCCCACACTCGCCCCCGCAGCGGCTTTAGGTCGCTCTGGCGCGTGCGGAGTTGCCGCCCCTCCTCAGAAAGTTCGTTATAAGAAAAGACCTGGATGCGCACCAAGCGAACCACCATGACCAGGCACAACAACACCAGCATCAAGGTCAAAAAAGCCAATCGACGTCTAGGCCTTTCGTGCATCGCGCTCCCTGGCCCGGCTCACTCTTGCTCACCTGGCAACGGTGCACCTGGGCCAGGGAGAGGAACATCGATAAAGACAATCGTGCCGCTGCTGACAAAACCGGCCGCAACGGCCCGCTGCCGCAGGCGACTCACCGAGGCGGCACGGGCGATCTGATCTCGCAGCGCGGCATTCTCACGCATCAACGCCGCGCGGGTCGCTTCCATCTCTTGCAAATGACGTCCCATCACGGCGGTTTGGCTGGCCAGGGCCAGGTAAAAAGCAGCCATCAACGCCAGCCCACCCACCAATGCCAATCCGCTCAACGCGGCTCGCGGGCCTATCTTGTGTCCGCTGCGCTTGACGCCATGGGTGTTCCAGCCCGTAAAGCCCTTCAACGTCTCCTCCTCGTTCTCAATGTTCTGTGTTCTCAATCTGGCCCTTGTAGTTTTTCCGCCACCCTTAACCGCGCGCTCCGGGCGCGCGGATTGCGCGCCACCTCGGCCTCACCGGGCTGCAGCGGTCGCCGGGTGATCACGCGCACCATCGGCTGGTGTTGGCAAACGCACACCGGTAGCTCTGACGGGCAAATGCACGCTTTGGCCTCGCGGCGCAAGTAGCGCTTGACCCGCCGGTCTTCCAGCGAATGAAAACTGATGACCACCAGCCGGCCGCCGGGGCGCAAGATCTCGATCGCCTGTGGCAAGACTGCCTCCAGCGCGCCCAACTCGTCATTGACGGCGATGCGCAAGGCCTGAAAGCTCTGGGTCGCCGGATGAATGCGCCTCCTGCGGCGCCCCCCACTCACCGCCTGGGCGATCACGTCGGCCAGCGCGCTGGTGGTCTGGAGCGGGCGCGCTTGTACGATTGCACGAGCGATGCGCCGGCTTTGCCGTTCCTCCCCATAGCGGTATAATATCTCGGCCAGCTCTTCAGATGTTAACGTGTTGACCAGGTCAGCCGCCGTCGGCCCCTGCGTGGGGTCGAAACGCATATCCAGCGGACCATCTTTCATAAACGAAAACCCCCGCTGCGGCGCAGCCAGTTGGTAGGACGAAAGTCCCAAATCCAACAACACGCCGTCAGCGGGGGTAAAGTGGTGCAAATGCGCGACGGCCTCTAGATCGCGAAATGAACTCTGGACAAGGGTGACCCGTTGACCAAAAGGAGACAACCGTTCCCGGGCCCGGTCAAGCGCTGCGGGATCAAGATCCAACCCCAGCAAGCGCCCATCCGGCGCAGTGGATTGCAGGATGCCCATAGCGTGTCCTGCACCACCGAGTGTGCCGTCTATGACGCGAGCGCCAGGACCAAGGGCCAGAAAAGCCAGCACCTCATCGTACAGGACCGGCTCATGCCCGACCGAGTGCGTCGCATTCAAGCCGGGGGCCATGGGTTAGATCCCCAATTCTGCCCAATTATCGGCGTTGGCCTCGTCGCCCTCGACCGCCTGGCGGATCGCTTCCCAGGTCTCGGGATTCCAGATTTCAATGTATGTGTTCATACCGACAATCATCACTTCGCTATCAATGCCAGCGTACTGGCGCAGATAGGCCGGGATCGTGATGCGCCCCTGCCGATCAGGCACACCATCGGCGGCGCTGCCAAAGACAAAACGCCGAAAATCCCGCGCGCGACGGTCGGTGATGGGTAAAGCATTTACGCGTTCCGCTAACGACGCCCACTCGTCATTGGGATAGAGCGCCAGACAACCATCCAGGCCGCGAGTCACCACGACGCCGGTAGCCATCTCGGCGCGAAAGCGGGCGGGGATGGTCACCCGGCCCTTATCATCAAGCGTGTGGTTGTACTCGCCTAAGAACATTTGTTCTACAAACCTATCCCACTTGGGCACCCTTTTGAATCGCTACGGGAACATATTGCCCCACTTTGCCCCACTATTCCCCATAATTACCCACATTGTACAACAACTTGCCCTATTTGCCAAGTACCAACCTGAAAACTTTAAGGTTTATGCTTTCCACTTTCAATAGTTGGCGAGTTTCGCCGAGTTCAAGATACACCGAGAAAAACTTGATGGCGCGCCAGGCACTTGCGAGGGCCTGGCGCGAAAGGTATAATGGCCCTCATGAAAGACCTTTTTGCTCACGCACGCCAAGAACAAATCGAACACGAAGCGCCGCTGGCCGCGCGCATGCGCCCACGCAGCCTGGAAGCGTTTGCCGGGCAGGAAGGGATTGTCGGGCCTGGGCGGCTGTTGCGACGGGCCATCCAGGCGGACCAACTGTCCTCGATGATCTTTTGGGGACCGCCCGGCTGTGGCAAGACCACGCTGGCCACCATCATCGCGCACACGACCGAATCGCGCTTTGAGACCATGAGCGCGGTGCTGGCCGGGGTGGCCGACCTGCGCCGGGTCATCCAGGAAGCCAAGGAACAACGGGCATTGTATGGCCGGCGCACCATCCTGCTGATCGACGAGATCCACCGGTGGAACAAAGCCCAGCAAGACGCACTCTTGCCCCACGTCGAAGACGGTACGGTGATCTTGATCGGCGCCACAACCGAGAACCCCTACTTTGAAGTCATCGCGCCGCTGGTCAGTCGCTCACGCGTGTTCCGGTTTACGCCCCTGAACGACGACGAGATCGAGACGCTGCTGCGACGCGCGCTGAACGACACAGAACGCGGCCTGGGCAAGATCCCGGCCGAGATTGACGACGACGCGCTGGCGCACCTGGTGCAGGTGACCGGGGGAGACGCCCGCAATGCGCTCAACGCGCTAGAGCTGGCGGTCACGACCACGCCGGCGGACAAGCAAGGTCGCGTGCACATCACGCTAGAGGTAGCCCAGGAGAGCATCCAGCGCCGCGCCGTGCGTTACGACAAGGGCGGCGACGAGCATTACGACACAGTCAGTGCCTTTATCAAGAGCGTGCGCGGCTCTGACCCCGACGCGGCGCTATATTGGCTGGCCAAGATGGTCCACGCCGGCGAAGACCCGCGCTTTATCTTGCGCCGGCTGTACATCCTGGCAGCGGAGGACATCGGCCTGGCCGACCCCCAAGCAGTGGGGGTGGTGGACGCCTGCGCCCGCGCCTTTGAGTGGGTGGGGATGCCAGAGGGCCAGTATCACCTCTCCCTGGCGACGTTGTACCTGGCCACCGCGCCCAAGAGCAACTCGGCCGGCGCTTTTTGGAAAGCGCTGGATCACATTCACAAACATGGCAGCGGACCGGTGCCGCTGCACCTGGCGGACAAGAGCGACCGTTTTGGCGAGGAATTGGCCCAACATTACCGCGAAACCATAGGCGAACACGAGACCTACCGCTACCCTCACGCCCATCCCGGGCATTGGGTCGCACAGCAGTATTTACCGGACGGCGTGGACGTCGAGTGGTACCGCCCCAGCGACCAGGGTTATGAGCAAGCGGTCAGCGAGCGATTAAAGCGCTGGCG
>CAZSJU010000007.1:16181-31711 GCA_964607235.1 uncultured Anaerolineae bacterium | reverse complement strand
CTCCCACCCGTCCAGGCCCGGCATCACCACATCCAAAACCACCAAGTCAGGCCGGTATTGATATAACTGGCGCAGCCCCGCGCTGCCATCTTGCGCGCCCCGGGTCTCAAAACCGACCGCTTCCAGGGTATCGCAAATGATTTTGAGCTGCAACGGGTCATCTTCGATGACAAGGATAGTGACACTCATCAGGTCCCCAGGTAAAAACGCTCAACACTGTCAGTCTGCTGCCATACAGAAAAGGATACACAGCTATTATAAAAGCGTCAGTCGAATATGGCAAGCGCCCAAAGCGAAACGGGACCCGCTTTCACTTGTAAAAGCCTAACGGCGTTGGGCGATCAAACGCTGGGCATCGACCCACTCTTGAGGCGTATTCACGTTCACAAAAGACAACTCGGCCTCAAACAGGGCGATCTTGTCCTGGGCCACCTCGCGGACTAGGACGTGCTTGTAAAAGTCAATCACCCGCCGTGGTCCCTGCTCCATGAGCTGTGCGATCGGCGCGATACAGTTGACACTGTACATCGCGTGCAACGGCTCATACGATCCCCCCACACGCGGCACTATGACATCGTAACCTGGTGCGATGACAATCATGTAACGTAACAGCCGCAGGTTGAGAAAAGGCATATCACAGGCCACGACCAACGCCATCTCGTTGCGCATTGCGGAAAGGCCCGCGTGGATGCCGCTCAACGCGCCCCGTCTAGGGATGATATCGGGCACCACCCGGGCGGGCAGACCCGCGTATAAATCGGCATCGTTCGCCGAAATGATGAGTTCATCACACAAGGACGAGACCTTGTCCAAGACGCGCGCGATCAACGTTTGACCTTCCAGCGCCATCAAGGCTTTATTACGCCCCATGCGCCGGCTCTGGCCTCCGGCCAACACAATGCCCGTCAAACCCATTTGTCCTTGATCGGCCATATATATTCAACCGCGAAAACTAGAAAAAAAGACCATCGGAAAGACCGATGGTCTTGCAAATAAATAGCGTTCAGCAAAAACCTTACAAGTTCATACCTGTCAGCGTCTGCCGAACCCGCCAGTTCGCAACGCTGGTTAGGCGTTGGCCATCTTTTCTTCGACAAAGGCGACCGCATCCCCTATCGTGCTGATGCTCTGCGCTTCTTCGTCGGAAATCTCGCCGCCGAACTCTTCCTCGAAAGCCATCACCAGCTCGACGAGATCCAACGAATCTGCCTCAAGGTCCTCGCGGATGCGCGCCTCTGGCTTGACGTCTTGTGGATCAACCCCCAGCAAGTCAACGACGATATTGCGGATACGCTCCAGAGTAGTTGCCATTCTTTACCTCCTTTAAATTGCAAAGCTCGTTTAAACTGCTTCATTGTACCCTCTGCGTCTCAATTGTCAAGCCCGCACATGTATCCATGTATCAACCCGCCGCTTGACAGTTAACGCCCGCGCTGTTAAGATGCACCCAACTATTTCAAGGAAACACCATACATGAGCAAAAGTTACGCCCAAGACGCGACCCCAACCAGCCAGCGCAAACGTGACCACCTGCGGATCAACCTGCAAGAGGATGTGGCCCATGCCAAGTCCACCGGCCTGGAAGCATACCGCTTTACCCATCAAGCGCTGCCAGAGCTCAATCTGGAAGACATAGACCTGAGCGTCGACTTTTTAGGGCATCGGTTGCACGCCCCACTGCTCATCTCTTCCATGACGGGCGGCACCGCCGAAGCAAAGCAGGTCAATATACGGCTGGCCCAAGCGGCCCAAGGCGCTCGGATTGCGCTGGGATTGGGATCGCTGCGCGCGGCGCTCAAAGACCCCCAGTTGGCGGATACTTATCAGATACGTCCCTGGGCGCCCGATATCCTGCTGCTGGCCAATTTAGGCGCGGTGCAACTGAATTATGGCTATGATGTCTCGCACTGCCTGCGCGCAGTCGAACTGGTCGAGGCGGATGGGTTGATTTTGCACCTGAACCCACTGCAAGAAGCGCTACAACCAGAGGGCGACACCCGCTGGGCGGGGCTGCTGGCCAAGATCGAAGCGGTATGCCGCGAGTTGCCGGTGCCCGTCATCGCCAAAGAAGTCGGGTGGGGCCTCTCTGCCCAGGCCGCACGTCAACTGGCGGATACCGGAGTGGCCGCGATTGACGTCGCCGGCGCCGGCGGCACCTCGTGGAGCCAAGTCGAGATGTACCGCGCCAACGACGAGATCAGCCGACGCGTGGCCTCTCACTTTCGCGAATGGGGTATCCCCACCGCCGAGAGCCTGTTGACCACCCGCCAGGCTACCCCTGAACTCCCCTTGATCGCCAGTGGTGGGCTACGCCACGGATTGGACGTGGCCAAGGCGATCGCCCTGGGCGCAACTTTGACAGGGTTGGCCGGGCCTTTTTTACAAGCAGCGACGGCTTCGGCGCAGGCCGTGATGGACCTGACCGAAGAGCTGACACGCACGCTGCGCATCGCCATGTTTGGCGTCGGCGCCAGAGACATCGCCACACTGCAGACTGTCCCTCTCGGCAAGACCGACAATTAAAGCGAGGTATCTTGTGCCGTCCCCACTCAAAACGCTCACAGCCCACTATCTCCCCGCCATCGAAGCCGAGTTGCAAGACTTGCTCGCCTCCATTGGATCGCCCTATGATGAATACTATCACATGTTACACTATCATATGGGCTGGCTCGATATCCAACTGCGCCCCACCGAGGGCCGCGCCGGCAAACGCATCCGTCCGGTCGTATGCTTGTTAGCATGTCAAGCGGCCGGCGGTGACTGGGAACGTGCCTTGCCGGTCGCGGCCGGCATTGAGACGCTCCACAATTTTTCCCTGCTCCACGACGACATCGAAGACAACAGCGACAGCCGCCGTGGCCGTCCCACCGTGTGGAAATTATGGGGCTGTCCTCAAGCTATCAACGCCGGTGACGGGATGTTTGCCCTGGCGCACCTGGCGTTCGCTCGCCTGACCGAGCGCGGCGTGCCGGCCGCGCAAGCGTTCGCGGCCTTGAAAGTCTTTGATCAAACTTGCCTGGCGCTCACCCACGGCCAATATCTCGATATGCGCTTTGAGAACCGCATGGACGTGACGATAAAGGACTATGTGGCGATGATCGACGGCAAAACAGCCGCGCTCCTCGCGACCTCGACTTATCTGGGGGCCTTTATAGGTGACGGGCAGGACGCCGAACAGTATCGCACGTTTGGTCATCACCTCGGCATAGCCTTTCAAGTGCAGGACGACATCCTGGGCATTTGGGGTGACCAGAGCGTCATCGGCAAGTCCACACTCAGCGATATCGAGACCCGCAAAAAGACCCTGCCGGTGGTGTATGGACTGGGAAAAAGTGAGGCGCTGCGTCAACTGTACGCCTCCGACACCCCCGTCACCCCCGAGCAAGTCGCATGGGTCGCCCAAACCCTCAGCGAGCTAGGGGCACGCCAAATGGCTGAAGCACAGGCGGCAGAGCATCACCGCAAAGCGATGGACGCCCTGGAACGGTCGGGGGCCGCCGGCGAGGCGGGCCAAGCCCTGCGAGAATTGGCGACCAGCCTGCTAAAACGGACCCACTAATTCCTAATCGACCGAGGCACGCCTATCTATGGGGACGCTTGCCCAATAAATCGACGATTTCGGCGGACGCTTCCTCAACCGACTTGGAAGTCATATCGACGATGGGCCAGTCGGGGCGCCGTCCGATGAGCTCGTAAGCATAAGCGACCTCGCGCCGCACCGAATCCAGGTCAGCGTATCCCAACCGGCCGCTGCCCAGACGATGGACGCGCATCCCCCGCAGAGCGGCCAAACGTTCTGGCTGCATCATTGTGGCCACCACGCGCTGTTTGGGCAAAGTGAATAGTTTCTGCGGCGGCTCTATCCCTAAAATCAGGGGAACGTTGGCGACACGCCAGCCCTGGTTGGCCAGATAAATGCTTAGCGGGGTCTTGAAAGTGCGCGACACCCCCACCAGCACAATATCCGCCCGCGGCAATTCGTGAGTGTTGCGCCCATCATCGTGACTCACGGCAAATTTGAGCGCCTCGATCCACTGCAGATAAGCTTCATCAAAAGGCTGGAACAGTCCCGGCTCTGACAAAGGCGCCGTCGACAGCAACTCGGTCAAGCGGGCCAAAAGCGGCCCCATCAAATCGATGGTCGCGACGCCCAAACGGTGCCCCTCTTCCAACATCACATGGCGCACGTCGGGTCTACCAACGTATGCACGATAAAGCTCCGGCTCTCGGCCGCCTCTTGCACCACCTGACGCGCCCGTTCCAGTGTGCGCACGTCACCATAGCGACTGATCTCGACCTCTTGATCTTTGAACTGCGTCAACGCGGCCTCGACGACGCGTTCAGCGGTAATGCCGGTACCATCCGAAACGGCAAAAACTTGATACATGCCTTCCTCCTCAAGTTACTCGCCCTTTGGCATCCCCACAGGGCCATTTCAGAATATGGAAGGGAATGCTAGATGTTATTGTACCACAAATGATTGCTCCCTGGTGGGCACAATGGTATAATAGCTCCCATAGATTCGAGTCTCCCAGTTCCCCGCTTCTTGCCAACCAAGGAAACAGCAGGGGTACATTAGAAAAATATGCCGAGAACCGAACGGCTCTACCGAGTCGAAGCGATCGTAATACGTCGGCGCGACCTGGGGGAAGCTGACCGTCTGCTGACGCTATATACCCGTGAACAGGGCAAAATGCAGGCCGTCGCCAAGGGCGCGCGCAAGCCCACCAGCCGCAAAGCGGGACATCTAGAGCTGTTCACCCGCGTCCGCTTGCTGGTGGCCCGCGCACGCAGTATCGACATTGTCACCCAGGCCGAGACGATAGAGAGCTATCGCCTGTTACGGGATAGTTTGAAACGTTCGACACTGGCGCACTATTTCGCCGAACTGTTGGACCGTTTCACGGGCGAGGGCGAAGCAGATCCGGCAATGTTTGACTTGCTCAGTACAGCGTTAGGCTGGTTGTCACCGCCTGACGCGCACACCGCCCAGGTACAACAAGACGAACCGTACCTGGCGACCCGTTACTATGAGCTACGCTTGTTGGAACTGTCCGGCTTTAAGCCCGAGTTGCATCATTGTCCTGGCTGTGGCAACATGTTGGAAGCGGTGGATAGCTTTTTTTGCCCGGCGGAGGGCGGCGTGCTTTGTCCCACCTGCGGCGCCGGGCGGCACGATGCGTCATCGCTGCCATTGACCACTTTCAAGGTGCTGCGCTACGGCCAAACGCGCAGTTGGGACCAGTTTCGACGGTTGCGCCTTAAACCGCCCCTCCGTCGCCAGGTGGAAAACACAATATACCATTACTTGACCTTTGTGCTGGAAAGAAACCTAAAATCGGTCGAGTTCCTGCACCAACTACGCCGTGAGGCGATTATCGATTAACTATAAAAAGGAGAAAGATGTCAGAAGCGCTGACTTTGCAAGAGATCATTATGCGCCTTCACCAATACTGGCAAGCACGCGGTTGCTTGATCTGGCAACCCTACAACGTGCAGGTAGGCGCCGGCACCATGAACCCCGCCACCGCACTGCGCGTGTTAGGACCAGAAACCTGGAACGTGGGTTACGTCGAGCCCAGCGTGCGGCCTGACGACAGCCGCTATGGCGAGAACCCCAATCGCTTCCAACAACACACCCAATACCAGGTGATCCTCAAACCGGCCCCCCAAGATGTTCAGGAACTGTATCTGGGCAGCCTGACCGCGATCGGCATCGAGCGGGACAAACACGACATCCGCTTTGTCGAAGACAACTGGGAAAGCCCGGCATTGGGCGCCTGGGGACTGGGCTGGGAGGTGTGGCTGGACGGCCTAGAGATCACCCAGTTCACATATTTTCAACAAGCCGGCGGCTTTGCGCTGGATCCGATCCCGGTAGAGTTGACCTATGGCCTGGAACGCATCGCGATGTTTTTGCAGGACGTGGATCACTTTAAACAAATCCGCTACGCGCCCGGCATTCCCTATGGCGAGCTATTCGGCATCGCCGAGTACGAGCACAGCCGTTACAATCTGGACGACGCGGACATTAAAGCACAAGCCGAGATGTTCCAATTGTACGAATCCGAGTCCCAACGCTGTATCGACTTGGGGCTCGTGCTGCCAGCCTATGATTTTGTCTTGAAATGTTCTCACACGTTCAACGTGTTGGATGCCCGCGGCGCCATCGGCGTGACAGAACGGGCCAAATATTTCTCGACTATGCGAGACCTGGCGCGCCAGGTCTCTCAACTGTTCGTGGAACAGCGCGAAAAACTGGGCTATCCACTCCTGGACACAACCCACACTTTTACCGCCCCGGCCACACCGGCCGCCGGTCAGGTCGAGTTTGCCACGACGGCGCGAGATTTTGTCCTGGAAATCGGCACGGAGGAACTGCCGCCTGGTGACGCCGTGGAGAGCATCATCCATTTGGAAACGGCCCTCCCTGCCTTGCTGGAGAAATTACGCCTGGACCATGGCGAGACACGCGTCTATGGGACGCCCCGCCGGCTGACGCTGCAGGTGCAAGCCCTGGCCCCCCGGCAACGCGACGTGGAAGAGTGGGTCAAGGGGCCGCCGGCCAAGGTGGCCTTTGACGAGAATGGCAAACCCACCAAGGCCGCGCTGGGCTTTGCCCGTAGCCGGGGGATGGACGTCGACAGCCTGGAAATCCGTGAAATAGACGGCGGCCGCTATGCCATGGGGGTCGCCCGACAAGCAGGCCAGCCCGCCGGTGCGGTGCTGGCAGAGCATCTGGCCAACTTGATCGCCGGCCTATCCTTTGGCAAAAGCATGCGCTGGAACGCCAGCGGCGTGACCTTTAGCCGGCCCATCCGCTGGCTGCTGGCGCTGTTGGGCGAGCAGGTCGTGCCCTTTACCTACGCTGGCCTGGTCAGCGGCCGGACCACGTACGGGCTGCGCCCCGACGGTTCCCCGGCCATCGAGATCACGTCGGCCGAAAATTATCCCGCGACGCTTTCCCAGGCGCAGGTCCTGCTAGACCCGGCGGCCCGCCGCGCCGCGATCGTCGAGCAAATCGACACGTTGGCCGCCGAGATTGGTGGACAGGTTCCCGACGATCCAGGGTTGCTGGAGGAAGTGACCTATCTGGTCGAGCAGCCCAACGCGCTGCGCGGACAGTTTGAGAAAAAGTATTTGGACTTGCCCCGCGACCTGCTGGTGATGGTGATGCGCAAACACCAGCGTTACTTCCCGGTCGTCAGCCCGTCCGGCGAACTTTTGCCCTACTTTATCAGCGTGCGCAACGGAGGCGAGGGTCACGAGGACATTGTGCGGCACGGGAATCAAGAAGTGGTACGCGCTCGCTTTGCCGACGCCGCGTTTTTCTGGCAAGCGGACACGCGAGAAAAGCTAGAAGCGTTCTTGCCCCGGCTGCATACCCTCACTTTCCAGGAACAACTGGGCTCAATGCTGGACAAAACCCGGCGCCTGGAGCAGTTGGTGCCCCACTTGTGCCAAGTCCTGGCGCTCCCGGAACAAGAGGCACGCGTTGCGGAACGGGCAGCCCACCTGTGCAAAGCGGACCTGGTCACCCAAATGGTGATCGACTTTACCGCCCTGCAAGGCATCATGGGACGCGAGTACGCCCGGTTATCCGGCGAACCCCCAGCAGTAGCGGAGGCGATCTTGGAGCACTATTTGCCGCGCTATGCCGGTGATGCGGCGCCCGGCACGCGCGCCGGGATGGCTCTGAGCCTGGCTAACCGGCTGGACAGCCTGGTGGGCCTGTTTGCGGTGGGGCTGGCGCCATCAGGTTCAGCGGACCCCTATCAACTGCGCCGTGACGCGCTGGGGTTAATCCATAATCTGCTGGCGCACGAACAGCCCTTTTCCGTGCGCCAGGGACTGACCTTGGCGGCCCAGTATATGCCGGTGCCGGTCAGCGAGGATGCGCTGGAAGAGACGGCGGCTTTTGTGCGTGAGCGGCTGCGGGGCGTGCTGCGGGAGGACGGCCTGGCCTTTGACGTGGTGGATGCGGTGCTGTCCGAACAACGGGGCGACGACCCTTACCGCGCCCGCGTCGCCGCCGAACAATTGTCCAACTGGGTGACCCGAGAAGACTGGTCGCAAACGCTGGACGCCTACAGCCGTTGCGTGCGCATCCTGCGCACCCAGCCGGACAATCTGAAATCAGGCGCGGTCGAACCTGAGCACCTGGTCGAACCGGCAACCCGGGCATTGTATGCCGCCTACCAACAAGCCGCCAAACAGGTCTCGCCTGACAGCGACGTGGACGAATTGTTCACCGCTTTCCTGCTGTTGGTCGAACCGATCACGGTCTTTTTTGACAAAGTGCTGGTGATGGATCAGGATGAAACGCTGCGCGCCAACCGGCTGGCACTGCTGCAGCACATTGCAGGACTTGACGCAGGGATCGCAGACCTAAGCAAACTGCAAGGATTTTAAAAGCGCCGTGCTTTGCTGGCGCGGTTTATCTTGGATTCCCGTTTGACCAAAGCGCCAACTGTGGCTATAATCAAAGTCAGAAGCCTGGATGCAACGAGCTTGCTGCCGGCCCAAAATATCCCGCCGCGCAGCGCGGGGATAAACGGGTAAATGTCATTCCCCGTTTGGCATCCAACTTTCCATTATGGCTACTTGTTTAGCGAACGATGGGCGACAACTATTGTACAGTCAGAGCCCATTGAGTCTCAATCTATATAAGGAGGAAACGTAACGTGAGCAAAAAGTGGGTGTACCTCTTTGACCAAGTTGAAGAGGCAGAACAATATGCGGGGGACTGGGAAGGTGTACGCGGCCTATTGGGCGGCAAAGGCGCCAACCTGGCCGAGATGACGCGCATCGGCGTACCGGTGCCGCCGGGCTTTACAATGACGACCGAATCGTGCAACGCTTACCTGGAAGTCGGTGAGCAACTGCCAGAAGGGCTGTGGGAACAAAGCCTGGAGGCGCTCAAAGCCATTGAGAAACAAACCGGTAAAAAGTTCGGTGATCCCAAAAATCCGTTGCTCGTCTCAGTGCGTTCAGGCGCCAAGCTCAGCATGCCGGGCATGATGGACACCGTGCTCAACGTCGGTCTGAACGACGAGACCGTGCCCGGGATGGCCGAGTTGACCAACAACGCACGCTTTGTGTGGGACTCTTTTCGACGTCTGCTGCAAATGTACGGCAGCGTCGTTCTAGGCATCGCCGACGAGCACTTTGAAGCGGTGCTCCACGCGCGCAAGGAAGAAAAAGGTGTCGAGCTCGACACTGAGCTAGATGTGGAAGACCTGCAAGCGATCGCCGAGCAGTACAAGGCGGTCATTGAGAAACACAAGGGCTTTCCCTTTCCCCAAGATCCCTTTGAGCAGCTCAAACTGGCGGCTGAGGCGGTCTTTAAGAGCTGGTTCGGCAAGCGCGCGGTAGACTATCGCAACGCCGCCAACATCGGGCACGACCTGGGCACTGCAGTCAACGTGGTGACGATGGTCTTTGGCAACATGGGGGAAGACTCGGGCACTGGCGTGGCCTTTACGCGCAACCCGTCCACCGGTGAACGGAAACTCTTTGGCGAGTACCTGCTCAACGCCCAGGGTGAGGACGTGGTGGCCGGTATCCGCACGCCCAAGTCCATCTCAGAGCTAGGCAAAGAGATGCCCGAAGCATTTGAGCAATTCAAAGAGATCTGCCGGAATTTAGAGCAGCACTATCGCGACATGCAAGACGTCGAGTTTACCATCGAGCGCGGCAAGCTGTGGATGCTGCAGACGCGCACCGGCAAGCGCACCGCTGCTGCCGCCACCAAGATCGCCGTCGATATGACAGAAGAAGGCATCATTAACAAGCGCACGGCGATCCAGCGCATCACGCCCGAGCAAGTAGATATGTTGCTGCATCCCCAGTTCGACATGGCGGCCAAAGAGCAAGCCAGGAAAGCGGGCAAGCTGTTGGCAACCGGCGTCAACGCCTCACCCGGCGCAGCGGTCGGTGTGCTAGCCTTTGACGCAGACACAGCCGAGCGCTGGAGCAAAGAGGAAAAGAAAGCGGTCATCATGATCCGCCCCGAGACCAAGCCCGACGACGTGCATGGCATGATCGCCGCGCAAGGTATCCTGACCAGCCGTGGCGGTGCAACCAGCCACGCCGCTGTCGTCGCCCGCCAGTTCGGCATCCCGGCTGTGGTAGGCTGTGAAGCGCTCAAGATCAACCTGGAGACACGCACGGCTATGGCCGGCGACACGATGGTCAAAGAAGGCGAATATGTCTCGTTGGACGGCGCCACCGGTCAAGCCTTTGTCGGCCAGATTTCCACCGTCGCGCCCAAGTTTGAAGAACAAACAGACCTGCGCATCCTGCTAGAGTGGGCAGACGACATCTGCGCCCAGGAAGGCACGCGACAGTGGCCCGACGATGCCGTCTATAAGAGCTTTCCCACCCGTGGCTTGCAGGTGTGGACCAACGCCGACTATCCGCGCGACGCCGAGCGCGCGCGCAGCTTTGGCGCAAAGGGCATCGGCCTGTGCCGCACCGAGCACATGTTCTTTGAAGAAGAACGGCTGCCTATTGTCCAAAAGATGATCTTGTCCGAAAGTCAAGACCGTCAAGATGCGCTGGACCAGTTGCTACCCTTCCAGCAAGCCGACTTTGAAGGCATCTTTCGCGCGATGGACGGGCTACCGGTCATCATCCGCCTGATCGACCCGCCCTTGCACGAGTTCCTGCCCAGCCACGACGAGTTACTGGTCAAGGTGACCGAGATGCGTGTCAAAGGCGAGACCGGCCCCGAGCTGGAAGAGAAGGAAAAGTTGCTGGCGGCGGTAGAAGGCTTGCGCGAAGCCAACCCAATGATGGGCCTGCGCGGCATCCGCCTGGGCATCACCATGCCCGGCATCACCAAGATGCAGGTACGCGCCATCTTTCAGGCCGCCTGCACCGTGGCTAAAGAAGGCATAGAGGTGCGTCCGGAGATCATGATCCCGCTGACCGGCCATGTGAACGAGCTCAAGGTCAGCCAAGGCGAGCTAGAAAAGGTAGCCGAGGCCGTGATGTCCGAGCAGAATACAAAAGTGGACTATAAATTCGGCACCATGATCGAGATCCCGCGCGCCGCGCTGACGGCGGACGAGATCGCCGGCGTGGCCCAGTTCTTTAGCTATGGCACCAACGACCTGACCCAGATGACCTTTGGCTACTCGCGCGACGACGCCGAGCGTGGCTTCTTGCTCGAATACGTCGAGCGCAAGATCCTACCGGACAATCCTTTCCAAAAGCTGGATCAAGATGGTGTCGGCAAGCTGGTCAAGATGGGCGCCGAGCTGGGTCGCAAGGCCCGGCCCGAGCTAGAAGTAGGCATCTGTGGCGAGCACGGTGGCGAACCGAGCAGCATTGACTTTTGCCATCGCGCCGGGCTCAACTATGTGAGCTGCTCACCTTTCCGCGTCCCGGTGGCGCGACTGGCCGCAGCCCAATCCGCAATCAAGCACGGCCCCAAGGCCTAGCGCTTTACAAGCTGTGCTTTCAAAGTTAGATCTGACCGTTTAGCGGTATGTGGCAGATGGTCTATGACCATCTGCCACACCTAGCCTGACGTTTCCCAGTCGGACGCTATCCTTGCTGGTTCCTGCGATCAGACTCGGTCTGGAGAGGGATGGATGAGTGTTGTCAAAGAGATCAAGGAACGCCTAGACATCGTCGAGCTGATCTCGGAACACGTACAACTCGAGCGAGCAGGACACAACTATAAGGGGCTGTGTCCCTTTCACGAGGAAAGAACCCCTTCCTTTGTCGTCTTTCCGGACACCAATACCTGGCACTGCTTTGGCGCTTGTAGCGAAGGCGGTGACATCTTTACCTTTGTGATGAAGCAAGAGGGCTGGGACTTTCGCACGGCCCTGGAAGAATTGGCCCGGCGCGCGGGGGTCGAACTGCAACCGCGCACCCAACAAGAAGAAACCGAGGCGCAAGAACACGCCAGGCTGCACGAAATTCTGTCCGTCGCCGCCAACTATTATCATCACCTGCTATTGAACGCGCCTCAAGCCCAGGGCGCCCGCGATTACGTGGCCCAGCGCAAGTTACAAGAGCGCATTCTGGAAACCTTTCAAATAGGCTATGCGCTCGACGAGTGGCACGCCTTGCAAAATTTCCTGCGCAGCAAAGGATATGCGACGGAAGAGTTGATCCAGGCCGGGTTGCTGGTCGAGCGCGAGGACAGCACGGGAAAAACCAGCCGCGTCTATGACCGTTTTCGGGGACGCTTGATGATCCCCATCCATGATCACCGCGGTCGTGTCATCGGCTTTGGCGCGCGCACGCTGGACCCCAAAGGTGTGCCCAAGTATTTAAACTCGCCCCAGACGCCCCTGTTTGACAAGAGCAACACCCTATACGGCCTGCACAGCGCCCTGAAAGGCATACGCGCCGCCGAGCGCGCGGTCATTGTCGAAGGATATATGGACGTGTTACAGGCCTACCAGGCCGGCTTTACTAACGTGGTGGCCCAATTGGGCACCGCGCTGACCGAGCAAAATCTGCGCCGCCTGACCCGTTATGCCCCACGCGTCATCCTGGCGCTGGACCCGGATACCGCCGGCCAGACCGCGACGATGCGCGGTCTGGACGTGGCCCGGGAGACATTGGGAACCGAGTGGGAGCCTGTATTTGACGCGCGCGGCCTGACCCATATGGAAGCGCGATTGAGCGCCGACATTCGCGTGCTGACTCTGCCGGCCGGGCAAGATCCGGACGACCTGATCCGCGAGGACCCGGCACGCTGGGCAGTGTTGGTGAGCCAGGCGCGGCCGCTGGTTGAACATTACATGCGCATGGTGCTGCAAGACCAAGATTTGGTCGACCCCAAGGTCAAAGCCAGTGTGACACAAACGCTGGTCCCGGTCATCCGCCAGGTGCCCAGCCCCGTAGAACGCGCACATTATGCACAAAAACTCGCCCGAACGTTGCGCGTAGACGAGCGGTCATTGTTAGATATGGTCGCCGGTCCAACTCGTCAGCGACAGCATCACCGCAAAACCAAACCGGCGCCCCAGGTGAGCGAGGGAAAGCGAGGAACCGATCTGGAAACCTATTGCCTGCGCGGCTTTTTGCAAGCCCCGCACACTCTCAACCAGGCCAACGCATTGTTGGCCCAGTTGGGATTAAAAGCCGTCTCGGTCGACGATTTTTATGATTCCGAGAACCGGGAAATCTATCGCGCCTGGCAAGCGTTGATCAATCAAGACAGCACGCCTTCGCCAGAGCAGTTGAACGACGCAGTACCGGAGCAGTTGCAAGCCCGACTGAACAAACTATTGGATATGCCATCCTTGACTTTGCGCAATCAAAAATGGTTACTAGACGCCCAGGCAGAACCGGGGCAAGACGCTTTCGATTTGAGACCAGAGGAATTACAACAAGACTTTATGAACAGCCTGCTGCGGCTACGCGAGCGCAACCTGCACCGAAGGAGCATCGAAATTCGTTTCCTGCTAGAAGAAGCCACCGCGGTTGAGGCACGCCTTTACCAACATGCAACCAGCGAGACCAGCGCGGCGTTGCTACAATTACACCGTATGCTCTCGGGGACACTGGGCAACAATAACGCCACCCATCCAGAGCAAACACCCTGACACTAACCGATTGGGATAGAAAACAGGTGACCGAGTATGGAGAACAGGTGAGAATATGGCAAGGGCAAAAAAGGACCAAGAGACCAGGCAACCGGACGAGGGCGACACAGACTTGAATGGCGAGAACGATTTACACGAACAATACAGCTCTGGCCCACTCCCCGACTGGATGTCCAATGGCGACGATGCGGCGCTGGACAGCCAGGAAGAGCCCGACGAAGCCGAATTGGAAGAGATCGAAGAGGACAGCAAAGAAAACGCCAGCTTTAGTCTCTCGGATATCTCGGATGATCCGGTGCGTATGTACCTCAAAGAGATTGGGCGCGTGCCGCTCTTGACCTCGGGCGAGGAGATGCGACTGTCGACCCGCATGGCAGCCGAAAACTTTATGAATAAAACGCGCGAACAGTTGGCAGGACGTCAAGGCAAATCTCCAGCAGAAGCGGACATTTTGCACGAGATTTACCAAGATCTGACCGCACGCTGGAAAGACACCCTGGCGCTGTGCGACGAACTCGACATCGCGCCGCACGACTTTGGCGAGTTGTTGTCCGAAGCGCAAGCGCTGCGCATCGATTGGCAAGCGGATGAACTTTCCCCATTGCGCTCCTTTCTGGATGCCGGAACCTGGGGCCACAATGAAACGTGGAACAAGTTGGCCAGGGCCATTTTTGACGTCTACAAAGGCCTCTACTTGCTGCCTGACGAGACACTGGACGCGCTACGCACCCACTATCGTCGCCGCAAGACCGTGCTGCGTCAGGACCGGCTCAAAAGTCGCCTGCCGGGCGAAGCGACCCTGGAAGCAAACGCCCTCAAGATCGAAAACCTGGCATGGAACGCCAAGCAGACGTTGATCCGCGCCAACTTGCGCCTGGTGGTGAGCGTCGCCAAACGCTACATGGGGCGCGGCATCTCATTCCTGGACCTGATCCAGGAAGGCAATATTGGCATGTTGCGAGCGGTGGAAAAGTTTGATCACACCAAAGGCTACAAATTCTCCACCTATGCCACCTGGTGGATCCGCCAGGCTATCAGTCGAGCCATCGCCGACCAGGCGCGCACCATCCGCATCCCGGTGCATATGGTCGAAACCATCAACCGGCTGTTGCGAGTGCAACGCCGGCTGGTGCAAGAAATAGGCCGGGACCCCACGTCAGAAGAAATCGCGCTAGAGATGGACCTGTTGGAACCCCAAGAGGTACAAGCCATCGCGCGCAGTTGGTCCGAAGAAGAGCCGCTGGACTATGCGCTGGAGCGCAAGCTGCGCCGGGCCGCCAGCAAGGTGCGCCGCATCATGCGCATCTCTCAGGAGCCGATGTCCCTGGAAATGCCTGTAGGCTCGGAAGAGTCCAGCCAGTTGGGCGATTTTATCGAGGACGAGACCATTGAAGGACCGGTAGACGCCGCCTCTAACCAATTGCTCAAGGAACAGGTCCAGTCGATCCTGGATTCCCTCAGCAAGCGTGAGCGGGAGGTACTAGAGATGCGTTTTGGGCTCAAAGATGGTCAGGGGCACACACTGGAAGAGGTCGGCCAGGCCTTTGGCGTCACGCGCGAACGCATCCGCCAGATCGAAGCCAAAGCCCTGCGCAAGCTGCGCCACCCCTTCCGCAGCCGCAAACTGCGGGACTATTTGACCTGACCTTGACAGAAAGGCTCAAATTGAGTATAATGTCCGCCAGTGTTCCTCGGTAGCTCAATTGGCAGAGCAGTCGGCTGTTAACCGACGGGTTCCAAGTTCGAGTCTTGGCCGAGGAGCCAACGATGATAAAGGGGAAGCCTGGAGAGGCTTCCCCTTTGTGATTTCAGCCCGGTTTGTAGTGCGTGCTTTAGCGCGCCCCCAACGGCGCTGAAGCGCCTACTATGAACCAGACCCGTTTGTAGTGCGTGCTTTAGCGCGCCCCCAACGGCGCTGAAGCGCCTACTATGAACCAGACCCGTTTGTAGTGCGTG
>CAZSJU010000007.1:8697-16081 GCA_964607235.1 uncultured Anaerolineae bacterium | reverse complement strand
CTCTCCACCCACTTGAAGCCCATCTCCAGGCCCAGGCGTTCAAATTCCTCAAACTCTTCGGGGGTATAGTAACGGTCGATGGGAATATGCTGGCGCGAAGGCTGCAAGTATTGCCCGATCGTCAGGATGTCCACGTCGATCTCGCGCAAGTCGCGCATCACCTCGACCACCTCTTCAAACGTCTCGCCCAACCCGACCATGATGCCGCTCTTGGTGACCGCCTGGGGCCACAACTTTTTGGCGTTGGTCAGGGTCGAGATAGCCCACTCGTAATGATCCTGCGGCTGGATGTCCCGGAACAGGCGCTTGACCGTCTCGACGTTGTGGTTCAGGATGTCGGGTCGCGCGTCCATGACGATCTTGAGCGCGTTCACGTCGCCCTTGAAATCCGGGATGAGCACCTCAACAGTGCATCCCGGCTGCAGCTCACGGATGCGTTCGATGCACTGGGCAAAGATGGGCGCGCCGCCGTCCTCGCGTTCGTCCCGGTTGACGGACGTGATGACCACGTGTCGCAAGCCCATCGCCTGCACCGTCTGGGCCACACGCTCCGGCTCCTCCCAGTCAATCGGTTCAGGGCGACCGGTGGTGACGTCGCAAAAGCGACAAGAACGGGTGCAAATGTCGCCCAGGATGAGAAACGTAGCAGTGCCATGCCCCCAACACTCGCCGATGTTGGGGCAATGCGCCTCCTCACAAATGGTGTGCAGCGACTTGCTGCGCATCAGGCGCTTGATGTTGCGGTAGGTCTCGCCCGTCGGGGCCTGCACCTTTAGCCAACGCGGCCGGCGCTTGGGACGAGAGGTCTCTTTTTCAATGTTTCGCGTTGATTCTGACAAGGTCCATCACTCCATAATCTATGCCGGTGCCCAGAGGGCACCCGCACCTATTTTGATGTCTCACGTATTATATGCCCCTGGCGATGGGACGTCAACTCTATCACGGCTATTGAAGTGACGTCGCCCAAGCACGGCCAGCGCACGTAACACAGATGCGCCCAAGGTTATCACAAAAGGGTCAAAAGGCCCATCCCCTGCCCCTGCCATCCAGCGGGCGCCATAGGCGCTTCAGCGCGGTTGGGACGCGCAAAAGCGCGCAATATACTGTAGGATGAATGGGGACAAGAGTTGATGTTTTTGCCATAAAGGTGTAAGCTATGACAACATTAGCGCACTTTATGTTCTGATGATCGTTAGGCCGTGGCCACTTTTACGCAACGGCCCCCTATCGCTCATCCCCCCGCTCAGGCTTTATATGCGCGAGGGGTTCGAGCCAGTGCGTGAGCGGCGACCGCACTGCGCGCGTACAAACCGGCCGCTACGCGTGCTTTAAAATCGATAGGGGGAAGGACACCGGCATCCACTCTGACAGACGCGACCAAGATCCGTTGAACGATGCCCCTATCCGACACATAGAAATTAAAAGAACTGGTCAATTGTGCTAAAATTCCGATAATGAAGAAAAGCCAAGCACAATGGGAGGGGTCCAATGTCCACGGCCAGCAAGACGTTAGAGCAACAACTGGGAGAAACTCGCCAAGCGCTACAAGTCAGTGAGCGACGCTTTCAAAACATCATCGCGCACAACGCTGACGGCATCCTTGTGGTCGACCGGGAGGGTGTCGTGCGCTTTGTCAATCAGGCCGCCGAGCGGCTACTGGGTCGCGGCGCCGACGAACTGGTCGGCTCGCTTTTTGGTTTTCCGATGGGCGCCGGTCAGATGACGGAACTCGACCTCTTGCGTCGAGATGGACAGGTTGCCGTGGCCGAGATGCACGTCACCGCGAGCGAATGGGACGGACATCCGGTGTACCTGGCGACTTTGCGCGACGTCACAGCGCGCAAGCAGGCAGAAGACGAGGTCCATTTTCAGGCCCAACTGCTAGAGGCGGTAGAACAGGCCATCATCGCCACGGACCTGGACGGCAAGATCATTTACTGGAATCGCTTTGCCGAGAGGCTGTACGGCTGGCCAGCGGACAAGGTACTTGGCTGCCCCATTGAGGATATCACAATGGCGCCGGGCACAGAGGGGCAGGTCACTGAACGGATGGAACAATTGCAGTCTGGTTCAAGCTGGTCCGGAGAGCTGCGGGTACGACGGCGAGATGGCGCCACCTTTCCCGCCATGTTCATAGAATCGCCCGTTCATCAAGATGGCCACCTGGCTGGCATTGTCCACGTCGCTTGGGACATCACCGAACAAAAACGGGCCACGTCTCAAAGGGAGGCTGACCTGGAGGCGCTGCGCGAGAGCGAAGAACTGTTCAGGACCGTTTTCGAGCAGGCGGCGGTGGGCGTTGCGCAGGTGACGCCCGATGGCCGTTTTGCCCAAGTAAACGCCCGGCTTGGCGAAATCGTCGGATACACCAAGGACGAATTACAGGACCTGACGTTCAGGGACATCACCCACCCTGACGACCTGCACCTTGACGACGATAACATCGCACGCGTGATGGCCGGTGAAACGGACACGTTTGAAGTCGAGAGGCGCTATATCCACAAGGATGGGCACATCGTCTGGATAAAGCTGCTCTCCAACGTCGTCAGAGATGCAGCGGGTAGCATCAAGTACGCCATTGCGAGCGTGGTCGACATCACACAAAGACGGGAGACGGACCAAAAACTGTGCGTGTCTGAAGAAAAATTTCGCACGCTGATCGAAAACACGATGGATTGGATCTGGCAGGTTGACACTGAAGGAACGTACACCTATGCCAGCCTGAATGCCGAAAAACTCGTCGGCTGTAAGCCCGAGGAGCTATGCGGCAAGACACCCTTTGACTTTATGGAAGCTGCGGAGGCGCGTCACGTCGGCGCGTGCTTTACAGCGCTTGCCGCCAAGCACGAACGCATCGTCGCGCTGGAAAACACACTGATCCACAAAGACGGTCACCCCGTCGTCTTTGAAACCAACGCGACGCCGCTGTTTGACGACGCCGGCGCGTTTCAGGGCTACTTTGGCACGTGTCGCGACATCACCGCGCGCGTGCAGTTGGAAAATGCATTGCGCGAGAGCAAAAAGCGCTTGCGCGATGTGGTCTCTAACGTGCCCGGCGCCGTTTTCCAGTTTATCCGCCGGCCCGACGGTACGTTTCAAGTGTCCTTTATGAGCGATGGTGCGCAGACACTCTTTGATAGGCCCGCGGAAGAACTGCAGGAGCCTTCAAAGCTATTTGACGACATACATCCGGATGACGTCTCGGGCATGTGGACTTCGATTGAGGAATCAGCCCAGACCATGCGCCCCTGGCGACAAGAATTCCGGGTCCTGCCCCAGACCGGTGAGCCCAAATGGCTGCGCGGCGTTTCCAGCCCGCGGACTCTTGCCGACGGGAGCATTTGCTGGACCGGCATGTTGCTTGACGTCACCGAATACAAGCAAGCCGAAGCCCAAAGGGAGGCGGCGATTGAGGCGCTGCGTGCCAGTGAGCAACAAAAGGACTTGATCCTCAATTCTACGGCCGAAATGGTGGCCTACTATGACACAGATTTGCGCGTGATCTGGGCCAACCGCGTCTCAAGCGAATCCGTCGGCAAATCACCCGAGGAACTGATCGGACGACATTGCTACGAGATATGGCATCAACGCGACGTACCTTGCGCGAATTGTCCCCTTTTAAAAGCGCGCGACGTAAAGGCGCCCCGGCAAAGCGAACAACAGACGCCCGATGGCAGGTATTGGTTCCTGCGCGGCTATCCCATCTTGGATCAAGCGGGCCAGGTCGTCGCGCTCGTCGAGTTCGGCCAGGATATTAGCGAGCAGGTGCAGACAAAGCGGGCGCGTGCGCGCCTGGCCGCCCAGGTGCACGAGCAGGCGCAGCAGATGGAGCAGGTCCTGTCCAGCGTGCCGGCGGGCGTGCTGCTGCTGGATGACCAAGGGCGGGTCTTGCAGGCCAACCCCGTGGCCGAGGGCGACCTGGCGATCCTGTCCAACGTCCAAGTCGGTGAGCGCCTGACCCACCTGGGCGACCGTGCCCTGGACGAATTGCTCACCTCCCCCCCGACCAAAGGGCTATGGCACGAGGTCAAGGCTGACAATCGCACTTTTGAAGCCCTTGCCCGGCCGGTGGCAGCGGCCTCGATACCCCCTCCGGCAGATCGGCGGCCAGATGAGGCTGGCCCCGCGCCAAAGCACTGGGTGCTGGTGCTCAACGACGTGACCCGCGAGCGAGAGATCCGTGAACAACTTGAGCAGCAAGAGCGCCTGGCCGCCGTGGGCCAACTGGCGGCCGGCATCGCCCACGATTTCAACAACATTATGGCCACTATTATCCTCTACGCCCGTACGATCGAGTGCGCAGAGGGCTTGTCCGAACGAAATCGGGAACGGTTGACCACCATCAACCAGCAAGCCTGGCACGCCACCCGGTTGATCGAGCAGATCCTCGACTTTAGCCGGCGGACGGTGCTGGAACGGCGGCCCCTCGACCTGTTGCCATTGCTGAAAGAACAGGTCAAGTTGCTAGAGCGGACGTTGCCGGATCACATCGAGATAGCGTTAGAGTATGGGCGAGACGAATACACAGCCCACGCCGACCCCACGCGCATGCAGCAGGTGCTCACCAACCTGGCCGTCAACGCACGGGATGCGATGCCGGAGGGAGGGATGTTGCGGATAGGATTGGAGCGAGTCCAGGTCGAGCCGGGCCAATCATCGTCCTTGCCAGACGCAGCCCTTCGACAGACCTCATCAGTCAGCTTGTCGAACCAACAGGGCCCCACGGCGGGGGAATGGATCCGCCTGACGGTATCGGACACGGGCACCGGCATCGCGCCGGACACACTACCCCACATCTTTGAGCCGTTCTTTACCACCAAAACGCCAGGCCAGGGCAGCGGGCTCGGGCTGGCGCAGGTATACGGCATCGTCGGACAGCATAGAGGGCACATTGACATACAAACACAGGTCGGTGAGGGGACAACCTTTGCCATCTACTTACCCGCGTTGGCCGTGCGCCCGGCCGAATCATCCCCGCCGGACGTCTCTGCCATCCCGCAGGGACAGGGCGAGGTGATACTGATAGTCGAGGACGGGGATGCGGTGCGCGCCGCACTGGTGGACAGCCTGGCGGGATGGAATTACCAGACGCTAGAGGCAACGAACGGCAAAGCCGCGTTGGCGCTGATGGAGACGCAAGGAGAGCAAATCGCCCTGATATTGAGCGACGTGGTGATGCCAGAGATGGGGGGCAAGGCCTTGTTCCACACGTTGCGCGAGCGGGGCTGGTCGACGCCGGTGATTCTGCTCACCGGTCACCCTATGGAAAAGGAGCTTGAAGCACTGCGCACGCAAGGGCTGAGCGCCTGGTTGAGCAAGCCGCCAGGCCTCAAGCGCCTGGCCCAAGCGGTGTCCGACGCGTTGCACGAATAGCCAGCGCCTATGAAAAAGTCGTCGCTCGCCGTGGCAGGCGCATCCAGGCAAAAAGCGCGCCAGGCCTGGACACGACGTTCTATTTTACCCTTTTGGACGGAGAAAAAGGAGACAACCTATGCCCCTGGAGACGATTAGGGTCTTGTGCATTGAGGACAATGCCGGTGATGCCCGGCTGATCCGCGAGATGTTGCACGAGGCCAGCGCGTTGGGGTGGGACCTGCCCCGGTTCGAGTTAACCGGCGTGGCTACCCTGGCTGCCGGGCTGGCGCGCCTGGACCAGGGCGACATCAACGTGGTGTTGTCGGACCTGGACCTGCCCGACAGCCGCGCCGGCGACACCTTTGCCCGGCTCCGCGCTCACGTCCCTGGTATGCCCATCGTCGTGCTGACCGGGCGCGAGGACGAAGCGCTGGCCCGGCACACCGTGCGCGCCGGCGCGGACGACTATTTGTTCAAACGTGAGATGAACGGGTCGCTGCTGGCCCACGCCCTGTTGTACGCCATTGAGCGGCAACGCGCCAGGGTGGCGCTACAAGAGGCCCACGACGACCTGGAGCGCCGTGTGCAGACGCGCACCGCCGAGTTGGAGCAGGCCAACGCGCAACTGCAGCAGCAAATCGCAGAGCGTCGTCGGGCCGAGTCCCAGAGAGAAGCGACGCTCGAAGCGCTGCGCAAGACGCGCGACGAGTTAGAGATGCGGGTCAAGGAACGGACGGCAGAGCTGGCCCAAACCAACCAGGCGTTGCGTGCCGAGGTCTCCGAGCGTTTACAGGCCCAGAAAGCATTACAGGGCAGTGAAAAGAAATATCGCTTGCTATTCGAGAAAATGATGAACGGCTTTGCCCTCCACGAAATATTGGTAGACGAAAAAGGTCGGCCTATTGACTATGTGTTCCTAGAGGTCAACTCGGCCTTTGAGCAGCTCACTGGTTTAAAACGCGAGGACCTCATCAGCAAAAAAGTCACCGAGGCCCTTCCGGGAACCAAAGAGGATCCTGCAAACTGGATAGGCCGGTATGGAAAAGCCGCTCTCACTGGCCAAGACGCCCGTTTCGAGCAGTACTCGCAATCTTTGGGTAAATGGTATTCAGTACTCGTCTTTAGTCCCCAAAGGGGTCAGTTTGCTACGATTTTTGAAGATATTACCGAGCGCAAGCAAGCAGAACAGGCATTACGTGAGAGTGAGGAGCGATTCCGCAAAATTATCGAGAGTACGCAGGCGGGCTATTTTTACATTGATCAGGAGGGGCGGTTCCAGCATGTCAACGATGCCTGGTTGCAAATGCACGGGTACACTCGGAAAGAGGTGCTGGGTCAGCATTTCTCCCTGACCCAGGTCGAGACGGATATGGAAAAAGCACACAGCAACGTGAAAAAATTACTCGCTGGAGCGCTGATCCCAACCGCCGACTCTGGGCGACTTTGCAAAGACGGTTCTGTAGGCTATCATATCTTTTCCGCCAACCCTGTCGTTCACAGTGGCAAGGTTGTGGGACTGGAAGGATTTATCATAGACACCACTGAGCAAGTGCGGGCCGAGTTTCAAAAGCAGGCTGCGGTCCAAGCGTTGCGCCAGAGTGAGGAACGACTGCGTCTGCTCGTGCAAAACATGCCGGTCATGATCGACGCGCTGGATGCAAAAGGGAACATTGTGCTGTGGAACCGCGAGTGTGGGCGGGTGACCGGTTATAGCGCCGACGAGATCATCGGTAATCCCGAGGCCATAGCGCTGCTGTATCCCGTTTCCGAGCGCATGGAGCAGGTACGGGCGGAAATAAGTGAGCACAGCGCTGATTTTTATCATTTCGAATGGGACATCTGGTGTAAAGACGGGGACATCAAAACAGTCAGTTGGACCAACATATCCAATGCGGTGCCCATTCCCGGCTGGGCCCAGTGGGCCGTTGGCATAGACATCACCGAGCAGATGCAGGCCGAGGCGCAAAGGCAGGCAGCAATCGAGGCATTGCAAAAGAGCGAAAAAAAATTCCGCACGCTGGTCGAGAAC
>CAZSJU010000007.1:0-8597 GCA_964607235.1 uncultured Anaerolineae bacterium | reverse complement strand
CAGGTGCGGGCCGAGTCCCAAAAACAGGCAGCGTTGGAGGCGCTGCGACGGCGCAACCGCGAACTGGTCATGCTCAACCAGGCGAGCCAGGTACTCGTGTCCATCCTCGATCTGGACCAGGTGCTGGTCAACATTCTGGAAAAAGTGCGTGATCTATTGGACGTGACAGCCTGCTCGATCTGGTTGAGCGCTTCCGAGACGGGCGAACTGGTCTGCCAACACGCCACCGGCCCGCACAGTGAGATCGTGCGTGGCTGGCGGTTAGCGCTGGGGCAAGGATTGGCCGGCCAGGTGGCCCACAGCGGTGAGAGTTTAATCGTTCCAGACGTGCAGACTGAAACACGCCATTTTGAGGGTGTGGATGAACAAACCGGCTTGACACTGCACGCCATCCTCACCGTCCCGTTGCGGGTCAAGAACGGCGTGCTCGGCGTGCTACAGGTGGTCGATACGGAAATAGATCGCTTTAGCACAGCAGATTTAGAACTGCTGGAACCGTTGGCCACTTTTGCGGCGATCGCCATCGAGAACGCGCGGCTGTACGAACAGACGCGGCAAGACGCCGAGACCCAAACCGTGCTGTTAAGAGAGGTCAATCATCGCGTCAAAAACAACCTGACCAGCGTCCTGGGCTTGCTCTATGTCGCGCGAGACCGCGTCGAGGTAGACGACAGCGCAACGTACTTTGCGACGATGAACGACCTGATCAGCCGGGTACACGGGCTGGCCACGGCTCACGACTTGTTGTCGGCGTCCAGGTGGACCCCCCTCCGGTTGAGCGATCTGGTTAGCAAAATTATCTATGTTTCGTTGGAAGCGCTGCCGCGCGACAAACAGGTGTCCACCTACGTGTCTGGCTCTCCCGTGCACGTCACGGCCGATCAAGCGCATCACCTGGCCCTGATCATCGGCGAGCTGACGACCAATACGGTCAAGCATGCTTTGCAAGGGCGCGACAAGGCACAAATCACTTTCCAAATCACGCTTGAAAGAGGCGACGTGGTGTGCGAGTTTCGAGACGATGGCCCAGGCTACCCTCAAGACGTCCTCCAGATGGGGCGCCACAATATAGGATTCGACTTGGTACACAACATCGTGCGCAACGGGCTGCGCGGAACGTTAACGTTACAGAACGCGGACGGTGCAGTGGCGGTCATTCGATTCCCGGCTCAAGCAGGAAATGCGTAACCGTTTATAAAAGGTCTTTGAGGTCAGAGGTCCGAACGTTTCGGGGCTAGACCGATACGAAAGAGAAGAGGGATGAACAATCGAGAAAATGTGCGGGTGCTGATCGCCGAGGACGATTATCTGGTCAGTAAAATGGTCGGCGCATTGCTAGAAGAATTAAAGTATACCGTCGTCGGAGAAGTCGCGGATGGGGTTGAAGCGGTTGAAATGACCCACGCCTTGCAGCCCGACGTGATCTTGATGGACATCAAGATGGACAGGATGGACGGGATCGAGGCCGCGCGGCTGATCCAAGAGCGTCACCCTACACCGGTGGTAATGTTGACGGCCTACGAAACGGAAGAACTGGTCATAGAGGCCAGCGCAGCCGGTGCAGGCGCGTATCTGGTCAAACCGCCCAATACGCGCGAACTGGAACGGGCGATCACGATCGCCATGGCGCGTTTCGACGACATGATGGCGCTGCGCGAAAGCAACCGTCGTCTGGCAGAAATGCTGGCCGAACTGAAAGCGGCGCGGGAAAAAGTGATCCGACAAGAGCGGCTGGCGGTCGTGGGTCAATTGGCGGTCGGCTTTGCGCATGAATTCAATAACGTCCTGGCCGTCATCGCCTTATACACCAACATGTCATTGCCCGAGCCCGCGCTACCCCTCCAGATTCGCGAGCGGTTGGGCGTCATTGCCCAGCAAACGCGATATGCCACCGATCTGGTGCAGCAACTTGTGGATTTCGGCCAGCGCGCGGCGCTCGATCGAAAGACCATGGACGTGGCAGCGCTCTTGGAAGAGACGCTGGCATTGCTAGAGCGCACCTTGCCGCAGGACATCCACATTGAATTGACGCGCGAATGTGCCCCCCCGGTCACGATCAATGGCGACCCAAAACGAATACGCCAAGCTGTGGTAAACCTGGCGCTCAATGCGCGCGACGCGATGCCAAAAGGAGGCCAGTTACGCATCGGCCTCGGACGGTTGCGGGTCACAGAAGATCAAGACCCACCATTACCCGAGATGTCTGTGGGAGAATGGATAAAAGTGATCGTAACGGACACCGGAACAGGCATCCCGCCCGAGGCGATGTCGCACATCTATGAGCCCTTTTTCACCACCCGGGCGCCGCTGGGTCACGGACTGGGACTACCTCAGACGTATGGCATCGTGCGGCAGCACAATGGGCATATTGGCCTAGAGACTCAGGTCGGTGAGGGGACGACCTTTACCCTCTATCTGCCCGCGTTGACGATGCATCCGGCCGAGGAGACTCGGCCGGACATCTCTGCCATCCCGCAGGGGCGGGGCGAGTTGGTGCTGGTCGTGGAGGACGGAGACGCGCTGCGGGCCGCGCTGGTGGACAGCCTGGCGGGATGGCACTATCAGACGCTGGAAGCGACGAGCGGCCAGGAAGCGCTGGCCTTGATGGAAACGCAGGGAGAACAGGTCGCCCTGGTGTTGAGCGACGTGGTGATGCCGGGGATGGGCGGCGTCGCTCTGCTGGACGCGCTGCGAGAGCAAGGCTGGCCGACGCCAATGATCCTGCTCACCGGTCACCCGATGAAAAAGAAACTCGAGACGTTGCGCGACAAGGGATTGCGTGCCTGGTTGACCAAACCGCTTAGCTTTGAGCGCCTGGCCCAGGCGGTGGCCGACGCGTTGCGCCAGTAAAAGATGCCCGAGCACTCGGGCTGAAAGCGAAAATAGGCAAGTATGAGCCAAGAAAAACCATCCACCCACTTTATTTTTGTCTATGGGCTGCTCGGCATAGCCGTAGCGGTTGGGCTTTTCATCGTCAGCCGCTACAACTATTTGCTCTTTCACACCCTGGCAGAGGGCTTTAGCATCGTCATAGCCAGCGCGGTGTTTGTCGTGGCGTGGAACACGTGGGACTTGACAGAACACGGCTATCTCCAGTTCTTGAGCATCGCGCTTCTCTTTGTCGGCGGCCTGGATCTGGTGCACACGCTGGCGTATAAGGGAATGAACTTTTTTGCCGGTTACGACGCCAATCTCCCCACACAACTATGGATCGCCACACGCTATGTGCAAAGCTTGTCGCTGCTCATCGCCCCGGAATTTCTCTCGCGCAAAGTGGACCGCCGCCTGCAGGTGGGATTTTACACCCTCCTCAGCACAGTCTTGCTGGGGCTGATCTTTGCTCGCCTCTTCCCCGACTGCTACATCGAGGGCCAGGGGTTGACGCAATTCAAGATCGTGAACGAGTATATCATCTCACTCCTGCTCGGCGGCGCCATCCTGCGCCTCGTCCGGCAGCGCGATGCTTTTAACCCTGACATCTTTGTCTGGCTGGTAACGGCGATCGCTTTTACCATCATCTCAGAGCTGGCTTTTACATCCTATGCCAGCGTCTATGGGTTTTCCAACTTTATAGGGCACATTTTTAAAATTTTCGCCTTTTACTGTATCTATCGCGCGATCCTGGAAACCGGCCTACGCCAACCGTATGCGCTGCTGTTTCAAGACATCCACCAACGAAACGAACAGTTACAACAAGAGGTCATCGAGCGTCAGCGGGCGGAGGATGCCTTGCGGGAGAGCAAGGCTAATTTACAAGCGCTCATTGATAATACCCAGGATATTATCGCGGCACGTGACCGCGATTTCCGCGTCACGATTTACAACGACGCTTTCGCGCGTATCGTTCTCAAACTATTCGGCACAGAGGCAGCGCCTGGCCTCAAGACGATCGACTATTTGCCACAGGATGCCAGAAAACATTGGAAAACGATCATCAACCGTGTCTTGAACGGCGAGCGTCACAGAGAAGTGTTTGAATACGAGATCGATGGTGAGCGCAAATACTATGACTTGGCCTTTAATCCCATCATGGCGCAAACAGGAGATGTCGTTGGTATTGCCGAATTTACCCATGACATCACTGAACACAAGCGAATCGAAGAAACCCTACGCCAATACACCGAGCGGCTCCAACATCTGAACACCGTCTTGCAGGATGAAATCATCGAACGGGAGCGAGCAGAGGGGAAACTTGAGCGCTATGCTGCCGAGCTGGAACGCAGCAATCAAGAACTGGAGCAGTTCGGTTACATCATCTCCCACGATCTGCAAGCGCCGGTGCGCACAATGGAGGGCTTTTTGCGCCTTTTGAAGAGGCGGGCGGGCGATCAACTGGACGACAATGCGAACGAATACATCGACCGCGTCATGGACAACGCTCACAGGATGCAAGAGATGATTATGGCGCTGTTGGATTTGTCGCGGGTAGAGACCCACGGCAAAGCGCTCGCCCTGACCGACGTGGAAGCGTTGGTAGAGCGCGCGCTGATGGCGTTGGGACGCGCGATACGGAAAAGTGGCGCCGAGGTCACCTATGATAAATTGCCCCAGGTCATGGCAGATTATGCACAACTGGCCCAAGTCTTTCAGAACCTGATCGCCAATGGGATAAAGTTCCGACGTGAGGACGCGCCGCCGCGCGTACACATTTCGGCGGAACAAGCGGGTAAAGCGTGGCGCTTCTCGGTCGCGGATAACGGCATCGGCATCGATCCACAGCAAACCGGGCGCATCTTTCAAATTTTCCAGCGCCTGCACACAGAGCAGGAATATCCAGGATTGGGCATCGGGCTGGCACTATGCAAGCGCATCGTGGAACATCACGGCGGACAAATCTGGGTAGAGAGCACACCAGGGCAAGGCGCGACGTTCTATTTCACCCTGCCGGACGCGGCGACCCAGGGTCCAGAAAAGTCTAGAGGTCAGTCAAGCCACACAGACCGGCGCGAATGAGAGACAAGAGATGAGTGAGACAGTTCGCACACTTTTAATAGACCACGACCCGCAGCGACGGCGTGCCGCTCTTTGTGCGTTGCAAGAGCACGGCTATGCAGTCACTGCAGCAGAAACGGGCGCCCAAGGTCTGCGGTTGGCCCAAGCGCAAAAACCAGACTTGATCCTGCTGGAAATGGCCCTGCCCGACATGGATGGCGTCCAGGTCTGCCAGCGCATCAAATGGGAACCGGGGCTGGACAATAGCGTTGTGGTCTTGTTGAGCGCTGACCAGACTTTATCCGATGACCTGGTCAGGGGGATGGAAGCAGGCGCCGACGGCTATATCATCCGGCCCATCTCAAACCGGGAACTTTTGACACGAGTAGCGGTCATGTTGCGCCTCAAGCAAGCCAAAGCGCAAAAGGAAGCAGCACTGGAAGCACTACAAAAGACGCAAGACGAATTAGAGCGACGGGTCGAGGAACGGACATCCGCACTGGCCCAAGCCAATGAAGCGTTGCGCGCCCAGGTCGCCGAGCGGGTGCAGGCCGAGTCGCAAAGGCAAGCCACGCTGGAAGCCTTGCGCAAGAGCGAGGAACGCTTTAGAATGACCGTTCACCGCTCACCTATCGGCGTGGGCATTGTGGATAGTGCAGGCAATCTGACCGATTGCAATGCCGCGCTGGCCAACATGGTGGGCTATAGCCGCAAAGAGCTTTTACGCCTAAACTTTGCAGATTTCACACACCCCGATGACCTGACACGCGAACAGCGCTTGATCAAAGAGATGTGGCAAGAAAAGACGAGCGAGTATCGCATGGAAAAGCGCTACATCCACAAGGACGGGCACACGCTCTGGGTGGATGTGGCGGCTTCGCTATTCAAGGATGAGACCGGAAGCCTGGATTTCGGCTTTGCCTTTGTACAGAACATCACCGAACGGGTGCAGGCCGAGTCGCAAAGGGAAGCAGCACTCAAAGCGCTGCGGGAGAGCGAAGCGCGGTTCCGGCAAGTTTATGAACACATGGCAATTGGCGTGGCGCGGGTCGCGCTAGATTTTCAGATTGAAAGTGCGAACGAGGCCTATTGTCGCATGCTGGGATACCGTGAAGCGGAACTGATCGGCAAGCACCTCAAAGACGTCACACATCCGGAGCTCATTGAAGAAAATTTGCGCAAGCAGTCGCAACTGGCGGCGGGCGAAATCGACCACTATCGTATGGAAAAGCGGTTCACACACAAGAACGGGCGCGTTGTCCATGGCATCCTCGACGCTAACCTGATTCGAGACGCTACAGGCAAGCCCTTGTATTTCCTGGGCAGTGTGGTGGATATCACCGAACGCAAACAGGCCGAACAAGCCCTGCATCAATATGCCGAGCGTCTACAAATCGAGCACGAGATCGACACCGCGATTCTGGCCGCCCAATCCTCAACAGAGATCACGCGCGCGGCGCTCACCCGCCTGCACGCCCTCATCCCTTGCCGTCACGCCAGCATCGCTGAAATCGATCCATCCCAGCAACAGAGCCGGGACCTGATCGTCCTCATCAATGGCACATTACAAGCCAATACCGCGCGCTGGTACCCCTTTTCCAACGCCGGCCAACCCATGATCACGACGCTCCAACGGGGGCAGCCGCACCTGGTCCATGATGCCGCCGCGCTAGAGGCGCCTACCCCTCTGGAACGTACACTGATGACCAACGGTATACGCTCTTTTGTCAGCGTGCCGCTGCTGGTGCAAGGCGCCCTGGTTGGCACCCTCAATTTGGGAAGCCACATGCCCAACTTTTTCCAGCCCACCCACGTCGATATCCTGCAAGAGGTCGCCGTCTCACTGTCCATCGCGCTGCAACAGGCGCGCTTGTTAGAGCAAACGCAGCAGGCGGCCGAAACGAACGCCATGCTGCTGCACGAAGTCAATCATCGCGTGTTGAACAACCTGACCATGATTCTGTCCATCCTCGACGTGGAGCGACGGCGCCCTCTGGACGACCAGGCCGATTTCAAAACCGCGCTGGACGACGTCGCCAGCCGGATCCACGGAATGGTCACGGTCCATCGCATGCTCGCCGGCGCCCAAGGGGCCGCGCTCGACCTGGGTGCGGTGGTCACAAAGGTGATCCGCGCGGCGTTGAGCGGCTCGCCCATTCAGCATCACATCGCGGTCACCGCGGACGCGCCAGACGCGCCTCTGTACGTGACGTCGCGCCAGGCGATCGCGGTAGCCCTGGTGATCAACGAGTTGACCACCAACAGTGCCAAGTACGCCTTTTGCGAGCGATCCCAGGGTCGGATTCACGTACAGATCGCCGCATTAGAGGAGAATGACGAG
Organism: uncultured Anaerolineae bacterium; assembly: GCA_964607235.1. Lineage (GTDB taxonomy): Bacteria > Chloroflexota > Anaerolineae > S140-20 > S140-20 > CAZSJU01. The sequence continues at coordinate 1,324 of CAZSJU010000007.1, read as the reverse complement.
CTGGGAAAAGTGCGCGTGGTCTTTCGCGACGATGGCCCGGGGATGCCGGACGATGTGCTGGCGGGGCGGCGGCAAAACGTGGGGCTGTGGTTAGTACAGATCAACGCGACGCGCACCTTGGGCGGCGAGGTTAAGTGGTGGAATGATGACGGCGCGGTAGTGTCGTTCACATTCGCGCGCGCGCCGTCGAATTGAGGAGGCAACCTATGCCACTGGAAATGATCAAGGCCCTGTCCATCGAGGACAACCCCGGTGACGCCCGGCTGATCCGCGAGATGTTGCACGAGGCCAGCGCGTTGGGATGGGACCTGCCTCAGATCGAGTTGACCTGGGTAGATAGCCTGACTGCCGGGCTGGCGCACCTGGACCAGGGCGATGTCGACGTGGTATTGTCAGACCTGGACCTGCCCGATAGCCAGGCCGGCGACACCTTTGCCCGATTGCGCGCCCACGCCCCCTATATGCCCATCGTCGTGCTGACCGGGCGCGAGGACGAAGCACTGGCCCGGCACACCGTGCGCGCCGGTGCAGATGACTATTTGTTCAAGCGCGAGATGAACGGTTCGCTGCTGGCCCACGCCCTGCTGTACGCCATCGAGCGGCGACGCGCCAGAGTCGCGCTGCAAGAGGCCCACCAAGACTTGGAGCGCCACGTGCAGGAACGCACCGCCGAGTTGGAACAGGCCAACGCGCAACTGCGGCAAGAAATCACCGAGCGCCAGCGGGCCGAATCCCAAAGGGAGACAACACTCAAAGCGCTGCGCGAGAGCGAACGACGTTACCGGGAACTTTTTGAAAACAGCCGGGATGGGTTTGTAGTAGTGGATGCCCAAGGCCGCTTCCTGGATGCCAACCAGGCTTATTGCCACATGCTGGGCTATACGCTGGACGAACTCGGGCAAAAAGCGGATTTCTATGAAATTACGCCGCCGTGCTGGCGCGACTGGGAACGGAAAGAGATTTGGGAAAAACGACTGCTGCAAGAGGGTTACTCGGGCATTTACCACAAAGAGTACATCCGCAAGGATGGCACCGTGTTTCCGGTAGAACTCCAGTCTTATACCGCCTTGGATGAAAAAGGTCAGCCCCGTTACCTGTGGGGGATTGCCCGGGATATCAGTGCGCGGGTGCAGGTCGAGGAAAAGGTAGCGCACCTGAACCGCGTGCTGCAGGCCATCCGCAACGTCAACCAACTTGTCGTGCGGGAAAAGGATCGCGATCGTCTGATCCAGGGCGCCTGCGATACCCTGGTCGCGACGCGCGGGTATCACAACGCCTGGATCACCCTAAACCCCAGTCCTGATGGTTCGACAGGCTCACCACA
>CAZSJU010000006.1:28867-32160 GCA_964607235.1 uncultured Anaerolineae bacterium | reverse complement strand
CCCGTGACCAGCCTCTTTGTCAGCTTTGCCGGGCCAGATTATGCAAATGACCCCCAAGTCGGACAGAAATTACAAACCTATGTCACACAAGCCCAAGAGATCATTCACCGTTATGACGGCAACCTGAACCGTGTGCTAACCGGGGACAAAGGCAGCCAATTGCACGTCATCTTTGGCGCACCGCTGGCCCACGAAGATGACAAAGCCCGCGCCCTACGTTGTGCGCTGGCCCTGCAGCGAGAGCTAGAGACACTCCCCTTTATCCAGACCCAGCGCATCGGCCTGGCTTCGGGCTATGTATTCGCCGGACCCGTGGGCGCCGTTGAACAGCCCTCACACGCCAGCGCAGCACGTAGCGAGTACACCGTAATGGGCGATATCGTCAACCTCTCGGCCCGCCTGACGGGTGTCTGCCCGCAGGGCGAGATCGTCGCGGACGCTTATACCCGCTCACGCACCGCACAACGTTTCGAGTTTCAGCCCCTTGGTCCCGTCCAGCTCAAGGGCAAACAAGCGCCTGTGACCCCTTATCTAGTAAAAAGCGAACGGGCCACCGAAAACGCTCTGGTCACCCGCTATCTGCTCAGCCGACGGCGCATAGTGGGGCGACAGGAAGAGTTGGCGGTCATCGAAGGCGCGATTGCCGCTGCGCTGGGCGGCCAGGGACAAATACTGGCCGTCACGGGCCAAGCCGGCGTAGGCAAAAGCCGGTTGATTGAAGAAGCGGTACGGCGCTGGCTCCAGGCGAACGGCGTGGGCTATGGGGGCGACTGTGTGTCGCACGGCATGGAAATTCCCTATTGGCCCTGGGCCGACCTGTGGCGCGCCCAGTTCGATCTGCACGAGAACGATACACCCAAAGAACGCCTGGATAAAATCTTGTGCGGCGGCCAAACGCTGGGGCTAGACCTCGGTGAATGGGCTGCGCTGGTCGCTGGCCTGTTGGGGTTACCGACACATCCGAGCGGTGAAACACACCCGGCGCTGGCACCACTTGATCCGCAAGCGCGGCATCGGCGCTTGCTAGACTTGACCGCCGAACTGGTCATCGCTCAGGCGCGACAAACACCGACCTTGCTGCTATTCGAAGACTTGCACTGGGCCGATCGTGCCTCTCTAGAACTCATCGATCACGTCGCGGGGTACATCGCCGATCAGCCCGTGCTGCTCTGCCTGGCTTACCGCCCGCGCCGCCGACAGAACCGCCGACCTTGGGAACCATTCCCTGCGACCAGCCTGACGCAACCTTTTTGCCACATTTTGCAATTGGGCGAACTATCAGACCAAGAAGAGGCCAACCTGGTACGTTCTATATTGGGCGACATAGACCTTCCGCCGGCCTTTATGCACCAGGTCAACGCCAAGACGCAAGGCAACCCCTTGTTCATCGAAGAGCTAATCAACAACTTGATCGACATCGGCATGTTGCACAAAGACAGCACCTATCGCGTGGTCGGTGCACTGGAGCAGGTCGAAATCCCCGACACGATTGAAGCCGTGCTGTTGGCCCGCATGGACCGGCTGGCAGCGCCTAACCGCGACCTATTGCGCGTCGCCTCTGTGATCGGGCGCCAGTTCGCTTATGGCGTGTTACGCGGCATCTATCCCTACACGATGAGCACAACCGAGATGCAAGAGCGGCTCGCGGCCCTGGAACAATTGGACCTGACCCGCCTGGAACGACCCGAACCCGAATTAGAATATCTATTTAAACACGCGCTCACTCAAGACGTCGCCTATAAAAATCTGGCCTTTGCCCTGCGCCGCAACCTGCACGAGCGCATCGGCCGCTTTTTAGAAACGCATTATCAGGATCACCTGGAGACGATTTACGGCACCCTGGCCCACCACTTTGCCCAAGGTGGACAGCCGGAGCAAGCGCTATCCTATGCCCTGGCGGCGGGTGCACAGGCAGGGTCGCTGTTTGCCAACGACGAAGCGCTGGCTTATTACCATCACGCAGAACGTTTGTTAAGCCAGTTGCCTGCCAAAGCGTTCGAGGGGCAAGCGTTCCAACTCTATCTGGACCGTGGCCAACTTGGCACACTTTTGGGAAATTTTGATCAAGCCGAAGCAGACCTGCAACGCGGCGTTGAACTGGCCGCCGGCCTTGCCTCCCCTCGCGCACAGGCGCAGGTGCTGAATGGGTTGGCGTATCTTCGTTATTGGCAAGCCCATAACGAAGAGCTGTTACGTCTGGCGCGCCAGGCGTTGGCACTGGCGGAAAAAGGGCATTACCAGCGCGAGGCCATGACGGCGCTGCGCTACATTGCGATAGCCCATGAGGAATTGAGAGACCACGGCCAGGCCATCGCGTTCTTTACGCGTGCCCGGACCCTGGCAGAAAAACTAGACGATCGCCAAGCGCTTAGCGCGATACACATGGGCATCGCCGTGTCCGCTTTTAACCAGGGCCGATTACGTCATGCCCTCGACGCACTAGAGCGCCTGCTGGTCATCTATCGCGAGAGCGGCGACAAACACCGCGCTTCTGACTGCTTGAGCAACATTGCCAATACCCGCTATTATTTGGGAGACTTGGAGGCAGCCCACGCCGCCTTTGCAGAATCGATCCAGATCGACCGCGAGATTGGCAAACGTGCGGGGCTGGCCTACGGATTGCGTGATCTAGGAGGATTACACTGCCATCAAGGCCACTATGCCGCGGGGCTGGCGGCGCTGCAAGAGGCCGCCGCCATTTTCGACGAGATTGACGACAAAGCCGGCCGGGCCTGGTGCGACCTGGCGCTAGGGCGAGAGTATTACCTGGATGTGGGGCGTCAGAAGGAAGCCAAAATATGCCTGCGCCGTGCGCTGCCCGCGCTCCAGGCTGGCGAGTCCCACGAAGAGGTCGTCGAGGCCCTATTAGGGCTGGGGCGACTTGACCTGCAGCAACGCCGGCACGCTCAGGCTCAGACACACCTCAAACGTGCGCTGGTGCTGTGCCAAAGTCATCACCTGCGCTGGCGCCAACCCGAAGCCTACGCCCGCCTGGCCGAGCTGGCGTTGAGCCAGGGACAAGCCGAGCTAGCGCAGCATTTGGCCCAACAGACTTTTGACGCAGTTGCTGCCGGCGGCTGCCCCGATTTGGCCCCCATCGCTCACTTGGTCCTCGCTCAAATCACCCCAGATCCATTACAGCACTATACATTGGCCGTCGACACCGCAAGCCAGCGCAGCCGCTGCATTGACCTGGCACGCACATTACTCCAAGCCGGGCACTATCTCAGCACCCAAGAGACCGAGCAGCGCTCCATTTCACGGGGGCAGGCCTACCTACGCAAAGCCCAGGC
>CAZSJU010000006.1:25555-28767 GCA_964607235.1 uncultured Anaerolineae bacterium | reverse complement strand
CCTGCACGCAACACAAAAAACCATCGCCACGCACAGGTGACGATGGCAAAAAGCCAAAAAAAATCGCAGGCTAGCTTGGAACGACTATTCGGCCTGAGCTTGCAACGCCTGATTCAATCGCTTGACCAAACGAGACTTGCGCCGGGAGGCGTTGTTGGGATGAATGATCCCTTTTTGCGCCGCCTTGTCCAGCGCCTTGACGGCCCGCTGGGCTGTCTCTTGCGCCGCTGCTAAATCGCCCGCTTCAATTTGTAGTTGTGTCTTTTTGATAAAAGTACGCGCCCGTGAACGGAAAACGCGGTTACGAGCATTCCTGCGCGCCGTTTTTCTAATATTCTTGAGAGCCGACTTTGTATTAGCCAATCCCCTATCCTCCTACAACTTGTCAATTCTACGAACGAGCGTTAGTATACCGTAAATTCTTTAATTTGTCCAGACAGTAAAACACCGTATAATCAAAGCCGTGGGACGCGATGGGCTCTTTACTTTTAGCCTCCCAGGAAATCATTCCGGCGAAGGGTCAACCAATCGCCACACACAGGAGGGGAACAACGATGCAACTAGCAGGCTTGGGCATAGCCCTGACAGGGGGAACGCTGGCTTGGCTGGTGGGACGGCTGCCAGGCACGCGGCAGCGAGGCCGCGACGCCGGCGCCGTGCTGCTGTTAACAGGCGTCGCACTGCTCTTTTTCTGGCCGGTGTGGCTGGCCGGCTATGCCTTTCCCAAGGGCGGCGGCGACCTGTGGGGACAACTCTATCCCGTCTGGGCCTTTATCGCCCGCCAGGTACGGCAAGGCGTCTTTCCTCTATGGGACCCGCTATTGATGGCCGGAGATCCTATCTTGGCCGAAGCCCAATACGGCTTGTTCAATCCCGTCAACTGGCCGCTCTTTTTGTTCTCCCCGCCTCCGGTGACGATGGTGCTATGGCGCGGCATGTTTAGCATACTGTTGGCCGGGACAGGCACTTTGTTGTTTCTCACCCGCTCGCCAGGATTACGCCTGAGGCATCCAGCCGGACTAGTGGGCGCCATCGCCTATATGCTGGCCGACCCCTTTGTCGTACATCTAGGGCATCCTCAAATCAACGACGCGATGGCCTGGTTACCCTGGAGTCTGCTGGCGCTGGATTGGGTCCTGGCAGCGCCCGGCTGGCGGCGCGCCGTCCGGGCCAGCGTTCCGGTCGCCTTGATGGTGCTGTCCGGCCATGGCCAGATGACACTTTATGGGCTGATCGTGCTGGCGCTATATGGGTTATGGCGTGCGCTGATCTCGGGGCGACGCGCCGGCTCTCCCCCAACCGCTAATATTTTCCCACGCTTGCAGCTAAAGCGGCTGGGTTGGCTGGCGCTGGTAGCCTTGATGAGCTTTGCGCTGGCGGCACCCATGCTGTTGCCGGCGATGGAACGCATGCCCTGGACCAGCCGCGCGCTGGTGCCCGATGACCAACGCCAGGGCTACGAGTTCTTTCCTGCGCTGCTGGCAGACACGCTGGCCCCCTATATTCACGGGCGCGGTGCGGACGGCTGGTGGTCCGGGATGGATCGTGTAGAGACCGGCTATGTGGGCGCAATCACGCTGTTCCTGGCGGGCCTGGGATGGGTGACCCAACGACGACGGGCGATCTTTTGGACAGCCCTGGCAGGCCTGGCGTTCGTTTTCGCGCTAGGCCATCAGGCGCCGCTGTATCCTCTGGTCGACGACTGGCCTTTTTTCACCGACCTATGGAAGACGGCGCGCGCAATCTTTGTGACAAGCCTGGGACTGGCCATGCTGGGCGCCCTCGGCATGCAGACGTTGCTAGAGCGTCGCCACGCGCGCGCCGTGGCGGGCTGGTGCATCCTGCTGATCGTCGGTGGCCTTGCGGTCTGGGTGACCGCGCCGCACTGGCTAAGCGGTCTGCCGCCGGGACCGCCCTATCAACGCGCCCTGGACAACCTACGGCTGGTCACATTGCTGGCACTAGGGATCGCCGGATTGGCATGGGCGGGGCGACGTCCTCGCAAGGGCTGGACCGCCGGCATCATTTTGTTGTTGGTGGGAGAATTGGTCGCTCTGGGCGCGCTCACAGAGGTCGACCCCTCTCCACCGCTGTCCAGCCCCGACCACCAGGCCGCGCTCGATTTTCTACAAGCTGACCCTGGGTGGTTCCGGGTGGACACTCAAGGCCAAGCGCGTCACCTGTGGTCGCCAGAGACGCTGCAGGTGCAAGGTTTCGAAACGTTGCAAGGCTCTGGCAATCCGCTGAGTCTGTGGCCCTTTGAACAATTCTACTGGGCGCAGCCCGGCAAAGACGCACCCGGCTACCGCTTATTGGGCGCCAAATACATCCTCATGCCCAAGGGTGACCCACCGGCAGGCGCAGGCATCTGGCCCGTCTTTACAAAAGACCCATTGATCGACATACACCTCAACACCCTGGCGCTCCCGCGCGCCTGGTTGGTCTATCGCACCCAACCTGTCAGCGACTATGGGGAAGCGCGGCGCTATATACAATCTCCCGAGTTTGCTCCCGAGCGTATCGCAGTGGTTGAGAACGGTCCCCGACTGGAAAAAGAGGGTAGCGGGCGCATTGAGGTGTTGCGTTACAGTCCCAACGAGATACGCCTGGCCGTACACACAGACACGTCAGCCCTGCTGGTTCTATCTGATGTCTACTATCCCGGCTGGCACGCAGAGGTGGACAGCAGCCCCGTCCTGCTCTATCGCGCCAACGCGACTTTTAGGGGCGTCATCGTACCGGCCGGGAGCCACCAGGTACACATGCGTTTCTGGCCCGCCAGCCTGCAACGGGGACTCGTGCTAGCTGGCGCTGCACTGGCGTGCCTGGCGCTCTCTTTTGTCTGGCTCGGGCACAAAACCGACGCAAAACGCTAATCCACCGGCTGAATGCACACCGGTAGATCATTGCCGGGATTATTGACCACAGTTGAGACGGCGTGCGCCGTCATCTGCAAAGCTGGGTAAGGCTTGAGCCACGCATCCAATCGTTCGGGATGCACCTGCGCCGAATCTAGCCAAAGCGCGTATGCCTGGGGATCAAGGATGACGGGCATACGATTGTGGATCTCTTTGACCAGGTCATTCGGCACAGTGGTGATAATGCTACACGAATGAATGGGGTCAGCCCCTGGCGCCTGCCACCGTTCCCACAAACCAGCGAAAGCAAAAGGTTCGCCTGACTTGAGCTGCAGATACATCGGTGTCTTGGTC
>CAZSJU010000006.1:21714-25455 GCA_964607235.1 uncultured Anaerolineae bacterium | reverse complement strand
TGCGAGGGCGCAATATTGTAGCGTGGCGTCCAGGTATCGGGCATAACAAAGCCCGGAAACGCTTCCCGTAATTCTTTCCAAGTTGTGGTCAGCGTAAATCGTCCGCACATCTCTAGAATCCTCCATCGCGTAAAATCTTGACTGCCGGCATTATACACAAGCGCGCGTCTCGATGCGAACATAAACCTGCCATCCCGGCCCCCCAGCCTTTTGACGCAGGTCGCTCTTGACTTTTCTTGCTCTTTCTGACAAACTCTTGTAGAATCAAACCAGTTCGCTACAATACGAGGGGGCCAGGAGGAACGCATGAGCACCACAAACATATTACACAGCAAAAAAATTAAGCGCATCGATAGCTGCGAGACGGTCGTCATCGGAGCGGGCCTGGTAGGCGCAGCACTGGCAAGAAATCTGGCTTCCGAAGGGCTTGACGTGGCCGTGCTGGAAGCACAGGACATCGCCAGCGGCGCCACACAGCACACCACCGGCCTCGTGCTGACGGGCTTGGCCACACCCTATGCCCAAATCATACAGGACCACGGTCACGAAACAGCGCGCGCGCTGTGGCAGATGACGGTTGACAACCAGGCCCAACTGACCTCGGCGGCTGACCGCCTGGGCGTGGCGCTAGAGCGCACCGAAAGCCTGGCCTTGGCGACCGATGTCGCGACGACAGCTCTGCTCAAAAACTCGGCCGAGATGTTGGTCGCGGATGGTTTTGAAGCCCAGTTTGAAGCTCAAGACCCTTTGCGGCGGGGCTTTAAAGCCGCGCTGTCTTGTCCCGACGCCGTCACCCTGGACATCGTCACCTTGACCCAACGACTTTTGCAAGGCATCCCCACCCACACGGGCACCGAAGTGTACAGTTTGGAACAAGATGGGGAAAATGTCCTTGTGCTGGCCCGAGGGCGCACCGTAAAGGCCAGCACCGTCATCCTGGCGGTCAATGCCTATGCCCCGATGCTGGATCATTACTTTGCCGACAAGATCGCGCCAGCCCACAGCTACATCTTGACCACCCAGCCCTTGGAAAAGGATCTGGTGAGCAAACCGGGGTGCGCCTATGCCGAACGCCCCTGGCACTCACCTGCGCTCACTTCCTTCCGCCAAGATCGAGATCGGCGATTGTGTTTCACCGCCTGCCGGCCACACTATGAGATGCCGGCCGCCGGCCCAGATGACAAAGGCACAGAAGTTGAACTGATGCGCTTTGTCGGGCGCTATTTCCCCGAGGCAGTCCCGCATCTGGCGGGACGCCATTCAAGGATGAACGGCGTCTCCCGCGACGGGCTGCCGATCATCGGCGCGCTGCCCCACCTGCCGCAAGTCTTTTTCGCCGTCGGCCTGGGTCATTATGGGCTCAGCTTGAGCTTTGCCGTGGCCGATCTGTTGACCAGCCTCATCGTGCGCGGCGCCGAGCCCGCGCTACTCTCGGCGCGGCGCCTGGAATAGGCGCCCGGAACGGTCATCTACAACACACCATTATCATCCCGTGCCACTCATCCGGGGAAAATAAGATCCGCTAATTCAGGATCATAACGCGCGACGATCTCGTCGTCGAGGGCGTTGGCCTTGCAGATATCCGCGTACAGTCGAGCGCTGCCCTGCATGATCCGTCCGCCTGTGTCCCGGTCAAGTTTGATCAAGCCAAAGCGCAGCGAATAACCATCGTCCCACTCGAAACTGTCCACCAACGTGTGGTGATAATATCCCTGCACAGGGCAGTTGAACTGAATCGCGTGCCACAAGTGATAAAGGTGGGTCAATATGAAACGAGGCCGATGCGTGTCCGAAAGATCGTGTACGCCATTCTCGGTGATATAAATCGGCTTGCGCAACGCCGACAAACGCCGCGCCAACCGCAAGATCCCCTTGGCATACACTTCTCCAAACCCTTCAACCGGCACCTCGGCCGTCTCGGGCACGACCAGACGGCTGAACAGCGCGTTGCTCTGTCCCGCGTCAAAGGCCACACGCCGTCGATAATAGTAATTTATTCCGATCCAGTCAAAGGTGCCCTTGACCCCTCGGATAAAAGGATGGCGGGTCAGCAAGGGCATCCGCCCTCGGCCCAGCGCAGAGAGCGTGACCTGGTTGAACATCGTATCCTGCCAACTGGCCGCTTGGCGGTCAAGCCGGGAATTTGGGTTGGCCGGGTCAAAGAGGACAAAATTAGAGGCCAACCCCACGCGGGCCTCTGGCTTTAACTCGTGGATGAGATGATAAGCCGCAGCGTGACTTTGCAGCAGGACACGCATCACCCGCATCGCCAGCCCAAAATCCGAGCGTCCGGGAGGCCAACGGCCCCACAGCCAACCCATCATGACGTAATGGTTGGGCTCAGAAAAAGTGCACCACAGGTCCACGAGGTCGCCCAGCGCGCGAACGACTCGAGCGACGTAACGAGGAAAACGGCTCAACGCCAGCTCTTTGTTCTCCCAGCCGCCCTGGTCAACGAACCACAAGGGGTTGCTAAAATGATGCAACGTGACCATAGGCGCAATGCCTCGGTCCAGCAGCCCCGTCAGCAGCTCACGATAACGCGCGATGGCCGCCTCGTCCCATTGACCCTCCTGGGGCTCAATCCGGCTCCATTCTAACGACAACCGGTGCGCGTTCTGCCCCATGGCCGCCATGCGGTCAAAATCGGCCTCGGCGTCCCGCCACCAATCACACGCGACCTGCGCCGAACTATCATCCTTGATGTGACCTTGTTGCTCCCAACGCCACCAATCATTGTGGGTATTGCTGCCCTCAACTTGATGCGCAGCCGTGGCAGTCCCCCAACAAAAGTCCCGTGGGAAGCGAAAACTTGCTTTTGCCATAACGTGGGTTATTATATGTCGAAAGCCAGGGAACGCAAGTCAAAACGTCCTGGGGCTTTCGACCCACTGCAAAAGCCCTTGTGCTATTGTACTTGACACATCTGCTTTGGAACTGCTATACTGGCCCCGTGAGCACAAGGCACGTTTATCAGGAGATCAAAGTGGAACATCCAAACTCTGACGGATCACACAGGACAAATCCCACCCAGGCACAAGAGGCAACATTGTTGCGCTGGCCCGCCCCTCAAACGCTAAAAGGCCAGTTGCCGGCCTTGAGCTTGCGCATTCCCCTTATCTCGGCAGCGATCCTGCTCGTCGTGGCGCTCGTCGCCCATTTTCTGAACGAGTACAGAGCCTGGATTTTGCTGCTCATCCTGTTCGGCACCTTGTCAATCCACGTCGGAAGCGCTGCTTTGGTGCGCCGTGGTCGCTGGTTGGGCGTGGTGAACACATTCACGCGCCTGGCCAACTTGACGGCCTATACCCTGGCCGTGTTGCTTTTTGAAGCGCTCAACAGCCCCTTGATCCCACTATATGCCGAAGATATCCTCTCGGCCAGCCTGCGCGATGGCCGCCGGGGCGCCTGGCATGGCTGGGCGCTGGTCACCGTGGCGCTCGCAGGGATCGCTATCCAGTCAGATGCACTCACCCCCCCGGGGATCACACGCTTGCTGGTCTACATCGCCGTGATGGGCATCATTGCCCTGATCGCCGGTGAGCTGGGTCAAAAGCGCATTGAGAGCCAAATCAAACTGGCACAACAGACCCTGGAAAATGCGCGACTCTACGCCAAGCTGGAAGAACGGGCACAACGCCTGAACGCCGCTTACGAGGCATTAAAGGAGCTGGATCAACACAAGACCGAGTTCGTCCAGAGCGTCTCGCACGAACTGCGCACACCGCTGCTCTTTATCCG
>CAZSJU010000006.1:13585-21614 GCA_964607235.1 uncultured Anaerolineae bacterium | reverse complement strand
CGCCGCCTGGAAGAGGTTTTTGACAATCTGCTCAGCAACGCGCTCAAGTTCAGCCCCGACGGTGGGGAAATCAAAGTGCAAGCCCAGATGAAAAATGGGGTCGTCGAGGTCTCGGTCGCCGATGAAGGCATTGGCGTGCCGCCCGAGGAACAAGAACGTATCTTTGAAAGATTCTACCAGGTGGACAGCTCGACGACACGTCGTTTCGAAGGCACCGGCCTGGGTCTCTCTATCGTCAAGCAGATCGTCGAGGGACACAACGGCCAGGTGTGGGTCGCTAGCCCTACGTCGAACGACGCCGCTGGTCGGGGCAGCACGTTCCACTTTACCGTGCCACATGTATAGCTAGCCTTGATATAGCTCGGCTGCCAACGCCAACGCCGCCTCGCGCGTCTTGACGGTCCCTATCGCTTGCGCCTCGCGAATTGCTTCTAGCAACCGTCCCACCTCTGGTCCCGGTGACAGCGTCAACGCTTTCATCAGCTCGTGCCCGTCGATTAATGGCGCGGGACAGACGACCTGAGGCTGGTCGAAAAAAGCCTCCAGCAATGCAGTGACGACCTCCAGTTGGCGCTGCCAACGTTTACCGGACAACGTCGGCCCCCATATCGCCAGGGTATCTGCCAGTGACAGCAACCCGATCTCCACTCCCACGTCCCCGGTCGCTTTAAAATAGCGATAGATGGCGCGACGAGTCAACCGCCTGGTCTGAGCAAGCTGTCCCGGACGTAGATGCTGAGCCACAACGGTCCGCACCAACGCGATCTCGTCGCTGCTGAAACGCAACGCCTGCAGCCGCCGGGTCGCCACGTCCACGCCCAGCGCTTCGTGCTCGTAAAAATGGACACGTCCATCCTCGCCGACGGTGCGCGTTTGGGATTTACCTACGTCGTGCAACAGCGCCGCCAACTTGAGGACGAAACGTCGCTCTCGTACGTCACTCACGACCTGACATAGATGCAGCCTCAGATCAGCGCGCAGCGGCCCTAACTGCTGCTCCAGGTCTCCCCATACCCAGCCCGGCACCGGGAGAATGGCCGCCCCGCCTCCTATCGGATGGCGCGCCATGACGACGTCCAATATTTGTTCCAACGCCGCTACCGTCAGCCGGGTATGCGTCCACGCGTCCCACTGGTGGGGCGCAGACTGTTGCACCTGTGCCAGCGCCACCGCTTCGGGCAAGACCTGTTTGAGCAATTCCAGCTCAGCCATGAGCGCCAGGTGCCGGCAAGCTCCCGGTGCGTCCAATATACGCACAAACTCGTCTCGGATGCGTTCGGCAGCGGCAACGGGCAACAACGGGGCGTCACGCTGAATCCAGGCCACCGTCTGCGGCTCGATGGTCAAGCCCAATTCCGCCACCAGGCGTACAGCCCGCAGCGTCCGCAGCGGATCGTCGCGCAAAGCATCCGCGTGGGTCGCGCGCAACTGCGCCGCCTTTAAATCCCCCCGCCCATCCAGAGGATCCAGATAATGACCGGCGCGGTCAATGGCAATGGCATTGACCGTAAAATCGCGCAGGCGCAGGTCTGTAACCCAGTCATCCCCTTGACGCCGGGCGAAATCGAGATCAAAAGCGCGCCCCCGGTGGCGCAACGCAACCCGCGCGATGTCCCGTTCGCGATCCAGGGGCACCAACGCTCCGCCAAAGGCCCGGCTCACCGCGACGGCTAGCACCATCGCGTCTCCGGCGACCACAAAATCCAGGTCGTGCAACGCACGGCCCAACAGCCCATCGCGCACGGCGCCGCCTACCAGTAACGCTTCCACACCCTGCTGTCCGATAAACGACCACAGGCGACGCAACAAGGGCAATTCTTGCCAGTTATCCTTATACACGAAATATAGCTCCGGTTTTTCCTTAGGACGGGCAGCGTGAGCGGCATGAGTGGCCTCGTCCGCCGTGCGCCCCACGCCAGCGACCCGCCCCCGCACGAGCGCCACCCAACGCCCCACATAGGGCGAAAGGTCCAACGCATCCGTCGAATGCCTCACAGCCCGCTCCAACTCATATCCAAGGCCCACGCCTTTACGCCGCGAAAATGAATGGCCCAATTATAGCGCAAGGCCATTACACATACAACCTGTCGTGATACGCTTATGCACTGTCCTACAATATACATCAATCTCCCCCACACGCAACAGCACAAGGCAGGTGACACAGGTCTCAGCCGTTCGAAACACATCGCTGGCTTTACCAACAAGTGGAATTGTGATAAAATCCTCTATATCCCTAAAAGACATTGTCCCTAAAACGCAAATAAGGAGCATAGCCGTGAGCGAGCAATCCCTGATAATGCCCCAAGACTTTTACGAGATTGTCACCGTCCAAGACCCTCAAGTAAGCCCCGACGGTGACTGGATCGCTTTTGTGCGAGTCTCAACCGAACGGGTTGAGAACAAGTATCGTCGCGCGATATGGTTGGCGCGCACAGATGGCAGCTCACTCAAGCCGTTCACTACCGGGTTAGAGCAAGACTATGCGCCGCGCTGGTCGCCCGATGGCAAGTACCTGGCGTTTGTCTCGACCCGGAATGGAGAAAAACCACAGATCTATCTCATCCCTACAGACGGCGGCGAGGCGCGCCCGCTGACCGACATGCCCCACGGCGCCGAAAATCCAGCCTGGTCGCCTGACAGCCATTTCATCGCCTTTACCAGCCGCGTCAACGCTCAAGAACGCGAAAAAGAAGACACGCCCCAAGACGACAAAGAGCAAGCGCCGCCCGAGGACGCTTTTGAGGCCCAGCAACGCCGCAAAGTTGAAGCGCATCGCGAAGCACAGCGTCTCGACCCGCGCGTCATTCGTCGCCAACCTTACCGGGCTGGCACCCAATACCTGGATGACCGCTACACCCACATCTATATCCTCCCTGTCGATAGGCTCTTTGACGCGCGCAGAGGGGACGCCAGCACAGACCCGGCCCAGACGGCTCACTCAGAGGCCAAAAAAGAGCAAGCGCGTCGTTTGACCGAGGGTGATCTGGACTTTGACCCACCCATCTGGTCACCTGATGGGGCCGCCATCCTCACCGCGGCCACGCGTGAACCCGGCAGCGTCGCTGCCCAGCTCTACCAGGACGTGCTGCGCATCCCGGTGCCAGCCGCCGACGCCGCCCGTGAAGCGCCGGTCAGGCTCACAGCGCCTGGGTTTTGTAGCTTTAACCCACGGCCGTCTCACGATGGACGCTTTATTGCCTACCTACGTCAGCCCCAAGAACGCATCACAGCTCAGGCCAAACGGCTGACCGTCATACCCAGTGAGGGCGGCCAACCCTACGACGTGACACCTGACTTTGACCGCGGCGTCAATGACTTTCGTTGGTCTTCCGATGGTCAAAGCCTGCTCTTTACCGCTAGCGACCAAGGAGATACCGGCATCTACAAAGTACCCGCTAGCGGCGGTGTGCCCACACCCATCGTCACCGGGCGTCGCGAGACAGTGAGCTTTGATATAGCCCAAAACGGTCAGCTCGGTTTCATCGCCTGCACGCCGGAACGCCCTCCAGACCTCTATACCGCCGCGCCGGACGGGAGCGACGAGCGCAGGCTGACCGATTTCAACCAAAAGTTTCTGACCGAAAAGCAAGTGCTGCCCGTTGAAGAAATATGGTACCAGGCACCCGACGGCGTCGAGATTCAAGGTTGGGTCATCAAGCCACCCGACTTTGACCCCCACCGGACTTTTCCTCTAGCCGTCGAGATCCACGGTGGCCCTCACACCATGTGGGGACCCAGCGCCAGGACAATGTGGCACGAGTGGCAGTGCCTGGCCGCCCAGGGGTACGTGGTCTTTTTCTGTAACCCACGGGGCTCGACAGGTTATGGCTATGCTTTTTGCGACGCCATCCATGGCCGTTGGGGCGAGGCCGACATGCCCGACATCCTGTCAGGCGTTGATGACCTCATCAGCCAGGGCTATGTGGACCCGGCGCGTCTGGCCATCACCGGCGGTTCCTATGGCGGGTTTATGACCGGGTGGGTGATTGGTCACGACGAGCGCTTTGCCGCCGCAGTGAGCCAGCGAGGTGTCTATCACTTGTCCTCCTTTTTTGGCACCACTGATGTCCCCGAGTTGGTCGAGATCGAGTTTGACACGCCGCCCTGGGAAAATCCCGAAAAACTTTGGCAGTTCTCTCCCCTGGCTTATGTGAGCGAGATCAAAACCCCGCTGCTGATCCTGCACAGCGAACAAGACTTTCGCGTACCCATACCTGACGCAGAGCAACTCTACTTGATGCTACGCTGGTTAGGGCGCGAGGTCGAGTTTGTGCGCTATCCTCGGGAGGGCCATGAACTCTCCCGAAGCGGTGAGCCCAAGCACATCATAGACCGTCTAGAGCGCATCATCGAATGGTTCGACAAATACTGCCAGAACGCCGATCAGGACTGAACTGTGACAGATTGGACCATCCAGACAGAGACAAGAGGATGCTCAAATTGAAATATCTCGCATCGCTTGTCTTGGCGACCCTGCTATTTGTTGCCTGTGACGACGGCGCAACACCGCCGCCAACCGAGGAGCCTCTGCCCGCCACGCCGATACCGACCCAGACCGCCACGGCCATCAGCACACCGATGGAAACAGCAGACGGCCCTGAGGAACAAGCCAGTACGTTAGCGACGCCCCTGCCGACAGCGCTCCCGGTCCCCACTGCGACCCCTTCTTTTCTCGAAATCCAGCCCGACGACTGGATACATGGACCGGTGGAAGCTTTTGTCACAGTCGTGGTGTACAATGACTTTCAATGTTCGACTTGCGGGACACTCGCGTCCTGGCTCAAGCGCTTGCAAGAAACCTACCCAAGCGACGTGCGCGTGGTTTTTCGTCATTACCCCTTGATCGACAATCACGACAAGGCGCAATTAGCGGCCGAGGCGGCCGAGGCGGCAGGCGCTCAGGGTGCCTTTTGGGAAATGCACGACCGCCTATTTGAGGACCAACGACGCTGGTCAACCGCCAGCCTGGACCAGGCTGGCCTGTTCTTCATCGACTATGCCACGCAACTGGGCCTTGACGCGGAGCGCTTTGCCGCCGACCTGGAAAAGGGCACCTACCGCGACAAGTTGCAAGATTGCTATCAAGAGACCATAGAGCAAGAGTTGTCCGGCATACCGACCATCTTTATCAACGGTCAACTGTTCCAGGCGCCCTTGAGTTATAATTGGCTGGACACTTTTATACAGTTGGCGCTGCTGGCACGGCGCCAATATGCCTCTCCGCCCCCTATGGCGCTTGACCCTCAGAAAAACTACCAGGCCGTCATAAAGACTGAAAAGGGTGACATTGTCGTCGCGCTGGATGACGCGCACGCCCCGGTGACCGTCAACAACTTTGTCTTTCTGGCACGCCAGGGGTGGTACGATGGGACAACTTTTTTCTGGGTACAACCCGATTTCGTCGCCCAGGCGGGTGATCCCACCAACACCGGCCTGGGTAACCCCGGTTACGAGCTGCCTGCCGAAATCGGCCTGCCCCACGGGACAGGGGCCATCGCGATGGCCCGCCGCCCAGACCCGGTCAATCCGGAAAAACGCTCGGATGGCAGCCAATTTTACATCACGCTGAAAGCGATCCCACAACTCGACGGTGCTTACACCGTGTTTGGTGACGTCATCGCAGGGATAGAGGTCGTCCGCGCGCTCACCCCCCGTGACGCCTCACAAAATCCAGGATTGCCACCCGGTGACAAGATCATCACTATCGAGATCCAAGAGATTTCTCGACTGCGCTCGAAATGACGGGCTTGAGCCGTCCAGAGTGCACTGGGTGAGATTTGACGCCATGTCCGAGGTAGAGTAAAATGCCAAGGTCGCACATCAACTCGACAGGAAGCTTATGCATTCAAAAAACAACTTGGCGCGCTTTGAGGACCAGGTCGCGCTCATCACCGGCAGCGGTCGGGGCATCGGCCGCGAAATTGCCTTGACCTTTGCCCGTGGCGGGGCCGATGTGGTTATTAACTTTTTCCGCAACCGGCGTCCCGCTGAGGAAACGGCTGCCGAGGTTGAGGCATTAGGGCGCAGAGCGCTGCTTGTCAAGGCCAATGTGGGCGAACCGGAAGAACTAGAGCAGCTTTTCACCAAGACTGAAGCGGCCTTTGATGGACTGGACATCCTAGTTTGCAACGCAGCTTCGGGCTATAATCGACCCGTGGTGCAGCAAAAGGTCAAAGGCTGGGACTGGACGATGGGCATTAACGCGCGTTCGGCCTTGTTTGCGGCCCAACATGCCTTGCCGCTGATGAAAAAGCAGGGAGGCGGCGCGATCGTCAACATCTCTAGTATCGGTTCCTTCCGCGTGCTCCCCGATTACGTCGTCGTCGGCGCCAGCAAGGCCGCCCTGGAAGCTCTGACACGTTACCTGGCGGTGGAACTGGCAGTCCACAATATCAACGTTAACGCGGTCTCGGGCGGCGTGGTTGCTACAGAGGCGCTCAAGCACTTTGAAATCACGCGCGACGGCACACTGTTAAAAGAGGTGGCTGCGCGCACGCCGGCCGGACGTAACGTCGAACCCTCAGACGTTGCCAACGTCGTGGCCTTTTTGTGCACACCGGCGGCAGCGATGATCCGCGGCCAGGTGATCGTCGTGGACGGAGGGTACACGCTCACGGCTTAGAAAAAGCCGGAATGGCGGGTTCACGGCGTTTTCCAAGCAATCATAGGGCCGGGCAAAAGGAGTAACAATGTCCAAACTTGACATACCCTGGAAGACACTTGCCGATATGGCGCCTGACGGCCTGTTCATCATAGACGCCGACGGCCAAGTCCAATATGCCAACGCTGCCGCCCTGGCGTTGCTCGACTTGACTGCACCAGAGGATGCATCGGCGGAGGACTGGTTGGCGGATCTCGGCGACCTGGGCCGCCACTTGCTGCTCAAGACCATCGAAGAAAAAGGTCAAGTCCGGCTCTACCTGCCTGACGCCGAGCAGCGCTACCTGTTTTTCAAAGCCGAGTCCCTAAAGGGCACCGTGGGCACGCTCTGTCGCGTGCGCCGCGACCACGAGGTCGAGGCCTCGGAAATCATTGCCATCACAGCCCATGAACTCCGCATCCCCATGACCTCAATTATGGGCTATGCCAAGATGATGCTGACCATTGGCACCGAGTCGCTGAGCGACATGCAAAAACAGTTTCTGGAAACCATCGACCGCAACGTCAAACGGCTCAACGGTGACCTGCTAATGGTCCAGGATATGACCCGCATAGACCGGGACCGGGTTAAACTTGCGTTCGCGCCCAAGTCGCCGCTAAACGTCGCCACACAGGCGTTGGAGGAACTCGAAACGTTGGTCGAGGAAAAAGGGCACCGCGTCACGCTCGATTTGTCCGACACGCTGCCCGCCGTCCGCGCCGACGCGGAGCGCTTTCGACAGATCTTGTACATATTATTCGACAATGCGCTCAAATACACGCCAGCAGGCGGTGAGATCAGCGTCAGCGGATACGTCACCGATGGAATGGTCCAAATCGACGTGACAGATAACGGCTTGGGAATCTTGCCAGACGAGCAAGAAAAGATATTTAGCAAGTTCTTCCGGGGCGAAGACGAACGAGTCCGCGACTATCCTGGTCTTGGACTCAACCTTTATATTGCACGAGGACTGGCCCGCTTACAGGGGGGGCAGCTTGAGTTCAAGAGCAGTGCAGGTGAGGGCAGCACATTTAGCTTGACGCTGCCCGCCTGGGAGTACTAGCCTCACAAGTCCAACTCGTCTCGCAAACGCTTCAAGAGTTCCAGCGCTTGGACAACTCGAGCCTGGTGTTCTGGCCGGTTCAGCCATAGGCTAGCGCCTGATGGATGGGGCAACGGCACGATATAGCGCCCCTTATCGTCTTGTTTACAGGTACCCACCACTTCAGCCAGCTTGAACTTGCCCAAAAACACCTCATTCGCCAGACGCCCCACGGGCAAAATCAATCGGGGGTTCACCAACGTTAACTCGCGCTTGAGAAAAGGGCGACACAACTTTTGCTCGGCCCGGGTGGGTGCCCGATCCCCCTTGCCACTTTTGGCCTTGCC
>CAZSJU010000006.1:6715-13485 GCA_964607235.1 uncultured Anaerolineae bacterium | reverse complement strand
TCCACCTTTAATCAATAGATAGAATCTCAAACACAATCTCCCCTGCCGGAGCGCGCACCGCCACGCGATCACCCACCTGGCGGGCCATCAATTCCCGGCCCATCGGTGACTCGTTGGAAATGCGCCCGTTGGCTGGGTCTGATTCGGCCGGGCCGACGATGACAAAAGCCTCCGGCTCAGCTTCGCCATCCTCCAACACCGTCACCCGGCTACCCAATGAAACCTTGTCATGGGGCCCCTGGTTCTCCTCAATGATGACCGCATCCAGCAACATGCTTTCAAGCTCCTGGATGCGTCCCTCCAGAAAGCCTTGTTCCTCTTTGGCGGTCTGATAGTCCGCGTTCTCTGACAAATCACCCTGCTGGATGGCATGGTGCAACCGATCAGCCAGCGCAGGTCGCTTTTCATTGACCAATTCATCCAGTTCCTGACGCAATTTCACCAGACCTTCGGCGGTCAAGTAAACTTTCATAGTTTTCGATGTACCTCTCTTGCAAACTCGTGAACCCAGCCCACAAAGCTCAACATAATAGACATAATAGACACAACAGAAGCTTTATTATAACACATCCACCGCCACGGCAAAAGGTTAAACCCCTGATTGCGAGCCAGCCCATTGGCTGTTATAATCACGTCGCTTGACCCATACCATCGACAGGACAGACAAGATATGAACCAAGAACTCACCACTGTTGAAAAAATACGCCGGTTGCCCTGGAGCATTGGGGCATGGGCCGCCAACGCCGTTTTCGTACAACTGACCTTCTTTGGCTCAGTCTTTATCCTGTTCCTGAGCGAATTGGGGCTCAGCAAGACAGAGATAGGGTTTTTGTTGTCTCTGCTCCCCTTCTTTGGCCTGATCGCCCTGTTCATCGCGCCGGCCGTGGCCCGTTTCGGCTACAAGCGCACACATCTTGTCTTTTTCACGGGCCGCAAGATCATCACGGCCTTTTTGCTCTTCACACCCTGGGTGATGTCCCAGTTTGGCCCCCGATTCACCCTGGCCTACGTCATTGGGATCGTGGCGTTCTTTGCCCTATGCCGTTCCATCTCAATGACCGCCATCTATCCCTGGAGTCAAGAGTATGTGCCTGGCTCAGTGCGGGGCAAGTATTCAGCCCTGAACAACATTTTTTCCAGCCTTTCCGGCTTTCTGGCAGTCGTCGGGGCCGGATACGTGGTCGGCCACTCGACCGGGCTGGGCCGGTTCACGGTGTTGATCGGCGTGGGCGTGCTGTTCGGCATGGTCTCGATATGGGCTTTTTTGTTCGTGCCCGGAGGGGCGCCAAAAGACAAAACCCAAGCGGCCAAGACCTCACGCCGAGACCTGAAAGCCACGCTAAAAGACAAGCGCTTCCTGCGCTATATGGCCGGGGCCGGTATGATTACGCTGGCCGCTACGCCACTGACCTCCTTTTTGCCACTGTTTATGCAAGAGCAAGTCGGGCTCAGCGCGGGCAACGTCGTGCTGTTGCAAAACGGCACGCTATTGGGCGGATTGCTAACAAGCTACACGTGGGGCTGGGCCGCCGACCGCTATGGCAGCAAGCCGGTGATGCTTTCGGGGGTCTCTCTCACAGCCCTGTTGCCGGCCTGCTGGCTGTTGATGCCCAGGCAGACCGGCTTGAGCCTCTACCTGGCCCTGGGCATTGCGTTCTTGCAAGGTGTGGCCAACATGAGCTGGGTAATAGGCGCAGATCGTATGCTATTCGTCAGCGTCGTCCCCACTCGGAAAAAAGACAGCTATATGCCGCTATACTATGCCTGGATGGGGGTCGCCGGTGGTCTCAGCCAATTGGCCGGTGGCTGGATTTTGGACGCTTCGGCTGGACTGGATGGTCAATTCCTGATCTTAAAGCTTGACCAATATACGCCATTACTCATCAGCAGCCTGGTGCTGCCATTGCTGAGCGGCGCATTGTTGCAGAGTATACGCGCCGAAAGCCAGGTCAGCCTGGGCGAGTTTGCAGGGATGTTCTTGCGGGGCAACCCTTTGCTGGCTATGGAGTCGCTGATCGGCTATCGACTGGCCAAAGACGAGCGCGCCACCGTCTCGGTCACCGAGCGGTTAGGACAAACACAGAGCCCTCTGACGGTCGAAGAACTGCTGAAAGCCCTTTCCGATCCACGCTTTTACGTGCGTTTCGAGGCCATCGTCTCCATCGCGCGTCGTGGACCCGACGAGCGCCTGTTGGATGCGCTGATCGACGTGCTGGGAGGCCACGAGCCAGCGCTCAGTGTGATCGCCGCCTGGGCGCTAGGCCGGATCGGCGATGAACGCGCGTGCCCGGCGCTGCACGCGGGACTCGAATCCCGCTACCGCTCGGTCCAGGCCCACTGCGCCCGCTCTTTGGGCAGCCTGGAAGACGAGACGGCCTTGCCGCTTTTGCTGGAGCGCCTGTCTAGCGAGACGGACTGTGGTCTGCGCATCGCCTATGCCTCGGCCCTGGGAAAGTTGGGCGCGCAACAATCTATCGGGGAAATACTGCCCTTGCTGCGCACCAGCCAGGACGTGAGTACCCGGATGGAGTTGGGGTTGGCCCTGGCGCGCCTGGTAGGAGACGAACACTATTTCGTACAACTCTTGCGCCAGGCCGACGCAGAGACCGGCACCGTGCTCTCGCAGGCCGTCACCGCCCTGACAAAAAAACTCCGACAACTCTACCCAGAGCAAGAGGATAGCGAGTTGATCAATTTGATGGAGGACTGTGCAAATGCCCTGGCCAGGCAACAGCTAGACCGCGGTATAGCGCTGCTGGGCTGCGTGATCAGCTTGTTGCCGCTGGCAGAGATTGACGCGTCCCGCAGGGTGATCCTCCTCGAGTGCGCCGAGCGGATAGACGAATTCGGCACGCAACGCATCGAATACGTGATCTTGACCCTGCATACCATTAACAGCATTGAAACGATTTGAGTAACTGCCCAGCCGGCAGTCATTTTGTACCCCATGCCCACCGTGCTGGTGGGCACGCACGTGGGCGGCAAGTCCAACTATGCCCCCGTCGCCCACGTGGGCATCTTTTCAGATTTGGACAAGTGGATCACGACGTCTGCCGGCAAGGCCAGATCCGCCGCCACCTCTATCGCCTTGATAATGCCCACAGGCACAGGACAAGCAGCGTGGCGGCAATGCTCGCTTGCCACCGCAAACACAGAGGGTCCCTCACCACGCCTGAAACCAATCTCTTGCAGCGGTTTCACCTCGGTCAACTCGGCTGCCAGGCGCTGAATCGCCTCGCAGTCGCTTTCGATCGCCAGCACACAGCGTCCGTCCTGCATATGTGCCTCGACCACCGTCTTGAAACCGCATATACCCGCAACTATTTCTGCTCGGGCCAATGTATCCTCCTATGTACTCATTCATCGTAACTGCTCAGCCTCACGCTCCTGAGCGGGTCTGTGATCCGTGATTTGGCCAGAATCCGCGTTTTCGGCAGCGCAACCGAGCACAAAATCTATGCGCGCGCCGCTGACCGGCGCTGAGATTTACGGGCTAGCAACGCCTCTCGCTCCCCCTTGTTAAGAAAAGCGGTCGTCAAAGCGTTACGTTGCGCCTGATGGGCCTGCAGCGGCGTCAAACCGGCGGCCGGCGCTGCCACCTCGTACTCGTGACGCAGGTCAATGCCGCTGATGCCCGGATCATCGGTGTTGAGCGAGGCCAACACCCCGCGCGCTAAAAAGTGGCGCAGTGGATGGCTGGCATAATCGGGCACGGTGCTGGTTTGCACATTGCTGGTCAAGCTCGACTCGACGCCGATCTGGTGGGCCGCCAAGTAATCCAGCAACGCCGGATCCTCGATAGCGTGCACGGCGTGACCAATGCGCGACGCGCCCAATTCCCGAACCGCCTGCCAGACGCTCTCCGGTCCTGCGGACTCGCCGGCGTGGACCGTGAGGCGCCAACCGGCCTCGCGCGCCCGTCGCAAATGCGCCACGAACCGTTCGCCCGGCTGGTTGGCCTCGTCCCCCGCCAGGTCCAACGCGACCAGGCGGTCGCGGCATCCCAACAGCGCCTCCAACTCTTGCCAGGCTACCGCCGGCCCAAAAGTGCGACTCAGGATGCCGATCAAGTTCACCGCGACGTCCAGGTCGCGCACGCCCGCTTCCGCCCCGTCCACCACGGCCTCGACCACCCCACGCGGGTCCAGATCATGGGCCTCGGCCATGAACCACGGGCTAAAGCGCAACTCGATGTAATCGATGCCCTCACGCCACGCGTCCTCCACGTTCTCATAAGCCACCCGCCGGCACGCGTCCTCGTCCACCAGCACGGCGGTCAGCCAATGAAACTTGGCGATAAAGGCCATGACGCCCGGTTGAGGGTCTATGATCTGCACGTGAGGGCGCAACCCCTCGACGTCCCAGGCCGGCAACGGCACGTTGTGCTGCCGTCCCAGCTCCAGGATCGTCTCCAGGCGCACGTTGCCGTCCAGATGACGATGCAGATCGATCAACGGAAAGCCGGGGTCGATCATGGGTGTCGGCTCTTTCCCTTTAGGAACCGACACCCCCTGCCGATGATCTATATGTGGGCTCATCGCTCGCCTCTTTTTCAACCCTGGTCCACCCACTCTGACGGTGCCAGGTAGCCCCGCCGGGGTAGGGATGATATAATGCGCTCAATCCTTGACAAGCGTACGCTCAGCAGCCCACGCTTGTCCTGCCCGCCATTTTATCATGAGATTCAACTTTACCAAAGGCTGAGGAAATATGCACACAAAAGACGCTTCCCTTTCTCATTTTTTCAATCCTCGTAGTGTCATGATCATAGGCGCCTCCACTGACCCCACCAAGTTGGGCTATGGCCTGGCGCGCAACCTGGCCCACAGCGGCTACCCGGGTCAAATATATTTTGTAAATCCCAAGGGCGGCACATTGTTGGGCCAACCGGTATACGCCGACGTGACCCAGGTGCCCGGCCCCGTGGACCTGGCCGTGCTCCTCCTCCCCGCGCACCTGACGCCACAAATCCTGCGCGTCTGCGGGGAGCAAGGTGTCCACGCCGCCATCATCGCCGCCGGCGGATTTCGCGAGACCGGCCCGCAGGGCGCAGCGATCGAAAAAGAGTGCTTGCAAATCGCCCGCGAGTACGACATGCGCCTGCTGGGTCCCAACTGCATCGGATTGTTGGACACTCACCTGCCGCTGGACACCACTTTTCTGAGCCCGCCGCCCCCACCTCCGGGTGACGTTGCCTTTATTTCCCACTCTGGCGCCATCTGTGCCGCGTTGGTAGACTGGGCGCGCGGGCAAGGTATCGGCATCTCGCGGCTGGTCAGCCTGGGCAACCAGGTGGACGTCAACGAGACCGACGTGCTGGCCCCCGTCGCCGCCGACCCGCACACCCGTGTGCTCAACCTGTACCTGGAAGGCGTCAGCGACGGCCGGCGCTTTGTCGAGCAGGCGCGCCGCGTCACCAGACAAAAGCCGGTCATCGCGCTCAAGGTCGGACGCTTTGCCAGCGGTCGCCGGGCGGCAGCGTCGCACACCGGCGCGCTGGCCGGCCAAGAGAGCGCCTTTAACGCGGCCTTTGACCGGGCGGGCGTGATCCGTGCCGAGACCACCGAAGAGATGTTTGACTGGGCACGGGCCCTGGCGTGGTGCCCCCTGCCCCAGGGACGATCCGTGGCCGTGTTGACCAACTCTGGCGGGCCGGGCGTCACCGCCGCCGACGCCCTGGAAGCGCAAGGCCTGCACCTGGCCAACTTGCAAGAGGACACCCAACAAGCGCTGAGAGCGTTTTTACCGCCTGTGGCCAGCGTGTGCAACCCGGTGGACATGGTGGCCTCGGCTTCCCCGGAACAGTATGCTCAGAGTCTGCGCCACTTGCTGGCCGACCCCGGCGTGCACAGTGCGCTGGTGATCCTGGTCGCGCCGCCCATGTTTGCGTCCGGCGCCGTCGCCAAAGCCCTGATCCCGATCATCCAAACCGCCGACAAGCCGGTCATCCTGGCCGTGATGGGTCACATGATGATCCAGGAAGCGGTGGCCCACCTGCGCGCCGTGAACATACCCGAGTACCGCTTTCCTGAAAAAGCCGCCTCCGCATTGGCGGTCCTGTCCCGCCGGGCAGAGTTCCTGTCCCGCGCCAAAGAGATGCCCGTCGTCCAGGACGACGTGGATGCCGCGCGCGTGCGGGCGCTATTGGCGCAAGCCGGTCCCGGCTTTTTGCCCCAGGCGGTCACCGACCACATCCTGGACGCCTATGGCATCCCGCCGGTGCCAACGGCACTGGCGCACGACGCCCAGGCGGCCGCGCGGCTGGCGCACGAGATGGGGTTCCCCGTCGCCCTCAAGGTCGCCTCCCCCGACATCCCTCACAAGTCTGACGTGGGCGGCGTATTGCTCAACGTGGAAAGCACAAAGGCGGTCGCGCAGGGCTTTAAAGCGGTCATGGCCAACGCGCGCCGGGCGCAACCCCAAGCCGAGATTCAGGGTGTCTATGTGCAACGTATGATCCTGAGCGGGCAAGAGGTGATCATCGGCGCCGTGCAAGACCCGCAGTTCGGGGCGCTGGCGATGTTTGGCTCTGGTGGGGTCGAAGTAGAAGGGCTCAAAGACGTGGCCTTTGCACTGGCCCCCCTCACCGCTAAAGAAGCGACGCACATGCTCGCAAGCACCTGGGCCGGTCGCAAACTGGGCGGTTATCGCAACCTGCCCCCGGCCGATCGCGCCGCCGTAACCGAAGCCTTGTCTCGGCTGGCACAACTGGCTGCCGATTTTCCGCAAATTGCCGAAGTCGAGATCAACCCTTTGCGCGTCTTGCCTGC
>CAZSJU010000006.1:3287-6615 GCA_964607235.1 uncultured Anaerolineae bacterium | reverse complement strand
GTCCAATATGGACGTCTGTCACCACAACAATGTCAAAAACTGCACAACGCCAGCCTCGAAATCCTGGCCCGCACAGGGGCCAGACTCTATGACCGGGCTGCCATAGACCTGTTGAAAAAAGCCGGCGCCTCGGTCACCGAGGGAAACCGGGTGCGCATCCCCGCCGGCCTGGTAGAAAGGGCCTTTAGCACGGTGCCCAAGCGGGTGACGCTCTATGACCGGCACGGCCAGTCGGCCCTCTTTTTAGAAGAGGGATGTTGCTACTATGGCCCCGGTTCTGATTGCCTCAACGTCATCGACCATCCCAACGCGGAGCGGCGCAAGCCGGTGCTACAAGACGTCGTGGACGGCGTCACCGTGTGCGATGCCCTGCCTCATATCGATTTCGTCATGTCCATGTTTCTCCCCAGCGACGTGAACGACATGGTGACGGACCGCTACCAGATGGAAGTGATGCTCAACCGGACAAGCAAGCCCATCGTCTTTGTGACCAACGAGTTCCCCGGCTGCACCGACGCGGTCGAGATGGCCGAGGCGGTGGCCGGCGGGGCCAAAGCGCTCAATCTGCGGCCCTTTGTGGCCTGCTATGTCAACGTGACGACCGGCTTGCGGCATAATGAGGAAGCCTTGCAAAAGGTGCTGTTTATGGCCGAAAAGGGGTTGCCGGTGCTCTATATCCCGGTGGTGGTCTCGGGCATCACCGGCCCGGTCACCATGGCCGGCAGCATGGCCCTGGTCAACGCCGGCA
Source organism: uncultured Anaerolineae bacterium (assembly GCA_964607235.1). Taxonomy (GTDB): domain Bacteria; phylum Chloroflexota; class Anaerolineae; order S140-20; family S140-20; genus CAZSJU01. The sequence continues at coordinate 5,867 of CAZSJU010000006.1, read as the reverse complement.
TGCTGGTGGGCCTGGTGCTCTCCCAGCTCCAGCGCCCCGGGGCGCCCTTTATCGTGCCCGGCTGGGGAGCTGAGGGCATCGACATGAAGACCATGGTCAACGCCTACTGCGCCCCTGGCCCCAAAGGCATGGCCCACGCCCTGGGGCAGCACTACCACTTGCCCATTTTCGGCATCGGCGGCTGCAGCGAGTCCAAGCTCGTCGACCAACAGGCGGCAGCCGAAGCGACGCTGACGTTGATGGTGGAAACGCTGGGCGGGGCCAATCTGATCCACGACCTGGGCTACCTGGAGTCAGGGCTGTGCTTCTCACTGGCCCAGTTGGTCATCTGCCACGAAATCGTGAGCTGGATGGCACACTGGGCCGCTCCGGTGGACATCAATCCGGAGACCCTGGCGCTGGACTTGATCGACGAGATTGGCCCCGACGGGCAGTTCCTGGACAGCGCGCACACACGCGCCCATTACCAAGAGCGCTGGTACCCGGACGTGTTTGAACGCGGCATCTATGAACAATGGGAGGCCAAGGGCGCTCACAGCCTGGCCGAACGCGCCGCCGAAAAGGTAAACGAGATCCTGGCGACGCACCAACCGGAACCGTTGCCCGCCGACGTCGCCCAAGCGGTCAAGGCTATCGTCCGGCGCGCGGAGGAGCAATACGACGGGTAACCAATCGTGTCTAGGGCTCGCCACGGACGCCGTCACTCATCATGGCCGGTGGCGCAACCCGGCATGTTCATCAATGCGCAGACGAGTCTGATCCTGGATGTGCTATTGAACGGTCTGAGCAACCGGGCGGGGACGATGGGGGAAATACAATCGACCCGGCCGGATTCACACAAAAGCGTCACACGCAAGGAAAGGAAAAAACCATGAAGATCAAGCATTTACTCGTCTCAGTGTTACTGTTACTCGTCGCCTTTAGCTTTATACGATTGACCCATACCTCAAACATCGAGACCACCAATGCCGCACCGTCCACGGTTCGGGACATCTCACCCCCCACCATCTCGGCGCCCCAGGCCGACGATCCTGACCCGCCCGCCGCGCCGGTCAAGCTCATCTTTATCCATCACTCGTGTGGCGAGAACTGGTTGAACGACAGCGACGGGGGGTTGGGCATCGCGCTGCGCGATAACAACTATTTCGTCAGCGACACCAACTATGAGTGGGGCGAACCCTGCCCGGATTGCGTGGGGGGCGACCCGTCCTACATCGGAAGCTGCACCGATATCGGCCACTGGTGGGAGTGGTTTCGTGGCGCCCACAGCATCACGTACACGCAAGACCTCTATACCGAGTACGGCCAACACGCCTCATATTCCCGCCTGGCGACCGACCCCGGCGGTGAGAACGCGGTCGTCATGTTCAAATCCTGCTACCCCAACTCCCACCTGGGGGGGAATCCGAGCGATCCGCCGGCAATGGGGGACAATCCCCTGCGCGGTCACGACGCCTATGATGACACCGTCCACACCGTCGCCAACGCCAAGGGCATCTATAACGATATCCTGGTGTATTTTGCCACGCGCCAGGACAAACTCTTTGTCGTCATTACCGCGCCACCCTTGATGGACAGCGAGACCGACGCGTCCCACGCGGCCAACGCCCGCGCTTTCAACGACTGGCTGGTGAACGACTGGCTGGACGGCTATGCGCACGACAATGTGGCCGTGTTTGACTTTTACAACGTCCTGACCTCCAACGGCGGTGATAGCCGCATCGACGACCCCAACATGAACGACGCCGGCCAGGCCGACGGGAACCATCACCGCTGGGTGACCGCCAGCATCCAGCACACCCAAACAATAAGCCACGACTATTCCGCGTATTGGGGCGGCAACGGCGGCGGCAGCCACCCCACCAGCGCCGGCAACCAAAAGGCCACGACCGAGTTTGTCCCGTTGCTCAACGTCTACTATCATCGCTGGCACGGCGGCGCCCCGCCGGCCCCCACCTTGACCCTCAGCGCGCCCAACGGCGGCGAGAGCTGGACGGAGGGCAACCCACAAGAGATCCGTTGGACCTCCAGCGGCAGCATCAGCGACGTCAGCCTGGCCTACTCGACCGATGGATTTGCCACGGCGCCCGTCACCATCACGGCCTCCACCGCCAACGACGGCAGCCACAATTGGACGGTGCCGGACGATCTCAGCACGACGGTGCGGGTGCGGGTCGCCAGCACGGTCAGCCCGACGACGGTGTACGACGACAGCGACGCCGATTTTGCCATCGTGTCCAGCAGCGAGGTCGAGACCTATACCTTTCGCGCCGTCATCACGCCGACCCATGCCACCGCGCCAGTCACCTACCAATGGACGCCTGCGCCCGCCAGCGGGCAAGGCACAGCCTATGCCACCTATCACTGGCCGCCTGACACCTACGACCTCACACTGGCAGCGACCAACTGTGGCGGGACGGTCACCGACCAGCGCAGCGTCACCGTCGGCGAGGCGGTCGTAGCGGCCCGGGGTGAAGCCAGAGCGGCCCGAGGTGACACCCAGACGCAGCAGAGCATGAGCTTTAGCAGCGTGGGGGACGCGATCCTGGCCAACGACGCCAACGACAATGCCAACCTGGG
>CAZSJU010000006.1:0-3187 GCA_964607235.1 uncultured Anaerolineae bacterium | reverse complement strand
GACGGCGCCACCTGGCTCACCGCCACCGCCGGCGTGGCATGGACGACCCCCGGCGGTGACTATGACGCCACCACATTAGACCAAAAGACGCTACCCAGCACCACCGGCGCCACATGGGTCCGCCTGGACGCCACCGCCGCCGTGCAGGCCTGGGTCGGGGGCAGCACGCCTAACTATGGCCTGCTGCTGCGTCCCCAGAGCGGTGAGTGGAGCGTTCACTATTACCACAGCCGCGAGGCCGTCACGTCGACGCTGCGTCCGCGCCTGCTCGTCACCTATACTACCGGTGGACCCACACCGGCGCTGGACATCACCGCTCCGGCCAGCGACACCCGTTGGCCAGTCAGCAGCACGCAGCAAATCGCGTGGAACACCACCGGCGTCGTCACCCAGGTCAACCTGTACTATTCGCTGGGCGACGGCCTTGTGCCCATCGCGTCCCACGTCGCCAACACGAGTGCTAGCAACAGTTATCCCTGGACCACGCCGCCCACCGCGACCACGTCAGCGCAGGTACGGGTAGAGAGCGTGATCAGCCCTACCCAGGTCTATGCCGTCAGCGACGCCTTTACGCTCTATGCCACCGGCAGCCCCTCGGCCACCCTCCACCTACCCCTCGTCTTGAAGGGCTATGCGGCGGCACAGTTGTGTCCCCACCCATTGACCGGCGTGGCCATCGCCGGCCCCACCACCGGGACGCCGTCATCTGGCGACCTGCTCCAGCCATCGGACCTGGTTTACCAAGGCGCCTTTGCCTATCCCAGCGGCGACGAATGGGCCTACAGCGGCCAGGCGCTGGCTTATTATCCTGACGGTGATCCCAGCGGGCCGGACGACGGCGCCCCCGGTTCCCTGTATGCCGCCGGCCACGCCCATCACGACCTGGTCGGCGAGATCAGCATCCCCGCGCCGGTGATCGCGGGCAGTTTCGACGACCTGCCCCAAGCGTCTGTCTTGCGCGCTCTGACAGACATTAGCGGGGGCTGGAAAGACAACTGCACCTATGACGAGGAGTGCCAGTATCGAGAAGTAGACGGCCTGGCGTATATACCGGGCATTGACAAAGTTATCTGGAATCTGAGAGACTGGTACAACGCTACCGGTTGTGACCAGGATTCTCTAGGATGGAGCGACCGGGATATGAGCGGGGCGCAAGGGGTGTGGCACATTGGCGCGCGCCCATCGGCGGACGACGTCTTTCACAACGCCAAGGCCTGCAATTACCTGTTCGATGCCCCACAGAGCTTTGCCGAAGCGCATCTGGAGGGCAAGTGGCTCATCGCCGGCAATCACCGGGAAGCGGGGGCGCTCGGCGGTTCTCAGGGGCCAACCTTGTACGCCCTGGCGCCCTGGGAGGACGGCAACCCGCCGGCGTCGGGGCAGAACCTGGACGCTTTGGCCCTGCTGTACTATGCCACGGTCAACGAATGTGTGTGGGAAGCGGAAGGCGATATCAATGAACGTCCCGCGCCGGGCGTCTGTCACTTTCCGGACTATCGGGCCATGGACCACTGGGGCGGCGGGGCCTGGGTGCAGAGCGCAGCCAAACGCGGAATCTTGATCGTCGGGCGCAAGGGGCTGGGAGACAACTGCTACGGTTCGACAGAGACGTGCGGCGCCGACCCTTGCGCCCCGTCTAGCGGCTACCACGCCTATCCCTACACAGCCCAGATGCTCTTTTATGATCCCGAGGCGCTAAAAGAGGTGCTGGACGGTAGCAAGGCGCCGTGGGAGGTGCTACCTTATGCGATCCACAACCCAACGGATGAGATATTTGAGCCGGAATGCGCCATCCTCGGCGCGGCCGCCCACGATCGGGAACGCGGGCTGATATACGTGACCGAGCAACAAGCCGGCACATCGGGGGAGACTGTCGTGCACGTGTGGGAGGTACAATAATAGAGAACAAGGGGACTGATTTTTTGCAAAAACCATGCCTCTATTCCGCCCGCGCGTCAAAGGCGCCATCGGCGACGCGGACCGAGAGGCGGTCACCGGGCGCCACCTGGCCCGTCGCACGGATCACGTCCCCGGTCTCGGCCTGGCGCACAATGGCATACCCGCGCGCCAGCGTGGCCAACGGGCTCAGGCTCTCCAGCCGGGACGCCAGACCTGCCAGTCGCTCGTGGCGTAGCGTCAGGTCCTGCCGAAAGCGAGCGACGACCGCGGCTTGTAAATCATCCACCTGCTGGCGGGCGCTCTGCAAGCGCACGCGAGGAGAGAGGTGACGCAAGGCACGCTGATGACCATCCAGGGCCACGCGCCGTTCTTGAGCTTGTTCCCGCATCACCTGGCCCAGGCGCGTGGCCAATCCCATCACTGCGGCCGCCAGCTCGGCGCGGTCGGGGACCGCCAGCTCAGCTGCGGCCGAGGGAGTCGGCGCGCGCACGTCAGCGCTAAAATCGGCAATGGTATAATCCGTCTCGTGCCCCACCCCGCTGAGCACTGGGTGACGACAGGCGGCGATGGCTCGCGCCACGCCCTCGTCGTTAAAGGCCCACAGGTCCTCCAGCGAGCCGCCGCCCCGCGCCACGATGACCAGGTCCACGTCGTCGCGGGCGCTCAGGGCCTGGATGGCCGCCACGATCTGGGACGGCGCCCCGTCGCCCTGCACCAGCGTCGGCGCGAGCAACACGTCCACCAGCGGGTAACGGCGAGCCAGCACATTCAGGATGTCGCGCAGGGCCGCAGCGGTGGGCGAAGTGACGACGCCGATGCAACGCGGCCACAGGGGCAACGGGCGCTTACGCGCGGCCTCGAACAACCCCTCGGCTTCCAATCGCGCCTTGAGCAACTCGAACTGCCGGTGCAGGTCCCCCACGCCGGCGGGCTGCATCCGGTCAACGTACAGTTGATAGGTACCCCGCTTTTCATAGACGCTCACGCTGCCATGAGCCAGCACCTGATCCCCATGCTGGGGCAGATGGCGCTGCGCGTCGGCGACGTTGCGCCACATCACGCAGCGGACCTCGGCGCCGGCATCCTTGAGCGTGAAATAACAATGCCCCGAAGAGGCGCGGGTAAAGGTCGAGATCTCGCCCTCGACCCACAGGTCGCGCAGCGTCGCGTCTTTTTCAAACAGGCGGCGGACATAGCCGCTGAGTTGGCTGACCGTAAAGGGCAATGGATTGGACCGTTGAGCGTCAAACAGATTCAGTTGACCCGTCATAATAGCAACTATCATAGT
>CAZSJU010000005.1:13471-34106 GCA_964607235.1 uncultured Anaerolineae bacterium | reverse complement strand
TGAGGGTGGCTTGACCGTTGGCGCCGGCGTCATCACCAAGATTTACGAAGAATAGTCGTTGTGCAAGAGTTGGCCGTTAGACAGGCTTTGGATTTGAGCATAGCTGGCTTGCCGGTCGAATGCTCGGGACCAGTCTGCCGGTTTTAGGAAAATTAGAGGAACTATGGCTAAGCAAAAGATTCGGATACGGCTCAAGGCGTATGATCATCGCGTACTTGACCAATCAGCACAGCGTATCGTCGAGACAGCAGAGCGTACGGGGGCGACGGTCTCAGGGCCAGTGCCTTTGCCAACCAGGATCGAACGATTTACAGTACGGCGTTCGCCCTTTATTGACAAGGACTCGCATGAGCATTTTGAGATCCGTACTCACAAGCGGCTGATTGATGTCATCGATCCTGATTCGAAGACGATTGACACTCTTATGCGCCTGAATTTACCGGCAGGCGTGGACATTGAAATAAAATTATAGTCAGTTTGGTAGATCTGGCAAAACCTGACCGCAGGTTGCTGAAGGGATGATGGGCTGAGCCTAGAGCTAACAGTCCCTATGGAGGCTAGGATGAAAGGTATTCTGGGCAAAAAAGTAGGAATGACCCAGCTATTTGACGAAAATGGTCAAGTGACTCCGGTGACGGTAATCAAAGCTGGACCGTGTTACGTCACACAGGTCAAAACTAAAGCGCGCGACGGCTATCAAGCTGTTCAGCTAGGCTTTGAGAAGACCAAGCCTAAAAAGTTGACCAAAGGTCAACGGGGCCATTTGGAGCATAACGAGTTGCCCAATCTGCGTTACTTGCGCGAATTGCGCGTCAATGACGAGACGGTTTATGATGTAGGGCAAGTGGTCAACGTGGATATTTTTGAGGCGGGTGAGCGTGTAGACGTGGTAGGCAAGTCCAAGGGACGCGGCTTTGCTGGCACCATCAAGCGTCATGGCTTTCATCGCCAGCCCAAGACCCACGGTCAGTCAGACCGCGAGCGTGCACCAGGATCCATAGGGGGCACGACTGGTATTGGTCACGTGTTCAAGGGCAAGCATATGGCCGGGCGGATGGGGAACGTCAGGGTGAGTTCTCAGAACTTGTTGGTTGCCTTGGTCGACCCCAAGCGTAATCTTTTGGCGGTACGTGGCAGTGTGCCCGGGCCAAAAGGCGGGCTGGTGTTCATCAAAGAGGCTCGTAAGCAGGGCTAAGCGTTGACGTGAGCGTTCGGCTTGCGGCCGGGCGTGTGGAGGTGTAGTGATGCAAGTTACAGTAAAGAATATGGAAGGCGAACAAATCGACGAGCTGGAGCTTCCAGCCGAGATTTTTGAGGCGCCAATCAGTGTTGCTTTGATGCACCAGGCCCTGACACGTCAGCTTGCCAATGCGCGCTTGGGCACGCACAATTCCAAGTCGCGTGGTGAAGTCAATCGTACAAAGGCCAAGTGGTATCGGCAAAAGGGAACCGGTCGTGCGCGTCACGGCAGTCGTAATGCGCCGATTTTTGTCGGTGGTGGCGTTGCCCACGGCCCCAAGCCGCGCAGCTATTCCAAAAAGATGCCGCGCAAGATGCGCCGGGCTGCACTCCGTTCGGCGCTCTCGGTCAAGGCGGCTGATGCTCAAATCGTCTTGGTGGATGAACTCAAGATGGAACAGCCCAAGACCCGGCAGTTTGAGGCCTGTTTAGAAAAGCTGGACGCGGCAGATCGTACGTTGGTTTTGCTGGCTGATCGGAACGAGTCGGTTGAAAAATCCGCGCGGAACTTGCCTAATGTCAAGATACTTTGGGCTAGCTATTTAAATGTCCGCGATCTATTAAACTATGACACTGTTCTGGTCCCTTTGGACTCGTTGAATGTGATTCGGTCCATTCTGGGCTAGCTGGAGGAAAGAGATGCATACGTATGAGATCCTGAAGCGGCCCATCATTACTGAAAAGAGCAATTTTCAGTCTGATGTGTTGGGACAGTATACTTTTAAAGTGGATTCTCGGGCTAACAAACAACAGATCAAAGAGGCGGTAGAAGAGATCTTTGGCGTGACTGTGGAGCGTGTGCGTGTGCTCGTTATGCCGGCCAAACGCGCTCGGCGCTACGGACGGCGTGACGTGATACGCAGGTCCAGTTGGAAAAAGGCGATCGTCGCTTTGAAACCGGGTGACCGGATCGAGTTATTTGAAGGTGTGTAGGGGTAAGGGGAGCAAGCCTTGCCGAGTTTTAGAACGTTAGGAGTAAACTTATGGCGGTCAAAACATACAAGCCAACGTCGCCCGGTCAACGCGGGTTAGTCAGCCCAACGTTTGAAGAAATCACCCGGTCAAAGCCTGAACGTTCTTTGCTTCGGCCGCTGCGCAAGCGGGCTGGGCGTAACTTTCGTGGCAAGATCACGGTTCGACATCGGGGAGGTGGACACAAGCGTCGCTATCGTCTAATAGACTTTAAGCGTAACAAGCTTGGGGTGCCGGCGCGGGTCGTTTCTATCGAGTATGACCCCAATCGTTCGGCGCGTATCGCCCTCCTGGTCTACGCCGATGGTGAAAAGCGTTACATTGTGGCGCCGCTGGGTTTGCGCGTGGGTGACGAGGTTAAAAGTGGCCCCGGCGCAGAAGTGCGTGTGGGCAATGCGTTGCCCTTGAACAAGGTGCCGCTTGGTACGTTGGTGCACAATGTTGAGTTAAAGCCGGGCCGCGGCGGACAGATGGTGCGGGCGGCTGGTACCTCAGCGCAGGTATTGGCAAAAGAAGGCGATTACGTGACTTTGCGTCTGCCTAGTGGTGAGATGCGCATGGTTTTTAATCGCTGCATGGCCACGATTGGCCAGGTTGGCAATGTGGATCATAGTAACATCAAGTTGGGAAAGGCCGGCCGTAAGCGCTGGATGGGCATTCGCCCCACAGTGCGTGGATCAGCGATGAATCCCAACGACCACCCGCACGGTGGTGGTGAGGGGCGGTCGCCGATTGGTATGCCCAGTCCCAAGTCGCCTTGGGGTAAACGCACGCTGGGCAAGCGCACGCGGATGAGCAAGCCGTCGGACAAGTACATCGTGCGGCGACGCGGTAAGAAGCGCCGGTAAAAAGGTAGGAGGAAACTATGTCCAGATCGTTAAAAAAGGGACCTTATGTCAGTCCCAAGCTGCTGCGGAAAGTTGAGCAGATGAATCAGTCGGGTGAAAAGCGTGTCATCCGTACCTGGTCACGGGCTTCGACAATCTTTCCCCAGATGGTTGGACATACCATCGCAGTGCACGATGGTCGCCGTCATGTGCCGATTTACATCACCGAGATTATGGTAGGTCACAAGCTTGGTGAGTTTGCGCCCACGCGCACTTTTCGTGGGCACGGCACCAGAGATAGGGAGAAAAAAGTCGTCCGGCGGATGGTCTAAGTCTCGCCGTGTCTTTGAGGCCTGACAAGCGCGTCAAGGATGGGCGAGTCGTGCCGCACACGCGATGAGAGGTGATGGGAATGGATTTTGAAGTAAAGGCCAAGGTGAGTTATGTGCCCATGTCGGCGCAAAAGGTACGCCTTGTGATCGATCAAGTACGTGGCAAACAAGCTGACGAAGCGCTGGATCTGTTGAGCTTTATGCCGCAGACCGCGGCCAAGTCGGTTTACAAGTTGGTTCGCTCGGCTATTGCTAATGCTGAGGAAAATTATGGCCTAGCGCGCGAGGACCTTTATATCACGCAGATTTACGCGGATGAAGGCCCCACTCGACGTTGGCGTCGTTTCGGAGCGCGTGGCCGGTTTAAACCGATTTTAAAGCGCTCATCGCACGTGACGGTCGTGTTGACCGAAAAAGCATTAGAGTATGAGCAATAGCCATTCGCTTTTCTAGAGGAGGATTGCTTTGGGGCGCAAGGTACACCCTTATGGCTTTCGTTTAAAGGTCATCCGTGATTGGAAGGCCAACTGGTTCGCTGAAGGCGACGAATATGCAGATTTGTTGCACGAGGACCTACAGATTCGTAAAATGATCCGCGAGCATTCGGAACGCGCGGGCATCGCTAATTTGGAGATTGAGCGTTATTCCAATCAGGTCCAGGTGACTATTTGGTCAGCCAAGCCGGGCATCGTGATTGGGCGCAAGGGCGCTTCGGTCAAAGAGCTGCGCAGTCGTTTGGAAGACTTGACGCAAAAGAGGGTCAAGGTCGAGGTTGAAGAAGTCAAGCAACCTGATCTGTCAGCCTATTTGATCGCTGAGAACGTAGTGTCCCAGTTGGAGCGCCGTATTTCTCACAGCCGGGCGATGAAGCGGGCGATTCAGCAGTCGATGCGCGCTGGTGCTGAAGGCGTGAAGATTATGTGCAGCGGCCGCTTGCATGGGGCAGAGATGGCGCGTCGAGAATGGCAGCGTGAAGGCCGTGTGCCTTTGCAGACGCTGCGCGCTGACATCGATTATGCTTGTTCGGAGGCATCGACAACCTTTGGGCGTATCGGTGTCAAGGTATGGGTGTACAAGGGTGAGATTTTGCCCGAAGCCGAAGGCGCCGCTGTCTAGAGTTGAAATAGTTTAATTGACCACATTGCTAGAGTCAATATCCAAAAAGGAGTACTCTGGACGTGTGGGGGGTATATAGGAGCCAGTGATATGTTGATGCCAAAGCGTGTCAAATACCGCAAGCAGATGCGCGGGCGGATGAAGGGTAAGGCCTCACGTGGAGTTGAGGTGTCGTTCGGCGAGTATGGCTTGCAAGCTTTGGAGCCTTGTTGGATCACTAGCCGGCAGATCGAGGCGGCCCGCCGTGCAATGGTGCGCCATGTCAAACGACGTGGCAAGTTGTGGATTCGTATCTTTCCTGACAAGCCGGTGACCTCCAAGCCTGCCGAGACCCGGATGGGAAAGGGCAAAGGCGCAGTCGATCACTGGGTGGCTGTGGTCAAGCCTGGTCGTATATTGTTCGAGATTGCCGGTGTGGATGAAGATTTGGCGCGTGAGGCGATGCATCTGGCGGCTTACAAGCTTCCAATAAAGACCCAGTTTATCGCCCGGCATGACTTGAGTCAGGAGTAGGACGATGCAAGCTCATGAGATTCGGATGTTATCGAATAAAGAGATCGACGGTCGCTTGGATGAGGCCTATCAGTCTCTTTTCCGGCTGCGGTTTGATTGGGCTTCCGGGCAGTTGGAAGACAATAATCGGATTGCCGAAGTCAAGCGGGATATTGCGCGGATGAAGACCATTCTGCGTGAGCGAGAGATTGCAGTCAATATGGCGGCAAATGTTCAATTACCGTTGACTGACGGATCGGAAACATAGAGGTAGGGGCAGATGGAAGAACAACGCAAGCAATTGGTAGGGCGAGTCACCAGCAACAAGATGGACAAGACGGTGGTGGTAGAGGTAGAGCGCACCGCACGTCACCCTCTTTATGGCAAGGTTTTACGCCGGGTCAAAAAATACAAGGCCCACGATGAGGGAAATGAGTGCCAGATTGGTGATTTGATCCTGATGATCGAGTCGCGCCCTTTGAGCCGCGAGAAACGCTGGCGTGTTGTCGAGATTATTGAGCGTGCTGTTATAGGCAGCGCCTAATTTCGGTGTGGAGGCGAGGAGACAAAAAATGATCCAACAAGAGAGTCGGCTGCGAATCGCCGACAACACCGGCGCTAAAGAGATAATGTGCATTCGGGTGAAAGGTGGGTCCAAGCGTCGCTATGGTTACATAGGTGACACGATCGTCGCAAGTGTCAAGCAAGCGGCCCCGGGTGGAGCAGTAAAGAAGGGCGATATTGTGCGTGCTGTGATCGTACGCACGTCCAAGGAATATGGTCGCCCTGACGGCTCCTGCATTCGGTTTGACGAGAATGCTGCGGTGATTTTGGACGGTCAGACCAGCAATCCCAAGGGGACGCGTATTTTTGGTCCCGTCGCCCGTGAGCTACGTGACAAAGGATTTATGAAGATCGTCTCGTTAGCGCCTGAGGTTCTCTAGTTTTAGGGGAGTAGTGACAGTGTTTAGAATTAAAAAGGGTGACACTGTTGAAGTTATCACCGGCAACGAGCGTGGTATGCGGGGCATTGTTCAGCGCGTATATCCCGACAAAGACCGTGTGGTTGTTCAAGGTGTCAACGTAGTCAAAAAGCACCAGCGCCCCGTTCAAGCGGGTCGTGGTCAGGTCAAAGCAGGCATCATTGAATTTGAGGCGCCGGTTCATATCTCTAACGTGATGCTAGTTTGCCCCAGTTGCAGCGAGCGAACGCGTGTTGGGTTCCGTAATCGTGAGGATGGGGCCAAGGTTCGGGTCTGCAAGCAATGTGAATCGGATATTGATTAGGGAGTGTGTCTGCAATGTTAAGAATGAAAGAGCGCTATAAGCAAGAAGCTTTGCCGACGTTGATGGAAGAATTTAGCTATGGCACCCCGATGCGGGCCCCTCGTATCGTCAAGGTGGTGGTCAATGTTGGCGCAGGCGAAGCATTGGATAATCCCAAGGCGATTGACAACATTGTGCGCGATATCTCGACCATTACCGGGCAGCGCCCCGTCATCACGCGGGCTCGCAAGTCGATTTCGACTTTCAAGTTGCGTGAAGGGCGGTCCATTGGCGTCAAGGTGACGTTGCGTGGGCCGCGCATGTACGATTTTCTCGATCGGCTGTTTAATGTCGCTTTGCCACGGTTGCGTGACTTTCGTGGCGTCTCTCCGGACGCTTTTGATGGGCGTGGCAATTACACTTTGGGGCTGTCAGAACAGTTGCTCTGGCCAGAGATCGATTATGACTCGATTGACCGGGTCCGGGGGATGGAAATCACTATCGTGACGACGGCTCAGACGGACGAGGAAGGTCGTCGTTTGTTAGATTTGTTGGGTATGCCGTTCGGTCGGCAGCCTACGCTAGTAGCATAAGTGGCGAGGAGAAAACGTGGCCAAAAAGTCTATGATTGAGCGGGAAAAAAGCCGCAAGTACAAGGTGCGGGAGCGGAATCGCTGTCGCCGCTGTGGTCGGCCGCGAGGGTATATCCGTCGTTTCGGGCTTTGTCGTATTTGCTTCCGTGAGTTGGCTCTTGAAGGCAAGATTCCCGGTGTTGCAAAGGCAAGTTGGTAGGGAAATCGCTGACCGTATTTGTTAAAGGTGACCTGTTATCCCTAATAGTGGAGCACCGAGAAGGTTCGGTGCTGCCGGTAAAGATAGGAAGTTTGCTATATGAACGTGGTTGATCCAATTGCCGATATGTTGACTCGCATACGTAATGCGTCGATGGCCAATCATATTATGGTGGCCATCCCTAGCTCCAAGCCCAAGGTTGCGATTGCGCAGATCTTGAAAGATGAGGGGTACATTGATGACTTTTCTGTCACCGATGACAAGCCCCAGGCGGTGCTGCGGATTCGTCTCAAATACGTGGGCACCAGGCGCCTTCGCCGGCCTCTTATTGAAGGCTTGAAGCGAGTGAGTAAGCCGGGACGACGCGTTTATACCCAAAAGAAGGATATCCCTTGGGTGTTGAGCGGAATGGGAACTGTGATTCTGTCTACGCCTAAAGGGGTCATCACTGGCCGGCAGGCGCGCCGTTTGGGCGTTGGTGGTGAGATACTCTGCTACGTGTGGTAAGCGCTAACTGCAGAGGCCAAATCGCTTAACGGGGCAAAAGTTTAGACTGCTTGCCGATTTTGGAGGTGTATTGTGTCTAGAATAGGATGTCAACCCATTCCTGTACCTGATAAAGTACAGGTAAGGATTGAGAAGAGTCGGGTCACGGTCGAGGGGCCAAGAGGCCAATTGGTCCGCGAGTTTCATCCCGACATAACGATCGAGTTAAAAGATGGCAGTGTGGTGGTGAGTCGCTCGAGTGATCATCGTCAGCAGCGTGCCTTGCATGGGCTAACGCGGGCCTTGTTGAATAATATGGTCGTTGGTGTGACTGATGGATTCCGCAAGGTGCTAGAGATCCAGGGTGTGGGATACCGGGCCGAGTTGTCAGGTGAAAGTCTGATTATGAGCTTGGGGTATTCGCATCCTATTGAAATAGAACCGCCGCCCAATGTCGCTTTTTCGATCGAGCCCCGGACCAAGTTGGTCACGGTAGAGGGCATTGACAAAGAAGTCGTTGGCCAGGTGGCAGCTGATATTCGCAAGTTGCGTCCGCCGGAGCCTTACAAGGGCAAGGGAGTCCGTTATCAAGGCGAGCATGTCCGTCGCAAGGCTGGCAAAGCTGGCAAGATCGGCTAGTAAGGGTTAGGGAAAGATGAGCGAGCAAAGTAGTGTTGCGCGTAAGCGTCGTCATCGTCGCGTGCGCAAAAGTGTGTCAGGGACGACAGAACGCCCGCGGTTGAATGTCTTTCGCAGTCTGCGGCATATCTATGCCCAAATCATCAACGATGAGGTGGGGAACACACTCGTGTCCGCTTCTACGTTGGATGCCGAGGTCATGGAGCAGATTGACGGTATGGACAAGACAAGTCAAGCACGTGTTGTGGGCAAAGTTCTAGCCGAGCGCGCTTTGGCGCAAGGTGTATCAAGGATAGTTTTTGACCGCGGCGGCTACAGGTATCATGGGCGAGTTAAAGCCCTGGCTGAGGGATCGCGAGAGGGTGGTTTAGAGTTCTAGATCACTTGAGGGATTTTGAGCCCAATTGGCTGACCCTCACTTGCCCTTACTTGCCCGGTCTGGCAGTGCCAGGGGGCGGGTAGTGCCAGGGGCGGGCAGCAAGGGCTGTTAGGAGGACTGGATGGGTAGAGGACCAGCGAGAGGACGAAATAAAAGATACGAAGAGCGCGAAGAGCTTGATGAACGCGTAGTTGACATCAAGCGGGTCGCCAAAGTTGTTAAAGGCGGGCGGCGCTTTTCCTTTCGAGTTGTCGTCGTAGTGGGTGACAACAACGGCAAGGTTGGTATGGGCGTGGGTAAGGCGCGCGGCGTTCCTGACGCCATTCGCAAGGGACTCGATCGGGCTCGACGAGAGATGGTTGAGGTGCCGGTCATGGGGACAACTATTCCTCACCAGGTTATCGCCCAGCAGAGTGGGGCCAAGATATTGTTAAAACCTGCCTCGCCTGGTACGGGTATCATTGCCGGTGGTGCGGTGCGAGCCGTGGTAGAAGCTGCGGGCTATCGGGATATGTTGACCAAGTCTTTGGGTAGCTCCAACCAGCTAAACATCATTCGGGCTACGCTCGAGGGGTTGCAGTCGCTCAAGCGTGTAGAAGAAGAGTCTGCGCGCCGAGGCAAGTCCTTGGCGTCTGTGACACCTTTTTGGAGTCAGGATAATGAGCAGTAAGCATAAAAAGCTCCGTATTACACTAGTCAAGAGCCCTATCGGTTATCCTACTCGTCAAAAGAGGACGGTAAAAGCCCTGGGTTTGCGTCGGCTGGATCACTTTGTGATTCAAGAAGACACTCCAGTCACGCGTGGGATGGTCGAGAAGGTTAGGCATTTGGTTGAGGTTGAAGATTATGAAGCTGCATGATTTGCATCCCCCTGAGGGGGCAAAGAAAAAGCGCAAGCGTGTCGGGCGAGGTATCTCGGCCGGTCAGGGCAAGACGGCGGGCCGGGGTACCAAGGGGCAGAATGCCCGCAGTGGCGGGGGAGTGCGTCCCTATTTCGAGGGTGGGCAGTTGCCCCTCGTGCGCAAGATGCCCTTTGCTCGCGGTATAAAGTTTAACAACCCGTGGCAGATGGATTACAAGCCGGTGAACGTGGGACGGCTGGTCAAGTATTTTGATCAAGGTGCAGTTGTGTCGCCAGAGACGCTGGCCCAAGTTGGCATTATCAAGTCGTCTAGAGAATTGGTCGTTGTCTTGGGTGAAGGCGAACTGGATCAAAGTTACACCGTGCGTGCACATCGTTTCTCTGCCGGCGCGCGCAAAAAGATCGAGGCAGCGGGCGGTACAGTTGAGAAATTGCCAGTGCAGCGTGGTGGACGTCGTACCCGCTAGTTGAAATGCGAGGAATAGACAATGGTTCGAGCTGTACGTAACGCCTTTGCTTTGTCTGACTTGAGGCGCAAGCTGTTGTTTACCATAGGGATATTGGTCGTCTATCGCATGGCGGCTCATGTGCCTGTGCCGGGAGTCGACGGCGAGGCGTTGAGGAGTGTGCTTGCCAACAGAACGACCGGTGTGGGGCAGCTTGTCGGCATCCTTGACTTGTTGTCGGGGGGCTTGGTATCCAACTTTTCTGTGATGGCGATGGGTGTCTATCCTTACGTGACCGCTTCCATCATTTTCACTCTATTGCAGCCCCTCATCCCTCAACTCGAACAGCTTTCGAGGGAAGGTGAAGCGGGGCGCAACAAGCTAAATCAATACCAATACTATCTGACGGTGCCTTTGGCAGCGCTGCAGGCCGTCAGCCAGATTCGTTTGTTGGAAAGTGGTGCTGGACAGTCTATCATCCGTGACTTTGGTATGAACCTGACGGGACTGAGCACTATTATCACCATGACTGCTGGAACCATGTTTGCGATATGGTTGGGTGAGTTGATTACGGAACAAGGCATCGGCAATGGCCTGTCGATCGTCATCTTTGGCGGTATCGTCGTGCGTTTCCCTCAGAATATGTCCACTATTTATTCTCAGGATGGGTTTGGTGGCTTGTTGTTGTTCTTGGCCATCTTGATCATTACCATCTTTGTGATTGTGGTGGTGCAGGAGGGCCAGCGGCGTATTCCGGTCCAGTATGGCAAGCGGGTGCGGGGACGCAAGGTCTATGGTGGACAGTCGAGCCATATCCCGTTGCGCGTCAACACCGCCGGCATGATCCCATTGATTTTTGCCCAGTCGTTGCTGACTTTTCCGGCGATTATCGCCCAGTTCTTTTCTAATGCGGTGACAGAGCAGCCCAATCTGGCCAATCACATCTCTAATCTGTTCAGTGGGCGCAGCCCGTGGTATTGGCCGATGTATTTTGTGATGGTCGTGGCCTTTACTTACTTTTATACAGATGTGATGATACAGCAGCAGAATCTGCCCGAGTCGCTACAGCGTCAGGGTGGCTTTATCCCTGGCATCCGGCCGGGCAAGCGTACGGCCGACTACATTCATGGGGTGATGCGTCGCATTACCTTGGTCGGTGCGTTGTTCCTGGGCTTCGTAGCGGTGTTGCCGGGCGTGGTTGGAATTTTGCGCGGTGACCCGAGTGCCAACACCACAATGTTGATTAGCAGCACGGGCTTGTTGATTGTGGTAGGTGTCGTGGTAGATACAATGCGCCAACTGGAAGCCCAGTTGTTGATGCGTCACTATGAAGGATTTATCAAGTAAGGTTGTAGTATATGGTTGTTCTCAAGAGTGATAAAGAACTGGCATTGATGCGGGAAGCCGGGCGTATCGTGGCCACAGTATTGGCGACGATGCGCGAGCGTGTGAAACCCGGTGTCACAACGCTCGAGTTGGACGCGTTGGCAGAAGAGATCATTCGCAAGCACGATGCTATCCCTTCTTTCAAGGGCTATCCCAACAACGTACCCGGGGGTAAGCCGTTCCCGGCGTCGATTTGCGCATCCATCAACAAAGAGTTGGTCCATGGCATTCCCGATGACCGCCCTCTGCGCGAGGGAGACATCTTGACCGTAGACTGTGGCGCCATTTACAAAGGCTATCATGGCGATGCAGCCATCACGTTGCCGGTAGGCACGATTGCGCCGGAGGTTCAAGATCTGCTGGATACGACCGAGAAAGCGCTGCATCTGGGAATTGAGCAGGCGCGCGTTGGAAACCGGATCGGCGATGTGGTAGCCGCGGTTCAAAAGCATGTTGAAGGGCGCGGTTTTAGTGTCGTGCGTGAGTATACGAGTCATGGCATTGGCCGTGAGATGCACGAAGGATTTACGTTCGCCAATTTCGGCAAGCCAGGGCGGGGGATGAAGCTACAGCGTGGTATGACCTTTGCTCTGGAACCGATGGTCAATGTCGGGAGTTGGCGCACGCGCGTGCAGCCTGATGGCTGGACGGTCGTCACCTATGACGGCGCGCTTTCGGCCCACTTTGAACATTCCATCGCCGTTGTGAATGGTGCAGCCAGAATATTAACACAGCTTTGATCAAGAGGAGAGAGAGATGAAGGTATCGGCATCGGTTAAGCGACGTTGCCCCAAATGCAAGATTGTTCGCCGTCGGGGCAAAGTGCGTGTGATTTGTGAAAACCCCAAGCACAAGCAAGTGCAAGGATAATAAGAGCATTTTTTAGGAGGGCGCGATGGCACGTATTGCAGGGGTAGACTTGCCCCGGAACAAGCGCGTGGAGATTGGATTGACCTACATTTATGGGATTGGCCGGCCTACGAGCAGTAATATCTTGCATCAGGCCAACGTCGATCCCGATACGCGGGTCAAAGACCTGGCCGAGTCTGAAGTTGCGGCGTTGCGCGAGATTATCGACCGTGATTTTCGGGTCGAGGGTGACTTGCGCCGTGAGGTTCAGATGAACATCAAGCGCTTGCAGGAAATTGGCTGTTACCGGGGCATGCGTCATCGGCGCAATTTGCCCGTGCGTGGGCAGCGCACCAAGACCAACGCTCGCACCAGGCGCGGTCCCAAAAAGACGGTAGCGGGACGTGGTCGCCGGCGCGGATCCAAGAAGAAATAAGTCATAAACTTTTTTGCGCCCAGTTTATGGGCTGGGCGCTTATCATGAGTGGAGGAACACTATGGGACGAGGACGCAGTCGTCGAACGGCGCGTAAGGCGCGCAAAAATGTGCCACATGGCCAAGCCCATGTCTATGCGACGTTTAACAACACGATTGTGACGGTCACGGACCGCCAAGGCAATACAATCGCCTGGGCCACCGCCGGCACGTCTGGTTTCAAGGGGTCTCGCAAGAGCACCCCGTATGCCGCGCGAATGGCGGGTCAACAAGCGGCCAAGGTGGCCATGGACAATGGGATGGTTGAGGTAGATATATTTGTAAAGGGCCCTGGCCCTGGTCGCGAGGCGGCGATTCGTTCTTTGCAAGCCGCTGGCTTGAGGGTGCGCTCGATCACTGACGTGACGCCTATTCCTCATAATGGTTGTCGTCCGCCGAAGAAGCGCAGGGTGTAAAGTCTGCCCTTTGTTTCGCCCGAGTTGGGAGAAATAAAAGCGGGGACGAATTGGGAGACAAGAATGGCAAGATATACAGGACCTGTTTGCAAGTTGTGTCGTCGTGAGGGCGAAAAACTTTTCCTCAAGGGCGCGCGTTGTTTCTCGCCCAAGTGCGCCATAGAGCGCCGGGCGTATCCGCCGGGGCATCATGGGCGTGGGGCAAGCTTTCGTCGCCGCCGTGCTTCGGATTATTCGCGGCAGTTGCGTGAAAAGCAAAAAGCACGCCGTATTTATGGCGTGCTGGAGCGCCAGTTTCGCCGCTATTACCGCGAAGCAGTGCGTCGTCCGGGCATGACGGGCAAGAACTTGCTCATCATTTTGGAAAGCCGGATGGATAACGTCGTGTACCGTATGGGATTTGCGGATTCGCGGGCGCAGGCACGTCAGTTAGTACAGCACGGTCACTTTGACCTGAATGGGCGTCGTACCAATATCCCCTCCGCTTTGCTCAAACCGGGGGATGTCGTGTCGGTTCGAAAGCGGAGTCAGCGGAGCAAGTACTTTAAAGAGTTGCAGAGCATCATGCAGGATCGTGATTGCCCGGCATGGTTGGCGCTAGAGCCCTCCCAGTTAAAAGGACGGGTCTTGGCTCTGCCGACGCGGGAAGCGATTGAGCAACCGCTGAATGAGCAGCTTATCGTAGAGTACTATTCCCGCTAGCTTGTTTAGTGAGGTGACAGTACTTT
This sequence comes from uncultured Anaerolineae bacterium, assembly GCA_964607235.1. Classification (GTDB taxonomy): domain Bacteria; phylum Chloroflexota; class Anaerolineae; order S140-20; family S140-20; genus CAZSJU01. The sequence continues at coordinate 20,405 of CAZSJU010000005.1, read as the reverse complement.
TGGCGTGCGCGCTCAGACTTGGGCGGACGCTGCGGAACGCAACGTGCGGTCGCAAGTTCACGCCACCTGGCGTTTCATTATTTGTTCCTGGGCAGACCCAGCGGGTCCGTAAGGAAAAAAAGTACGTGGTGGTGTTAAAGGCGGAGACGCGTCTTTAGTTGTTGAGGAGGATAGTTTTGAGCGCATTAGTTCTGCCTAAAATTGAAAGTGAAGCCAGCTCGCGTAATTATGGGCGCTTTATTATTGGCCCACTGGAAAATGGCTATGGCATCACCTTGGGCAATGCTCTGCGCCGAGTCTTGCTCAGGTCGCTTTCGGGAGCGGCGGTAACCTCGATCCGGGTGAACGGCGTTCATCACGAATTCACAGACATCCCGGGTGTCAGAGAGGACATGACGCAACTCATCCTTCAAGTGAAGCAGTTGCGCCTCAAAATGTACAGTGAAGAGGCGGCACGGCTGCGTTTGGATGTGCAGGGTGAGGGCACTGTGGTGGCGGGCGATATTCAAGCGCCGCCCGAGGTGGAAATCATCAATCCCGATCTCTATCTGTTCACTGTGGATTCTCCAGAGGCCCAGGTAGAGATTGAAATGACGGTCGAGAGCGGCCGCGGCTACTCTCCGGTCGAAGAGCGGGGACGTTTGCCCATCAGCGAGATCCCTGTGGATGCTATCTTTAGCCCCGTCCGTAAAGCCAACTATACTGTTGAGCGGGCGCGTGTGGGACAGATGACCAACTATGACCGTCTCGTTATGGAAGTTTGGACGGACGGGACCATCCGACCCAATGAAGCGTTGAGTCAGGCGGCCCAAATTCTGGTCACTCACTTGCGGCTTGTGGCTGTCGTCGGCGAAGAGATGGAGCTGATAGAGCCGGAAGAGGAAGAAGAAGAAGAGGCGATCCCGCGCGAGATTTACGAGACACCCATTGAGCAACTTGACTTGAGTGTGCGCGTATTCAACTCGCTCAAGCGCACGGGTATCACCAGTGTTGGAGAGATACTCGAGATGCTAGAGCGGGGCGACGAGGCAATGTTGACCATTCGTAACTTTGGTGAAAAGTCGCTGATCGAACTCAAGTCCCGGCTGGATGAAAAGGGCTTTGTGCCCGAAGAAGAGCCGGAAGAGGAAGAAGACTAGTTTATTAACAAGCCCACCTGCGTCATAATCGTAGGTGATGGACAGGAGGAAGGCAGCTATGAGACACCGCGTAGCGGGCCGCAGGCTGAATCGCTCAACAGGACATCGTACCGCGTTGCGGCGAACGTTGGTGACAGAGCTGTTTCGTCACGAACGAATTCAGACCACAGAGGCCAAGGCCAAGGCGATTCGTAGCCAGGCTGAAAAGTTGATCACGTTAGCCAAGCGAGGGCTCAAGCATGAAGAGACAACGCCCGAGCGAGGCGTTCACGCCCGCCGCTTGGCGTCCGGACGTCTGAATGACCCGGATATCGTTAGCAAGTTGTTTAGTGAAATTGCGCCACGGTATGCGGAACGTCCTGGCGGATACACCCGAATTATCAAATTGGGCATCCGCAAGGGAGATGCAGCGCGTATGGCGTTGATAGAGTTGGTCGAAGAGTAGTGGCGGGTGCGAGTCCGCGCGACGGTGGCCTATGACGGTACCGACTACCGGGGGTTTCAGCGGCAGTTGAGTGAGCCTACCGTACAAGAGGCGCTTGAGGCGGCGTTGGAACGTATCACGCAAGTCTCCACCAGGGTGCTGGCAGCCGGTCGTACAGACGCGGGTGTGCATGCAGAAGGCCAAGTTATCGCTTTTGACACAGGTTGGCGACATGGTTTGTCTGTCTTGCAGCGGGCGATGAACGCCGTTTTGCCGCCAGACATCGCCGTGCGCGACTTGCAAGTGGCATCTGACTTTCACCCACGGTTTGATGCGCAGAGCCGGCGCTACCGGTACACAGTTTACAATGCCCCGGTGCGCTCGCCCCTCGCGCGGCGTAGCAGCCTTTATGTGCGCAGGCCACTTGACGTGGTGGCGATGGAGCGGGCGACTGCCGCGCTCGTTGGGGAGCATGACTTTGCGGCCTTTGGGCGTCCGCCGCAAGGCGAAAATACGGTGCGCTGCGTCGTTGAGGCCGCTTGGCGGCACGCGTCGCCTTGGTTGTTCTTTGAAATCGAAGCGAATGCTTTTTTGTTTCGGATGGTTCGAAGTATTGTAGGGACTTTATTGGCGGTTGGGCGGGGCAAGCTTGCACCTGACGAGTTTGAGCAGGTTTTAGCTTCGCAAGATCGGAGCTTGGCTGGAAAGACGGCACCGGCCCAGGGCCTGTGTTTGATCCAGGTGGCATATTAGGAGTTTAGGGGAATGAGCGAGTGGGTTGCTTGGTAGGTTAGTTTGAGCTAATGTATCAAGGGCACGATTGAACCGACGCGCTGGCGAACCGACATCTCAGGAGTAGTGACCGTGAAGACGTATGTGACTAAACCCGAAAGCGTTGATCGCGAATGGTATGTGGTGGACGCGGAAGGCAAGACGTTGGGCCGATTAGCCTCACGCATCGCGGCGGTATTGCGTGGCAAGCACAAGCCACAGTTTTCTCCTGCCGTGGATATAGGCGACTTTGTCATTGTTGTCAATGCTGAAAAGATTCAGGTGACAGGTCGCAAGTTGGAGCAGAAAAAGTATTATCGATATTCTGGTTACCCGAGTGGGTTGCGCGAGTTTACGCTGGCTCAACAGCTTGATCGTCACCCCACGCGCGTGATAAAGGCAGCCGTGCGGGGGATGTTGCCGCGCAATCGCCTTGGGCGCAAGATGTTCAAAAAGCTCAAGGTCTATGCTGGGCCGGAGCATCCTCATCAGGCGCAGCGGCCCAAAGTGTACGAGCTGTAGGCGGTTTTAGAATCAGGGAGAAGGATGATTATGACAGGTCAATATTATGAAGGGCTAGGCCGGCGCAAGACCTCCCGAGCACGAGTGCGGCTTCACGTGGGCGGTAGCGGCGATGTCGTTGTCAATGAGCGGCCTTTGGAAGAATATTTTCCGCGTGTCGGCGACGTGAAAAAGCTAAAAGAGCCGTTGCGCGTGACAGATATGGAGGGACGTTTCGATATCACGGTGCACGTGTCCGGTGGTGGCATTACCGGGCAACGTGACGCGGTATATCTTGGTATCTCTCGTGCTTTGGTCGAGGCTGATCCTGACTTGCGGCAGATTTTGCGCAAGGGCGGGTTCTTGACGCGAGACAGCCGGGCCAAGGAGCGCAAGAAGCCAGGTTTGAAGCGAGCCCGCAAGGCGCCGCAGTACACCAAGCGTTAAGCGTTATTCTTTTGCGCATATAGCCAAAAAAACAGGCGAGAGGAGCTTGTCCTTTCGCCTGTTTTGCTGCTGTTAGATCGCAGCGCGTAGCTCGGCTGTGACCTCTTCCATAGGTTGATTGCCGTCTATTTTCACTAGCACCCCTTGCTCTCGATAATAGTCGATGAGGGGGCTCGTTTGCTCCCAATATACCTCCAGCCGGCTGCGGACGGTTTCGGGTTTGTCATCCTCGCGTTGGTAAAGATATTCACCTTGGCATTCATGCTGTGGGCAGGTCTCGAACGGGTTGTAAATTTTGTGAAAGGTTGCCTGGCATTTGCGACAGATTAGCCGGCCTGACAGTCGTTCGATGACTACCTCTTGGGGTACGTTGATAAGCGGCACTTTTTCAATCTTGTGCCCTTGCTCCGATAAAGCTTTGTCTAACGCTTCGGCCTGGGCCAGCGTGCGCGGAAAGCCATCCAGCAGTGCCCCTTTTTGGCAGTCGGGCTGACTGAGGCGATCCATCACCATCGCGATGGTGATGGCGTCAGGCACTAGCTCGCCTTGGTCTATGTACGTTTTGGCTTTCAAGCCTAATGCGGTCTTGTTGTTGATATTGTGACGAAACAGGTCTCCGCTAGAGACGTGTGGCAGATTGAGCATCTCTTTTAGCTCAGCGGCTTGAGTGCCTTTGCCAGAGCCAGGTGGGCCGAGCAAGATGATGTATTTAGGTTCTGGTGTCATTTTTCCCCCTATTCCTATTCACACAAGAGCGTGACTTTTTGCTTGGGTGTTTCTTGTTGTGTGTGATGTTGGTAAAAAACTTGAAATTGTCATAACAACAGATACAAGATCATTCGAGTTTGACGCCGGGTCGCCTCCTTTTCTTTGCGGTTGATTCCATCCGTTGTGCATCCTGGGCTGCTGAATCTTTTGTCTTTTAGTTCAGTGGTCAAGAGCCGCCCTGATAGCGAGCGGGTAGTTCTTCCCAGGCGCGTTCAAGGACGGTTTCCAGTTGACCGTCCAAGTCATAGTCGGCCGCCTGGCGATATGACTGGACCGCTTCGGCGTAACGGCTTTGGTGAGCGCGCAATCGCCCCAAGTGATAATGCGCCGAAGCCAGGGTCGGGTCGAGGTCAAGTGCTTGCAGCAAGCTGGCCTCAGCTTGTGCTTCTTGTGCTGCGAGAAAGTAGGCCCATCCTACAAGATCATGGGCCAGAGCGTCATCGGTAGACAGTTCCAGCAAGCGGTTGGCGGCCGACATGCCTGAACGCTCCGCGTCGATACCGGACTCCAAGTAATACCGGGTCAGCACTTCCCATACCTGCGGGTTCTCGGGAGCCAACTCTGCGGCAAACAGCAACCATACTTCGGTGGCGGTATAGTTGCCTTCGTCGGCATAGGTCGCGGCGATCTCTAGGCAGAGCGCCGCGTTGTCCGGATCATACTTGTAGGCGACCTGGTAATAATGACGGGCCAGCGCAGAGTCCCCCCGGCGGTCCCAATATAGTCCGATCAGCGTCAACACGACGGGGGACTGTGGGTCCAGGTGTAGCGCGTGTTGCAAGGACGCTTGGCCCCAGCCTGGGTGGCCCAACTTGTCAAAGCTGTGCCCTAGATAAGCGTAGGCTTGGGCATAGGCGGGGTTGCGGTATGTGGCAGACAGCAAGGAGCGCTGTGCCAACCTGGCCGTGACAGCAGCGAGGTCGCGGTGTTGCTGCTGGGTCGAGACGTCCAAATCTAAAAAGGCCACACCTAACAGGGCTGAGCGGTATGCTGGATCATTGCTGAGGGTGGCCTGTCGCTCGGCATTGAGCACTGGCTGGACCCAGGCGGCCAGGGCCGGGTCTTTAGCGGCGCGTTGCAGGTGTGGCCGAGCGGCCAGAGGATCCGGGCCAACCAGCAACAGTCCCATCCAGGCATGCGCCAATAGGTTTTCAGGGTCGTCATCTAGCAACCGTTCCAGTTCCGAGTGCGCCCGTTCCCAGTCGGCGAGTCGGATGGCGGTCTGGGCCAGGATCAGGCGGTCGCTGGGGTCATTAGGCCGGCGCGCTATATACTCGACCCAATGGTGCATAGCTTGGCGGTGGTTGCCCAAGATTGTGTACAACTCGGCCAGGTCGCGGAGCAGGGATGCGGTCAAATCGCTGCGTTCGACTGCTTGCCCGTAGGCATAGAGCGCATCGTCCGGCCGTCCCCAGTTAACGTAGAGGTGGCCTAGTTGTTGCCAGGGCTGAGGGTCACGGGGGCGTCGCGCAATGACCTGGCGGTATATCTGCTCAGCAGTTTGCCGGTTTGAACGGGCTTTTGAGCCAGGCGGCGTCGGATTTTCAGATTCGGGCAGCGCATTAGATTGAGGCGGCCGCCCAGGGTCATTCAACCCCAGCCCCTGTATCGCAGCCGTCGCTTGTTGAAATGCCGACACGGCAGATGTGTCGATGGGCTGCAGCGGCAGCCCAAACACCAACCCTACCAGGCATATCAGGACAAGCCAACGTATTTTTAGGGGAATGAGCCAATCTTGCACGAGGTGATTATAGCATGAGCTAGCACAGAGGAAAAGTCAGGACGACCGTTTTTCTTTGAGGAGCTGATCCTCGTCCGTTTGCTGTGCCAGGTTGTGGGGGATTGTAAAGCAGAAACGACTGCCTGGCCCTCCCGGCTCTTTTGTTTCTTGGGCAGGGTCTTCTACCCAGATGCGGCCCCGGTGCAGCTCGACGATGTGTTTGCTAATGGCCAGACCCATGCCCGTCCCGCCGTGTGAGCGCGTGGAGGAACTGTCGATTTGGTAGAACCGTTCAAAGATCCGATCGCGCTCGGCCGGAGGCACACCTGGTCCGTTGTCGATGACACAAACCTGCACTTTGTCGCCTTGGTCGCTAGCCGTGACCGTCACTTGCCCGTGTTGAGGCGTAAATTTGATGGCATTGTCTAGCAGGTTGAGCAGCAGTTGTTCAATTCGTGAGTGATCGGCGTAAAGTGGCGCGATGTTGGGCGCAATATTTGCTTGCAGAGCGATGCCATGATTTTCTGCCAATGGCTCGACCCGGCCGAGCACTTTGTAGATCAGTTTGTCAACTGAGATGGGGGCCAGATGCAGCGTACTCTGGTTGGCTTCCATTTCGGCGAACTCGAGCAGGGCATTGATCAGGCTATCCAGATGTTCCATTTGCGTGAGTATGGTTTCCAGGTGTTCGCGCTGTGCTGACGTGATATCCCCGGCAGCGCCGTTCAAGAGCAGTTCTATAAAACCGTGTGTGATGGTTAGTGGAGTGCGCAGTTCGTGGGAGAGCATCGAGATAAAGTTGTTTTTCAGGTCTTTCAGCTCTTTTTGGCGCGTCATGTCGCGCAGCACGACGACCGCACCGTGGGGTGTCACCCCGTTACTGACCAGTGCTGTGGCGCGGGCATGGCAGATGATGGCTTTGCCGGCGCTGTTGGGCTGGGTAGCGATCTCGTCGCTAAGCATTTCGGCCTTGTCATCGGCACTTTGCAACGTGCGACGCAGCAGATCTAACAGACTTGAATTGTCGATCAAATCGCCCAGGGACGTCGCCAGAGGGGGGGGATAGGAGAGATTGAAAATATCGGCAGCGACGGGGTTTATCATCAAGAGTTGCATGTCGGGATTGACGACGAGTACGCCATCCCCGATGCTGTCGAGCACGGT
>CAZSJU010000005.1:0-13371 GCA_964607235.1 uncultured Anaerolineae bacterium | reverse complement strand
TAAGGATAGTAAATTGCTGCCTTGAAGGGTAGCAAATAGTACAACAAAAAATACTGGCTGACGATGCCGCCGGTGTGATGGATCACAAAGCTGGCAAAAAGCAAATCGGCGATATAACTGCCCCAGACCAGGTACGGCTGCATATCAGGCTGGGGACGGAATATGATGAGCGCCCATGTCACGTTCAACCCCAAGTACAGTGATAATCCCAGGGCTGCGTTGGCGCTCAGGTTACCTGCTTGATAGTGCCATATAGCAAATAGGCCCACCGCCCAGTAGGTCCAGCGCACAGGCCCTTCAAGCAGCTTGGATTCTTTCGTAAAATAGTCTACTTTTAGCCGGGTCACGTTAACTATTAAACGTCCAAAGGGCAAAAATGTCACGCTTTTGCCTGTGATAGAGTCCATCTCGGCATGTGCTGGCCAGAATGGATGCTTGTTCATTGATGGGGCGTGATAAAGAGTACTTGGTGCTCATATGGGTGCGATCATACAAGGGCTCCAGTGTCGACAAAATCTTGAACGTGGAGGTGAGGGCGGCGGTCGATGTGATGGTCGGTGTCTGGGTGGGCGTGATGTCAGCCGTTGGTGTCTGTGTTGGTGTCGCGGTCGATGTCTCTGGCGGCGTGAGCGTTGGCGTCAGCGTTGTTGTGGCCGTCGGCGTGAACGTTGGCAAAGCAGTTGGGCTAGCCGTCGAGGTGACGGTTGGGGTGAGCGTTGGCGTCCAAGTCGGCGTTGGTTGTGGTGTGTTGCCCGGCAAAGTGGGCCGCGGGCCACCTGGCGTGATGGTCGGTGTCGGGGTTGGGGAAGGCGTCTGGGTTGGCGACGGCGTTGGTGACGGCGTCGGCGTGTTTGTCGGCGGCGCCAGGGTCGGCCGTGCCGTTGGCACTGGGGTGGATGTCGGTGGCACTGGCGTGTGAGTCGGTGTGGGGGTTGGGGAAGGCGTCTGGGTTGACGTCGCGCTCGGCGGTGGGAGCGGCGTATCGATGGGTGTTTGTGACGGCGTGGGGGTAAAAGTGGCCGACGGTAACGCCGTCACCGCTGGCGGCACGGTTGCGGTCTCGGTGGGTTTGGGAGGCAGCGTCGGGCGCGGGGTCCCCGTGGGCGTCGGGGTGGGCGCCAGCGCCACGACCGTCGAGGGCGGGGTCATATCTAGCGGTAGGTCCAGGTTGAGTTGCCAAAGCCCGCTGTTGGTTGCGACATGTACGCTATTGTCATCAAAAGCCAATGCCCGGATCGTCTCACCCATCAACTGTGTGCCCAAGGGCGTCCAGGAATCACCGGCGTCGGCGGTGACTAGAACTTGTCCTGACTTGGTGCCGACGTAGGCGATGCCCAGCCGGGAAGTGTGGGCGGCGATGAAGGTAATCTCTTGCGTTTCCAGGCCCTTCCCGGCAAATTCCCAACTCTGACCGGCGTTGGTAGAACGGTAAATGCCTTGTTGGGCCAGGGCAAAGATGACGTGGTTATTGACTGGGCTGATCAACAACTGCCGAATGTCCGTGTTGGTCAAGCCATAGTTGCTCGCCAACCAAGAATGTCCGCCGTCGGATGAACGAAAAACGCCATGCTTTAGCGTGCCCATATAGAGCGTCTGGGCGGATTGGGGGTCGACCACGAGTGTTTGGGGCTGGACGTTGGCGGGGATGATGCCCTGCCATGTCCAACTTTTCCCATCCTGACTTAGATAGACCCCGGCGCTGCCCAGCATGTACAGAGCATCCCGTGTGCCCGGAAGCAGGGCTAATGTGTCAAATATGACTGGGTCGGGGGGGAGTGTGGCTTGTTGCCACTCTTCACCGCCGTTTGTAGTGCGATATAATGTCAGGGTGTCATTGTCATCGCTGATGAGTGCATACACCAGCTCGGAGGAATCCAGAGATGCAGCCAGCGCATTGACTGTGACACCTTTCCATAGCTTTAGAGGCAGGCCTTTGTTGATCGCTTGCCAGCTTCCACCGTCGACGCTGCGAAAGATGCCTTCTGAGCTGGCGGCATAAAAGGTTTTTTGACTGACGATCAACCCGCGCATAGAGAATCCCGGCAAGCCACTGCTTTGCCAGTCGGGGGTTTGACGACCTAGCAACAGCATCGCACAGAAAAGGGGCAATGAAAAGGCTAGGAGCGCCACAACAAATTGTAAGCGCTTGTTTTGGCCCATAAGTCTGCCAGATTCTGACAAGCCAGTCGTTGTGCGTTAAGCTGGCCGTGCGATATTTTCGAATGTGTCTTTTCCCCTAGAAAGAGTTGTCAGCTATTGGCATCAAAGAGTAGGCGTAAAGAGAGCGTGGGGTAAACGACACCCATTATACATTATAACTTCATAGGAATGATAAACCATATTGGCATGAATTTGGTTTTACAAGTGTTAGGAAATGGTAAGAAATAGCCAACTAAATTCCAATAGGTGCCTGTTTTGGCCGGAAATTCTGGCGGCCGAGAACTCTGCGACCGCCAGACCAGATGGGTGGGTGCTAGGCCAACTTTTTTTCCAAGGCGTCGATGAGCGCCGGTAGCACTTGGAACACGTCGCCAACGATGCCATAGTGGGCCAGTTTAAAGATCGGCGCCTGGGGGTCTTTGTTGATGGCTACGATGATTTGGCTATTGCGCATGCCGGCTTGATGTTGGATGGCTCCTGAAATGCCGGCCGCGATGTACAAGTCAGGCGATACGGTCTTGCCGGTCTGGCCTACTTGATGTGCATAAGGGATCCAACCCGCGTCCACTGCCGCGCGTGAAGCGCCGACAGCCGCTCCCAGTACTTGTGCCAGATCGCGAACGGGCTCAAATCCTTCGGGTCCGCCCACACCACGGCCGCCGGAAACGATGATAGCCGCGTCTGCCAAGCTGACCTTGCCGGTATCTGTTTCAAAGCCGGTCACTTTATTCTGAATCTCGTCCTCGGATAATGCTGCTGCAACTTTTATGATCTCACCGTCCCGCTTCAAATCCGGTTCGGGGCGTGGAAAGGCGCGCGGGCGGAGGCTGATGATCTGGGGGCGGCGCTCTGGGATGCTGCACTTGGCAAGTAGTTTGCCGGAATAAACAGGTCGAATGGCGACCATGTTGCCATCCTGGACCTCCAGGCCGGTGGCGTCGGCGATGGCGCCTGTCTCCAGGTTGGCTGCCACCGATGGGGCGAGTTCACGACCACAAGCCGTCGCACCAAAGAGCAGCGCGGCAGGCCGGTGTTCCCTGGCCAGTTGACCGAGTAGCGCCGTATAGGCTTCGACGCGGAAATCAGCCAGGGTGGCGTCGTCGGCCACAAAGACCCGGTCGGCTCCATAGTGGATGGCATGTTGTGCTTGCCCTTGAATGCCATGACCAAAGAGGCATGCAGTGACATCCCCGCCAAAGGTTTCAGCGACACTCCGCGCGGTGCCAATAGTCTCCCAGGAGGCATTTGCGATTTCATTTTGAAATTGCTCAATCCAGACCCAAACACCTTGTGCTGTCATGACTTTTCCTCCTAGATGACTTTTTCGGCGATGAGCTTGTCCACCAAGATCGCGGCGGCTTGTTGTATGTCATCGGCTTTGATGATTTCCGCTTCGCTTTCACGCGTTGGTGGGGCATAGATGCTGGGCCAAATCACGCCAGAACCGGTGGCGCCGACCTGGGCAAGGTCAACGCCCAGCGCAGGGGCGTCCCAAACCGTTGTTTCTAGCTTGGCGGCCTTGCGTATGCCTCTAAATGAAGGATAGCGCGGTTCGTTGATATCCTTGACGGTACCCACGACCGCAGGCAGCCGTGAGGAGACCTTTTGGCGGCCCTGTTCCAGCAGGCGTTCGACAGAGATGGTCCGGGCTGTAGGGTCTATGTATTCAATCTTGCAGGTGTACATCAATGATGCATAGCCCAACCGCTGGGCTAGCGCCGGGCCGACCTGCCATGTGTCACTGTCGACCGTGCCGCGACCCAACAAAACCAGGTCTACGTCAGCCAGCTTTTTGATGGCCTGCGCCAAAATATAGCTGGTGGCCAGAGTGTCGGAACCGGCAAAGTGTTCATCCCACACGCGGATGGCAGCGTCGCAGCCCATCGCCACGGCGTGCTTGATGGCCTCTTGAGCCTCTTGTGGCCCCACAGCCATCACGGTGACTTGGCCGCCATGTTGATCTCTGAGCAATAGCGCTTCTTCAACTGCGTATTCATCCCAGGGGTTGATAATCAGTGACGCTTCACCCCAAGAGACGTTACCTGCATCGTCCACGGACATTTTAGCGGCTGTATCGGGGGTGTGTCTGGTGCAGACTAGGATGTGCAAGATAGACCTCCTTATCTATTCGCTTTAGGGTTTGTGTGACAGGGGTGCCAGACCTTTGAAAAGATAACGGGGGTGAGGAGCAAAGCTCCTTTGGAGGTGAGCTATGATGTATACTGAGCACCCCATTTGACGCTTGGCATCATAGATTATACTATATTTTTCAGCGAAGGAAAGAAAAAGTATGGCGTGGCGCTCGGTTTCGATGGGAAAAAAAGAAAAAGGCCCAGGATAAATACTGGGCCTTGGGGGAGCAGGATTGCGATCTTTTTTCTATTGGGCGCCCTTGCTCTGTACTACGTATGACAAGGTGCGTCTGACGATTCTGAGGTCCATTAAAAGGTTTTCCCTATCAATGTATTCCAGGTCGTACCGCGCAATCTGGTCAAAGGAGAGACTGCTGCGTCCGTTGACCTGTGCCCATCCGGTGATGCCGGGCAGGGCCTGTAGCCGGCGCTTGTGCCAATCTTTGTACTCTTCAACTTCGGCGGGTATGTTGGGGCGCGGCCCGATGAAGCTCATTTCTCCCTTGATCACGTTGATCAGTTGCGGCAACTCGTCCAGGCTGGTCTTGCGCAACAAGCGTCCGATTTGAGTGATCTGATTATCTTGAGCGGGTTTAAAGATCTCTTTATCTTGATCAACATGGCCGTTTACAAAGGCTTTCATAAAAGCCTGGTGGCCGCTCGTGTCAATATCGTGGAACATTGAGCGGAACTTGTAAAAGGTGAATGGCTCGCCGTCTTTGCCGATACGGGTCTGACGAAAGATGGCGGGGCCGGGTGAATCTAGCTTGATGGCCAGGGTGACCAACACAAAGACCGGCGCTAACAGGACCAAGAGTACGAGCGAAAAAATTGTTTCCAAAGCACGCTTGATAAGGGGATAAACGCTTGTTCTTTGACAAGCTTGCAAGCTTGCGGCTGTGGCACAACTTGATACGTTTGAGTAGTGCATTCTAGTTCACTCCCGACACTGATAAAAAAGTTCAATCCTTTAAATGATTAGCACTATCATAGTCAAAAGTAGTTAAGCATCTGTATGTAAATTGTTAGAAAGGTGTAAGAAATGACGCGCGCCCCGGCCTATCTGTTGACCTTGCCGACCGGCTTGAATTAGAGTAAAATGGGGTGACTGCAATATTGGCTTTTTAACAGTAGGGGTTGCTATGGTGCCAAACGTGCTTAATAATCGCTATTATTTGCTGGCTACCATTGCCGGTGGTGGTATGGCGATCGTTTACAAGGCTCAAGATCGTTTGCTTAACCGGATTGTAGCTGTAAAAGTCATGCGACCAGAGTATGCACAAGACCCGTCTTTTTTAGATAGTTTTCGTCAAGAAGCTCAGGCAGCGGCCAACTTGACACACCCTAATGTTGTCACTATATATGATGTGGGTCAGGATGACGACCGTCATTATATCGTGATGGAATACGTAGAGGGGCGTGATCTAAAATCGATTATCCAGGAAGAAGCGCCCTTTTCTATCGGCCGTGCGCTCGATATCGCCATTGACGTATGTGCGGGAGTGGGGTTTGCTCATCGGGCAGGTATTGTGCACTGTGACATCAAGCCACAAAACGTGCTCATCGCTCCTGACGGGCGGGTCAAGGTCACTGACTTTGGCATTGCTCGGGCCTTTTCCCAGATTGTGCCGCGCGAGGTAGAGATGGTTTGGGGGACACCCCATTACTTTGCGCCCGAACAGGCAGCCGGCGAGCCGCCTACACCTGCCAGCGACGTTTACAGCGTTGGCATCATGCTTTACGAGATGTTGGCCGGACGATTGCCTTTTGACGGTCCTGATCACACCAGCTTGGCAAGGATGCATATGCACGATGATCCGACGCCGCTGCACCGGCTTAATCCTCAGGTCCCGCTTCAGTTGGAACAGATTGTGCAAAAGGTGTTGTCTAAGGAGCCGGCCGGGCGTTACCGTTCGGCTGAGCATCTGGGACGCATCCTTGCTGGTTATCGACAGGGGGCCAGTCAGGCCACAGGCTTTCAACCTGTGACCCTTCCGCCGACGCCAGCGCCGTCTGTGTCGGCGCCTACACCTTCCAGGCCGGTCCGGAAAGCGCCTGTGCGCGAGGAGAGCGGCGGCCTGGATTGGCAATTGTGGTTCATCGGAGCGGTGGCCGTGTTGTCTGTGTTGGGCTTGATCCCATTGTGGGCGGTGGTTTACCGGACCTATGCTGATTTGGGTCGGCCTACCCCCACGCCGGTCGCTACGCCCATTATCACGCCGGTGCCGGGCGCTGCCATTGTGCCGCAGCTGGTGGGTTTGTCTTTGGAAGCAGCCCAGGAGGAGGTGGCACGGGCGAACTTGGGTCTGGTTGTCGAGGAACGCGATGACCCAGAGCATCCTGTGCCCACTGTGCTAGAACAAGACCCGTTTCCTGGACAGAGCGTGCCGATGGCTTCACAAGTCAGACTGGTCGTCAGCAAGCGCTTGCCGAGCTCTCCGATTCCTGACGTTCAAGGTTTCACGCTGGATGAGGTGCGGGAAGGGTTGCAATCCCGGGGCTGGACGCTCGTCACTGAAGGGATCTGGAGCGGTGAACCTGCCGGACGAATTTTAGCGCTAGAGCCGTCTATTGGTACGATGTTGGCTGCGGGCGAGACGTTGACACTTACAGTGAGCGCCGGCACCAGCAAGCCGATTCCCCTGGAAGTCAATCTCAACAACATGATCTTTTTAGAGTCGGTCGAGTTACGCTCCGCCCGCTATGCACCGGGAGACACGGTTTTCTTGTCGCTGCGTTGGCGAGCGTTGCAGCCGGTAGCCGAGTCTTATACGGTGTTTTTGCATCTCATTGGCCCGGGTGGCACGTTGGTGGCCCAGGAAGATCGAGAACCGCGCGTGGGGAGTGAGAGTTTTCCCACCAATAGTTGGATGCCGGGTGTCATTGTGACCGACAATCATGCAGTGGGTATTCCACCTAATGCGATGCCCGGCTTTTATCAGTTAAGGGTGGGCATGTATTTGTCATCCATTGGTCAGCGCTTGCCGGTGTTGGACGCCGGACAAACCACCCACAGTGATAACAGCATTCTAGTACAAGAAATTCAGGTGGGCCCCTGAGTTTGCTGATTCGTCGCAAATATGTCACAAAGCATTTGACAAATTGCCCTTTTGAGCGAGCGGAAAGGGTCGATAATAAATGAAATAGGCTATACGTTAGCGTTCAGTGTTTGCGCAGATGGTCGGTCAGGGACACGTCGAGGGTGTGGGATTAAAGTCTGAAATTGTGGCAGGGTTGGGTACTTTTTGGTATAATCTTGTAAAGTGTTATCCCCAATTTAGCTAAAATCGTGTAGGCTAATGTAAAGGGGATTTTGGAGGTTTGTTTGTGAATTCGTCAAGATTGAGAAACGGGTTTGTCTATTTGTTGATATTGTTGGCTATTGGGGCGATTTTGTACAGTTATCGCTCGCAATCTTCACGTCCTGAAAACTTGACGATCTCGGAAGTCGCCGAGACGTTAAAAGAGAATAATCAACTCAAGCAGCAACTCGAGTCGGCCACCCCAGAACAGGTTCGTTCACTTGAAGGGCGGATTATCTCCCGCATCAAGGTGTCTGGCGATCAGTTAATGGTGTATTTTCAAAATGACAGCACTTCTGTCGCGCAAAAGGAATCAGAGGTTAGCGCCAAAGAAGAGCTTTTGAATCTAGGTGTCACTACAGAGCAGTTGGCTTCCGTCGAATGGGAAAATGAGACACCAAGTGACTGGAGCGATTGGATCGCGCTGCTGGGATATATGTTGCCGGCACTGTTTGTGGTCGGTATCATTTGGTTCATGTTGCGGCAGGCTCAGGGTAGCAACAATCAAGCGTTGTCCTTTGGCAAGAGCCGGGCGCGTATGTTTACCGGTGATCAACCAACGGTGACCTTTGAGGACGTCGCGGGGGTTGATGAAGCCAAAGAAGAGCTCAAAGAGATCGTCGAATTTCTCAAAGAGCCAGAAAAATTCATCTCGTTGGGCGCACGTATTCCCAAGGGCGTTTTGTTGGTGGGTACGCCGGGTACTGGTAAAACGTTGATGGCCAAAGCGGTCTCTGGCGAGGCGGGGGTACCCTTTTTTAGCATCTCGGGTTCCGAGTTTGTCGAGATGTTTGTGGGTGTGGGCGCCAGCCGTGTGCGCGATCTGTTTGAGCAGGCCAAGCGTCATTCGCCCTGCATCATCTTTGTGGACGAGATCGACGCGGTGGGACGACATCGTGGTGCAGGCCTGGGTGGCAGCCACGACGAGCGGGAGCAGACGCTCAACCAGATTTTGGTCGAGATGGACGGCTTTGACACCGACACGAATGTGATCATTGTCGCTGCCACCAATCGCCCGGATATTTTGGATCCGGCTTTGCTACGTCCGGGGCGTTTTGACCGCCGCGTGGTGCTGGACCGGCCCGATATGCGTGGACGGGAGGCGATCCTCAAGATTCACGTGCGGGGCAAGCCTCTGTCCGGCGACGTGAACTTGGCCACGTTGGCCAAGTCTACCCCTGGTTTTGTAGGGGCTGACATTGAGAACATGGTGAACGAGGCGGCCATTCTGGCGGCCCGACGGAACAAAAAGAGCATTAGCCAGCCCGAGTTTGAGGAAGCGATCGAGCGCGTCATTGCCGGACCGGAGCGCAAGAGCCGCTTGATCAGCGACGAGGAGAAACGCATCATCGCCTATCACGAAGCGGGGCACGCGGTGGTCGCGCACTTGTTGCCGAATTGCGACCCGGTACACAAGGTGACCATTATCTCGCGCGGCCTGGCAGGGGGCTATACGTGGACTCTGCCCGAAGAGGATCGCATCTTGCAGAGTAAAGGCAAGTTTCGAGCCATTATGATTGAATTGCTGGGCGGCCGAGCGGCCGAGTCGATTGTCTTTGATGACATCACCACCGGCGCCAGCAACGACCTGGAACGGGTGACCAAGATGGCCCGGTCTATGGTCACTCGTTACGGCATGAGTGAGAAGCTGGGTCCGATGGTGTATGGTCAAAAAGAAGAGTTGGTGTTCCTCGGTCGAGAGATCGGTGAGCAGCGTGACTACTCTGAAGCGGTGGCTGAAGAGATTGATGAAGAGGTGCGGCAGTTGGTCGGTGAGGCCTATCAAGAGGCCCAGCGCGTTCTCAACGAAAATCGGGAGACGCTGGACGCCATTGCGCAAAACCTGATCGAGGTGGAGACGTTGGACGCGACCCAGTTTGCTGCCTTTTTTGACAAAGAGGCGCCCGAGGCATCCAGCACGCCCAAGTCTCCCAAAGCAAAGGACAAGCTGCCGGCCGACGCGGAGGATGACCGTCCTTCGCCATCGTTGGGCAGCCCTCCGCAACCGGCATTGGCGTGACGTCGCCAGGTTAAAAGGGACAGCGTCGGCAGATTCAGAAGCAATAAAACAAGTGGTAAAAGTCGAGTCCTACCCCTTATGGGTAGGACTCTTTTTCTTGGACCAGTATCCGTCGCAAGACTTTTCCGACCATCGTCTTGGGCAGCGCGTCACGAAATTCGATCTGGCGTGGATATTCATAGACGGCTAACTGTTGGCTATCTTTGGCCCACTCGATCAGCTCTTGCTCTGTGGCTTTTTCTCCTGGTTTCAGCACCACCCAGGCTTTGACCGTCTCTCCCCGGTAGGGGTCGGGGACGCCGGCGACGCACACTTCTAGAATCTTGGGATTTTGGCTCAGCACCTCTTCGACGTTCGTGGGATAAACTTTAAAGCCGCTGGCGATTATCATGTCGTTTTTGCGGTCGACGAGGTAGAAATAGCCGTCTTGATCCATCTTGGCAATGTCACCGGTGTGCAACCACTTTTTGCCCTGAGGGCCTATGCGCAGGGCCTGGGCCGTTTCTCCCGGCATCTTCCAATAGCCGCGCATCAAGTTTGGCGCGTGGATGGCCAACTCGCCAATCTCGCCGGCTGGCAAATCCGTCACACCGTCGTCCAGGTTCACGATACGACATTCCACGTCAGGAAAGGGGAGGCCGATGGATCCCCGGCGGTTTTGTCCGTGCATCGGGTTGCAATGGGTGGCGGTAGGGGCTTCGCTGAGGCCGTATCCCTCGCGCAGGTTGGCGCCGGTGAGCGCTTCAAAGCGTTGCTGCGTCTGTTGCATCAAAGGCGCCGATCCGCTGATACAATCGCGTATCGAACTCAGGTCTACCTCGCCGTTGCGGACGCGGGGATGGTTGTTAATGGCATTGTACATCGTCGGCACGCTGGGAAAGACGGTGGGGCGCCACGTCTCGACGTTCCCCAACAGGTCTTCCATGTTCCGGGGGTCAGGGATCATCACCAGCGCTGCAGCAGAGGCAACGCTGTAGCTCATACCAAACACCATCCCGTAAACGTGATAGAGCGGGATGGCCATCAGCGTCACTTCTTGACCTATTTGTGTGTCGCTCAGCCATGCCTGGACCTGCAGCGTGTTCGCGACGAGACTGGCGTGGGGGCCAACGGCGGCTTTGGGCACGCCGGTGGTGCCGCCTGTAAACTGGAACACGGCGACGTCCTCGGCGCGCACTTTTGTCGCGGGACATTCTTGAGCGCTGTGGCGGCGTAACAGCGTTTGCATCCACACGTCGTCGTCTCGCAGGTTCGGTGAGGCGGGCGTGGGGCTAGAACCAGCGGCATTGGCGTATGCTTGTGTGTCCGAGACGATGACGTGTTGAACTGGCGTTTGTTCTTGCACTGACTTGAAACGTTCATACAGTGTATCCAAGACCAAAAGCGTTTGGGTCTCGCAGTAGCTTAACTTGTGAGCGATTTGAGCGGGCGCTTCCAGGGGGCTTAGAGCGGCGACGACGGCGTTTGCCTTGAGGATGGCATAGAAAGCGATAGGAAACTGGGGCACGTTGGGCATAAATAGCCCCACGCGATCTCCCTTTTTTACCCCTAACGCGGCCAAGGCTGCCGCGAGCCGGTCGGCCTGGTCATTCAGTTGACGGTAGGTGAGCGCGTTGTCTTGAAAGATCACGGCCGGTCGGTCGGGATAGTCGCGGGCTGATCTTTCCAGAAATACGTGGAGCGGGTGAGCGGGATAAGGGCGTAGGGAATGAGGCACGTTACGGTCGTAAAACTTGAGCCATGGTTTTTGGCTAGGGTAGACAGTCATAGCATTCCTTCTTTCTTGGCAGTAGGGAAGATGGGTGTGGCAGGGATAAAGTTAATCTCTCATGGCAAAGCTGAGCATAGTCAGCCCGCTGAAAGAATTGACGACGCTGCTCAGCATGGCGATGATACCGCCCAACAGGACAAAGATGAAACCTATCCCCAGGCTAGCTTGGGCGTCGGCGATGCTAAAGACATTGTAGGCCGAGACCCCGATCGCGACCAGCGCGAAGGAAATGGAGGCCAGGCTGGCGATTAGTGAGAGACATCCACTACGCCAGACGCCTACGGCTGCCATCAGGATCCCGACCACGCCTGTGATGAGGGTCAGAAAGCCTTCTCGCTCCAGCGCTGCCATCTCTACGCCGGCTATCGTGGCCCAGGGCAAGAATGATCCGGCGATAATCAACGTGAAACCCAACCCCGTGACACAAAATAGAAACGTCGCCAGCACGTAAGAAGAGAGTCGGTGCGTTGGGGAACGGTCGTAATAAACGATGGGTTGAAAGACGGTCGGTACCGCCACCGGAGTGGCGAGAGGCGCAGGTATAATAGAGTGGTTTTGGCCTGCCAACTGTTGTAGCGCGTCACGGACTGTCTCATTGTTGGGGTTGATGGAAAGTGCCCGGTAGAGGCAACGCTGTTGTTCTTCCGCCGTGTCCACGATGACAGCCATCCATTGCCAGGCGCGATCGTTTTCCGGGTCTTGGGCAATGGCGCGCTGTAGCAGGGTGCGGGCTTGATCTTGATCGCCCGCCTTGATGGATAGGATGGCCGAATCAATATGTTGAGCTTGGACCTCAGTTTGGTTTATCATCAAAGGGTGGTCCCAGGTATGACCTCTTGCAGCACAGGTGGAAACGACTCGATTATACAACACTTGGCTAGTAAAGTAAAATAAAAAAGGCTGGAGAGTGGTTGCCTATCAGTGGTCTTTTAGGGTGCTCCGGTCAAGCACCTCCCAATGTAGTACGCGTCGCTTGAACCAGCCGGCAAAGCGGCCCCAACGATCGTGGCGCGCTTGCTCGACAAAATCACGGGCCACTTGCTCCGAGCGCCGGACCGGTGCCTTTCGTTGGGCGAGCTTTTGGACCGGTTCCTTGTCCACCAGGTCTACCCAACTGGTGGCGTGGGGAGTCTCGAGCCATTGCTGGTATAGTGTGTCGCGATAGCGCAAGATAAAAGCCACCAGGTCGGCCTCGGTTCGCCCTGGGAACTCGGCCAATATGTTTTTTTCGTTGATGACTTGGACCATCGGCACATAGATGTTGTCGAACCAGTCGACAGCGGCCTCTTCAAAGGCGACCGTATAGGTGTGTTGGACGTCCATCCACTCGCGATGCCGGGCAATCTCGGTCCCTAACTGGCAATAGCGCCCGGGCATGGTAAAGATGATACGCTGCTCGGGACGGTTGATGTCGAGATGGCTTTGCTCCAGAAACTCGAGGTACTCTTGCCGGATCAAGATGTCGTACAGATGGTCGTTGGACTCGACCGGTACGCGCGTCTTGTATTCCCATACGTGAGCGGCGATGGTTGGTTTGCCGGCGCGCCGGGTGACCGAGACCCGATGATGTCCGTCTAGGACAAAGTAAACGTCGCCGACTTTGTACAGGTCTATGGCAGGCATCTGGTTTTGAAGTCGGAGCGCACGTTGCCAACGCGGGCGTAGCGATGCGCGCCGGGGGGCAAAGGCACGGTTAAAGTCCTGGTAGCGGGCGACGCTGCCGATGATTTGTTGCAGCGGGACATCTTGTAGGCCGAGATCGACTTGTTCCCCCAGGCGTAGCTTTTCGCGCACTTGTTCAAAGGGCAACAAGTTGGCCGGTTCGTTGCGCAGCGGCGCGAGGATGTCCTGGACAAAGGCGCGCCGCCGTGCCCGGTTGAACACCTCGTCGGCGACTTTGCTTTCGGTTGGCACCAGGTTTGCGGGTGTCAGATAAGTTGGCTTTTGATTTGGCTTGTCCACGGAAATCATAACCTTTGCCAAGAT
>CAZSJU010000004.1:0-34898 GCA_964607235.1 uncultured Anaerolineae bacterium | reverse complement strand
CTCACGCTTTAGCGCCATCTCGTAACACAGCATCCAGCGCCGGCCTAGCCAATCACGACGAAAAAAGCGCCGGGCCCCGGTATAATGAGGCGCCTGGAGAAAAACCCACTTTTTACCCCAGCCCAGAGATTGCTCCCGCTGTTCAACGGTGACAAACCCTAACTTTTGATAGACGTGAATGGCCCGCTGATTGTATCCAGCCACGTCCAACACGATCTTGGCAAAACCCAACACGTCAAAATAATAGTCCAGGAACAAGGTCAAAGCCTCACTGCCATAGCCGCGATCCACAAACTCGGACCCCAAAGTAATGCCCAAGCGGGCCAAACACCGTCCATCAATGTGCCGCAGCGTGATGCTGCCGATGAACCGGTCACGCTTGTCCAACACAGCGCACAACAAACGCTTTGGGTCCTGGCTATAGTGGGTGTACCAGCGCTCCAAATCTTGTCGAGAGCGGTGCATCCAGTTGGCGTCGGCGTACAGCGGGTCTTGAAATGGACGCAGCGCCACCATCTGCGCCAGGTCCGCGCGCGCCAAACGACGTACCGTGACCCGAGGGCCTTCAAGCAACATAAGCGCTCACACCCTCCGCCCCAACCAAAGCAACCGCAATAGCGCTGCTCCTGCGCCACCGTAGAGCCAGCGCGCCACGTCGGTCTGCCCATTCACGCCCAAAATCACGCCGGACAATAGCAACGCACTGCCGCCGATGCCCCACAGCAATCGATCCAGCGCAACCTCGACCCTTTGCACCGCCTGGCGGCCCTCCCAATCTGGCCCCACGCGCAACTCGAGTTTACCCTGGGCAGTCTTGGTCAACACCAGGTCAATCTGGCCGGGTAAACCGAACAGCGTGCGGGTCCAACGCTCTACCTCTTGCCGCAGGGCCTCCCATCCCCCGCCCATTTCCTCACTGAGCAACTGGCGTGCAAAAGGTTCCGCCTCGACGAACACGTTAAAGTCCGGGTCAATCTGGGTTGCCATCCCTGAAAGGATGCCCATCATCCGCCCCAGGTAGATAAAGTCTTGGGGGATCTGAAAGGGCAAATCGTAGAGCAAGTCACGAAATTCACGCAGCAAATCGAGCATAGCCTCGTAATCCAGTTGGGCCAGTTCTCCCATACTGATGTCCCAAAAACGATCCAAGACGCGCGTGGTGGCGCGCTCGATCAATGCCAGGTCCGCCCCCGGCAACAGGAACCCCAGGCGCTGATAGGCGCTCACCAGGCGCGCCGGGTCACGGGTCCCCAAAGCGATGACCAGCTCACGCAACTGGGCCTTGACCGCTGGGGTAATATGGCCCACCATGCCAAAATCCACAAATACCAGATAAAAAGGGCGTCCCGGCAGGCCCCCATTGTCGCGCCCCCAATCCAGGGGATGCACGAACAAGTTGCCGGGGTGCGGGTCGGCGTGAAAAAAGCCATCGTAAAACACCTGTTGCAGATAAGCGCGAAAAAGCCGCTGTGCCACCGCCGAGCGGTCAATGCCGGCCGCCTCTATCCCCGCAATGTCCGCGATCTTGATGCTGCTGACGTCTTCCAACGTGAGCACCCGGCGGGTGATGTGCGTCCAATAAGGCGCAGGAATATAGATAAAGGGATTTCCCGCAAAGTTTTTGGCAAAAATCTCAGCGTTGCGAGCTTCGGCCAAATAGTCCAGCTCTTGATACAAGGTATGGGCAAATTCATCCAACAGTGCCAACAGGTCCATGCGGCGACGCACGGGCGGATAGCGACCAATCCAGCGTGCCACGACCCGCACCGCTGCCAGGTCGACGTCGATCAAGCGCTCGATGCCCGGCCGTTGTACCTTGACGACCACGGCCTCACCGTTGGTCAAACGCGCCTGGTGGACCTGGCCCAACGAAGCCGCCGCCTGAACGTCCCGGTCGAAAAATTCATACAGCTGATCGACCGGTCCCAACTCTGCCTCGACCAGGGCCAGGATGACCGCTACCGGCTCTGGTGGGACCTCGTCTTGCAAGCCAGCCAGCTCTTGGATCACCTCGGCCGGCAAGACATCCACACGGGTGCTGAGAAACTGCCCCAACTTGATCAGGACCCCACCCATCTCGACCGCCAACGCGCGAAAGTCGCGCGCCAGGCGCCGCAGGCGGGGAATCGTCCCGCGCCGCACAAGGCGCTCGCCCAATATGCGCTTTAGGATGACCTCCCAAAAGATCAGGGAGAGCACGAGCCGCATCCCGAAAAATAGGATACGAAAGTAGCGCCGGCGCAGATGACGGTCAGGCATCACGACTCGGCAATATAATACGCATCAATCTCCCGCTCTCCTTGTGTCCCTAACGACCGTTCCCAACTCTCGCGTCCGCCAGCAACCTCTCGCCCTACACAAACCCACGTTCAACACCTGAAGCGATTTTAGCACAACAGGCAACGAATCGCAATCACGTCCCGCGATGGTGATAGCGACGCGCGATGGTAATAGCGACGCGCCCCATGTCAGCAATTCCAAATTTGAGATGTCATTGCGAGCCCCGGACGCTTTTTCCGGGGCGAAGCAATCTCCTCCGCTGTTTGGAGATTGCTTCGTCGCAAAAAAACGCTCCTCGCAATGACAGATTTGGAATTGCTGGCCCCATGTTGCGTCATTCCAACAAGCGAGTGTATAATGACCCTCGTCGGAAAACAAGTCAGGACTTTTCTAGTCGGGGCCGTCGCAGTTCAGGATGTAAAGTGGCAAGGAGAGCATAATGCCCGAGATCAAACAGGTAGGCCGGTACAAATTGTTGGCGCGCGAGGGACAAGGAGATCTGCTCAATGTGTATCGCGCCCACGATCTCAAGCGTGGTCAACCGGTGATGCTCAAACTGGTCCACCCCCATTTGCAAGACGATGCTCAAATCACAGAACATTTCCGCCACCAAGCGGAGCAGCTTGCCCGCTTGCAACACGCTCACATCGTGCCCGTCCGCGACGTGAGCGCGCAAGATCATTTTTATCTCGTAACGGGGATGCCGCCTGGCATCTCGCTCGTACAACACTTGGCCAGCCACGGGCCTCTGGAAATCGACGACCTCTTGTCCGTCATCACCCAGCTAGCGCAGGCGCTGGATTACGCGCATGGACAAGGCATCTATCACCACGATGTGCGACCGTCCAACATATATGTACAAGACGAGCACGTATGGTTGGACAACTTTTATCTGCTAGAAGCAGTGGGCGCCCCTGCCACCTATGTCGCGCCGGAACAAGTGGACCCGCGCAATTTTGGGGCCGCCGACCAACGCAGCGACACCTATGCACTGGCCGTGGTGCTCTATGAAATGTTGACGGGAAAACCACCGTTTGAAGGCAGCGGGGCAGAGGTCATGCAAGCCCACCTGACCCAGCGTCCCAAAGTGCCGCGCGCGCACAGACCGGACCTGTTACCGGCTTTGGATGCCATCTTGCTCAAGGCCCTGACCAAACGAGCAGAGAGCCGCTATCAAACGGCCAACGCGTTAGCCAACGCCCTACACGAGGCCGTGCAAGCCGCGCAGACGCGGCTGATGACGGATAGCGGCGTGTTTTCTAGAAAAGCTATGGCAATGCAACGTAAAAAATCCTCGGGCAGCGTGGCCAACATCCCGACCTGGGCTTGGGTCGGGGGAGGGGTCCTACTGGCAGTGGTGGTCTCGGTCGTTATTCTATTGGCGACATCCTAAAACGAGAGCAAGCCAGCGACACGACATCCCGCAACAACGCGGCGGCGCCCAGTTCAGGGCCGACCCCACGCCCCGAAATGGTCAGCGGCGACACTGTGTAACGGGCGGTAAATATCGTCACCAGGCACTCGGATCCTTGCAACACGCCCAACTGACTGACGCGCGGCACGGCACGCAGGCCCACACGTGCGCCCCCCGCGTCGATCTCGGCCACGTAGCGCAGCACGCATCCATCCTCCCGCGCCACCTGGACCCGCTGGGCCATGTTATCATCCAGTTGCGAGACCCGCTCCATAAAGAGACCCGGCGGCAAGCTCGCCAGATTGGGAGAACAAAGCCGCTCTACTTGCACGTCACGCATTTCCAGCGGCCAGCCGGCCAACCGGCCCATGATCAAAATCTTGCGGGCCGAGTCCTGACCGTTCAAATCCTCGCGGGGGTCATGTTCCGTGTAGCCCAGGTCTTGTGCCTGCGCCAGCGCTGCGGAAAAGGGCACGCCGAGCTGAAGCTGCGAGCAAATATATCCCACCGTCGCGCTCAGCGACCCCTCGATCGCGCTCGCCTTATCGCCGGTCTCCAACAGGTCGCGCAGCAGACACGTCGCCAGCAGGCCGGCCCCCACCGTCGCTTCGAAACGCACGTGCGGCGACTCGAAAAAGCGCCGGCTGG
This sequence comes from uncultured Anaerolineae bacterium, assembly GCA_964607235.1. Classification (GTDB taxonomy): domain Bacteria; phylum Chloroflexota; class Anaerolineae; order S140-20; family S140-20; genus CAZSJU01. The sequence goes on along the minus strand of CAZSJU010000004.1, from coordinate 30,556 downwards.
TCGACCAGGGGCCCACCAGCGCCCGCCCGTTGGTCAACGCCATACAACATCCCTGATCGAGCGCGTAAATCAGGTCCGTGGCCATCTCTTCGGCGTTGGTCGTGTCGATGATAATCGGCACCTCACCCAGGGTGTCGAACAACCTTGCCAGCAGTTCTTGATTGCTGGCTTTGACTTGCCCGCCCTCAAAATCGAGCAAAGAGTCGCCGCTTTCCAACGCTTTCACCAAGGCCAGCAAGCGCTCATCTGTTAGACCGGCCGGATCAAAGACCATGTGCTCAAGCGCAGCCAGCCCCACCACGACCAGATCGAGGTCCAATCGCTGAGCCAACGCCTGCCGGTTACTGACAAGTTGGCGCAAAAAGGTGCGGCCTACGCGGCCCAGTCCAAAGATGATGAGGGGAACACTTGACATAACATCGCTCTACAGTCTGCGCAGCCAGGCCCACCATTGTTGGAGCATGTCGGCCAGGGCTCGGCGCTCGGTCTCTGCTATCCCATAATTTCGCCGGCTCGCCCGCGTTGAAACCGGCGTCGACGGCCGGCCCAAAGGCGCGACGAGCGATTCAGCGCCTTTACGCTGGATGGTCGTCAGGTCGCGACAAACAAGCTCGGCCATCGCCAATCGGCGCTGCAAGGTCTCACCCAGCGGTTCGGTGTGGCGCGTGTGGAGCAATTCATCGGCCAGGTCACGTTCCCGCCGCCAGGTCGCTGTCTGCTCCCCTTGTGCTTGCTCGTCCTGCAGCATCTCTTCCAGGTCACGCAAGCGCTGCTTGAGAAACGTCACCTCATCCGAGCGCCGATGTATGGCCAAATGGCCAGAGTTTCGCTGGTTCATACGGTTTTGCCTGCTACTCATGTCAACGAATTGGATGAGCGGCGTCCCTTTGACGGACGTACTCTTGCAAGAAGGACAGATGAGAGTGGATTACTTGTGTCAAAGCACCCAGGCTATCTTGCCCGGCCAGTTTATCTAGACGGCTCAACACCTGGCCTTCCAAGCCGGCGTTGAGGCCATACCCCAGATCCTGCAACAGGTCCAACACGTTGCCGCGCACCTGGTCGTCCCCTTCTTTGACGATGGCGACCTGCAACAACCGGACCAGGTTTGCCAGCCCAATACACTGGACGAGAAAATCGGTGCCCCAGGCCACGTCAAAGGGGTGACGCTGACGCAGACTGTTCAATAACAATGCGCTACTGAGTCGCTGGCTGTTCAGCAGGGGGCTCAAGTGATAAACCGTGCTGAGCACCAGGCGCGCGACTTTGCTGGGCGGCGGCACCACCTCGTCCGTCATCAAGTTCTCAAATAGATCAGAGCGGCGATAGGCCGGCATCACGTTCACGTCATGTTTGACCAACTCGATCAAAATGGGCAAGACGTTCGGTTTGCCCAGGCGTTCGCAGAGACGATCCAATAGCGCCTGGAGGGGATCCGGCGGAGGCGCTTGCTCGGTCCGAGCCAGTAATCCTTGCACCTGGGGCGGCGGAGCCTCGCCGTCAATGCGAGCGTTGCGCAAAATCACCAGGACGGCCTGGCTCAACGTGGCCTTGTTCATCGGGATAGTGGGCGCATCAGGCCAGGGATGAACCCGAGTAGGTGTCTGGTCACGCAGTTCCCACCCTCCCAGGGAATAATCCCAAGCCATCGCGTCCGCGCCCGACATCTGTTGATCCAGCAACACCTGGCCGGTAACCGGCAACACCTCATAAGGCTGCAGCCAATAATACGGGGTCCCATGGGTGCAAATGTGCACCAACTGCCCTTGCTTGAGCCGCGCCAATCCGGCCCCGATGACGTTCTTTCCTTGTCCCAACCAGCCCAGGTAAAAATCCCCGCGTTGTTTTGGACGTGGTCGCCAATCCACGTTGTTCCGATCGTCCAAAACGTACCAGAATTCTCCATCCAATGGCTTTGTGCCAGGCAACACCATGCTGCGCTCCCTGCACCAGAGAGGAAAAATGTAGAAAAAGGGCCAGGTCTCTCGGGCGAATCCGGCCCTATACCTACACCATTATAGCATTTTATGAATTCCCACACAATTGATATTTGTAACAGACGAGAGGTGAGCATCATCACGCGCCACTTTTTCAACATCTCACAGCTATCGCTTGCCAAATGGTGCACAGATACATATAATCTTTGACATATGTCAAACTCTTTTCGACGCATCCTATTTTTTGGCGTGGCCCTGATCGGCGGCCTGGGATTGGTCGCCGCGATGCTCGTGTCCTTGAGGCAAACGCCACGTTTGCTTCCACCCTCCCCGACCGCCGTGACGCCTACGCCTCCGGCAGTGGCCACCGTGGACGGGTTGTCCATCTGGCGTCACGAGTGGGAACAGGCAGTGGCACTGGACCAGGTCATGAGCGGGTTGCTCGGCCAGTCTCCCCCGACGCCCGAGGAAACGTTGGAACAGTTGATCAACCAACGCCTGGTGCTGAGACAAGCCGCGGCGGCCGGTATCCCCGAGACGGACCCGGCTCAGGCGGAAGCGTGGTTGGCGGACTTGATAGCGGCGCAAAACTTGACCCAGGCTGCCCTTGACCAGGCGCTTGAACGCAGTCAACTCACGCGCGCAGATTTGGTACAAGAGGTCATCCCGCGCCTGTTGCGGGTAGAGCAAGCGCTGAACACGCTGTCACCGGATGGAGACGCCCAGGCCTGGGTTGCCGCCTTGCGGGATCAGGCGCAGATAGAGATCAGGGAGAGCCTGTACCCTCTCTCATCATCTCTCCCCCCGACGCCCGAGCCGCCCCCCATACAAACGACGCTCCCCGCCGGGCCTGGCGTGGGCGAGTTGGCGCCCAACTTTAGGCTGGCGACAACCGACGGGACGGCTGTGACGCTATCTGACTTGAGAGGCCGCCCGGTGCTGCTCATCTTTTGGGCCACCTGGTGCACAATGTGCCGCGACGAGTTGCGCCTGTTGCAGGCAACCACGCGAGCAAGTGCGACCGACCTGCTCGTGTTGACCATAGATGTGCGCGAATCCCCTGCAGAGGTCCAGGCCGTCGCCGACGAACTGGGCCTGTCATCGCCGCTGTTGGATCAGACGGGCCAGGTCAACGCTGCCTACCAGGTGCGTGGTCTGCCGACCAGCTTTTTCATCGATCGCAAAGGTCGCATCGTCGCCCGGCACGTCGGCCCACTGGACCAGGATACGCTGGACCGCTACCTGGCGCTGCTGCAACCCGCCGGCGAACCGTGAGCGCTTGAAGGAAACGCGATGCACGTTGCCCAAAATATTGACTTGACCGCTCGCTTGCTCGCCTGGTACGCCGAGCACCGGCGCGACCTGCCCTGGCGGCGGACCGGCGACCCCTACCACATCTGGGTGGCCGAGGTGATGCTGCAACAGACGCAGGTCACCACCGTCATTCCCTACTATGAACGCTTCCTGGCCCGTTTCCCCACCATAGAGACGCTGTCGGCGGCTGACCTGGACGCGGTGCTCAAGCTGTGGGAAGGGTTGGGCTATTATGCGCGGGCACGTCACCTGCACGCGGCAGCCCGTCAGGTCGTGTCCGAGTTCCAGGGCCAGATTCCAGACACAATGCAAGCGCTCTCCTCACTGCCTGGAATAGGGCCCTATACCGCGGGCGCTATACTGAGCGTCGCCTACGGGCAGGACGTGGTCGCACCTGACGGCAACGTCCGCCGTGTACTCGGCCGCGCGTTTGCCATCGATCAAGACGTCACCCGGGGGAAAGGCAAGCGCCAATTATGGGAACTGGCCGCATCGCTGCTGCCATCGGGCCGGGCCGGCGATTTCAACCAGGCCCTTATGGACCTGGGCGCAACAGTATGTACCCCTCGCGCGCCGCAGTGCCACCAATGTCCCCTGGCCCAGGACTGCCGGGCGCACCAGGCGGGCCAGGAACAAGAGTACCCCCTTCGCCGCCCCCGCCGTCCGGTGCCCCACTATGAGGTGACGGCGGGCATCATCTGGAAAAACGCCCGGCCGGGGGACCTCGCGGATCAAGTTGACGACGGTGACCGTTTTCTCATCGCCCAACGACCGGCCGAGGGGCTCCTGGGAGGACTGTGGGAGTTTCCCGGCGGCAAGCAAGAACCTGGAGAGACCTTGCCCGCGTGTCTGCGGCGCGAACTGGCCGAGGAACTGGACATCGACGTCATTGTGGGCACACCGCTGACCGTCGTGCCACACGCTTTTACGCACTTTCGCATCACCCTACATGCCTTTCACTGCTATATGGCGTCTGGACAGCCACAAGCAGTGGGCTGCGCCGACTGGCGTTGGATCACCTTGAACGAGGTGGAGCGATTCGCCTTTTCCGCCGCCGACCATCAAATCATCGCCGCGCTGCGTGATGCGTCCAGCTCTCCCTGACCGGCTTTTCGATTTTACACCGGTCCGCTTTTATCCTTTTGACGCCAACGACAGTCCAATCTATACTCTTTCAAGAGTCCGTGAGCACAAAGACAAGAGGAAATGAAAAAGATGGCAGAAAAGTTCGAGTTGACCTACGCCACCATGTTCAACCCGCCCGAAGCGTTGCACACACGTTATGAAGCGGCACTGAGACAGGTCAAAGCCAAGCTAGGACAAGAACATCATATGTTCATCGCCGGCCAAGATCGCTCCGCCTCCACCCAGTTCATTAACCACTTTCCTGCCAACACGGACGTGGTGTTGGGCGCTTTTCAAAAAGGGACCGTTCAAGACGCCCGAGACGCCATCGCCGCCGCCCGCCGCGCTGCTTTAACCTGGGCCAGGATGGAGTGGCAAACGCGGGTCGCCGCCTTGCGCAAGGCGGCCGACCTGATAGACGCGCGCATATTTGAGATTGCGGCGGTCATTACGCTAGAAGTGGGCAAGAACCGCCTGGAAGCACTGGGGGACATTGCTGAAGCCGTCGCATTGATCCGCTATGCCTGCGATCAGATGGAACGGCACGATGGCTTTGTCGTCGAGATGGGACGTGACCCGCTGGTGGGCTACCAAGCCACCAACTTTTCGGTGATGCGGCCCTATGGGGTCTGGGTTGTCATCAGCCCGTTCAACTTTCCGGCCGCGCTGACGGCCGGCCCGGCTGGCGCGGCGCTGGTAACCGGCAACACTGTCGTAATGAAACCCGCCTCTAGCACGCCCTGGACCGCGCGCTTGCTGGCCGAGGCGTTCCGCGACGCCGGCCTGCCAGAGGGGACCTTGAACTATGTCACCGGCCCCGGCGGCACGTTAGGCCAGGCGCTGACGGACAGTTTGGAGGTGGATGGTATCACCTTCACGGGTTCACACGAGGTAGGGATGCGCATCTATCGCCAGTTTACCGAGGGCTGCTGCCCTCGTCCGGCTATCCTGGAAATGGGCGGCAAAAATCCCGCTCTCGTCTCACGACACGCCGACCTGGAACGGGCCACTCTGGGCATCGTGCGTTCGGCTTTTGGCTTGCAGGGACAAAAGTGCTCGGCCTGCAGCCGGGTCTTTATCGAAGCCCCGGTCTATGAAGAACTGGTCGAGCGGCTGGTGACTGCGACCGAAAAATTGACCAGCGGCGACCCAACCGAGCGGAACGTCTATCTGGGTCCGGTGATCAACCCCCAAGCATACCAAGACTTTTATGATTTCTCCCAAGAGCTGTCACAGGCCGGCACCCTCCTCACCGGCGGGCACGTGCTGACCGAGGGGAACCGCGCCAAAGGGTATTTCTGCGCCCCCACAATCGTGGCAGACGTGCCAATGGACCACTGTTTGTGGTCTCATGAGATGTTTTTGCCCATCACTATGGTACACAAGGTCAAAAACCTGGAAGAAGCGCTGCATTTGGCCAACGACGTGAATTATGGACTGACGGCGGGCTTTTACGGAGATAAAGAGGAAACACGCTGGTTCTTTGACAATATCCAAGCTGGCGTGGCCTATGCTAATCGCCCACAAGGGGCAACCACCGGCGCGTGGCCTGGTTACCAACCCTTTGGCGGCTGGAAAGGATCCGGATCGAGCGGCAAGAACGCCGGGGGACACTATTATCTGCCGCTTTACATGCACGAGCAGATTCACACGCTGATCGAGTAAAGTCTAGTCAGGGCGCCAACGTAATAGGAAAAAAGGCCCGCTTTACTTTTGTGATCTTGTCAGTATACTAGGGGTATGGTCGATACCACGCACCGGGCGACATTAGAAGAACTGTATTCGCGTCTGCGAGCTTTTTTGCCCGCCGGCTTGGTTGCACGCCTGGATTGTGAACCAACGCTCGACGACCTGGTAGAGATCGTCCATGCCCTCAATTCCTTGCATCACAACCTGGTCACTTATTTGCCTCGTTCCCTGGTGCTTTCTGACCCAACGCCCGGCGTGCCCTCAAGCGAGCTGCTAGAGGGCACCATCTTGTTCGCGGACGTCACCGGCTTTACGCCGCTAACCGAACGCTTGCGTGAAATGGGCGAAGAGGGCGCCGAGCGCCTTAACCGCATGATCAACGATCTGTTCACGGCCTTGCTTGATCCCCTTTCCTGCTCGCGAGGTGAACTGCTCATCTTTGCCGGCGACGCTGTGCAGGCTTTTTTTCCTGCTATGGCAAACGCCCAGGATGCCGTCTGGGCCATCCGCGCCGGACTGCGCATGGCGCGCGCCATTGTGCCTTTTGACAGTGGCCCAACCCCGTTGAGCATGAGCATTGGCCTGGCGCGGGGCCGTTTTCTGGCTGCGCAGATCGGCACTGCGCAACGCATGGAATATCTGGTCACCGGTGAACCCATTCAACAGTCGATGCAGGCAGAGTCAAAAGCTGACCCGCGCCAGGTAGTCCTGGCCCCAGGCATGGAAAAAGTGTTGGATGATCGATTCCGCCTGACCGCGCTGCCCAAAGGCTACCAAGTGGTGGTGGACGACCTGGGAGACGAGCTGGGAGATTTTGAAGTGAGCGGGCTATCGTCCCAACGCCGTTACCGCAGACGGTTGGTGCTAGAGCGAGAGCCCGACGCCTTGCTCGATACGGCCGAAATGACACTGGTCGACATTGAAAGGCTGGCGCCTTTTTTCCCGCCTAACGTGCTGCAACGCATCCTGGCCCACCAACGCGAGCGCCTGTTTCCCGGCGAGCACCGCCTTGTAGCGGTCATGTTTGTCAACCTGCGCGGTTTTGAGACGCTGCTAGAGACGCTGGGGCCCCAAGATCTATCACGGCTCACCTACTGGGTCAACCGTTATTTTATCGAAGCCCAGGAAACGCTGGCCGGCTGCGGCGGCCTGGTCACGCACGTGGACCCCTATGCTAAAGGCTTTACGTTGCTGTGTCCTTTTGGCGCACCGCTGGCGCAAGAAGAGACGCCCCACCGCGCCACTGCCGCCGCGCTGCGCCTGAACGAAAAACTCCAGGCATTGAACCAAGACCTGCAAACAGTGCTCCAAGAGCAAATCGGGGATCAGGCCGAGGGCCTGCAACTTGTCCATCACATCGGCATCACGTATGGCCCCATCTATACCGGTCAAGTGGGTTGGCAAGAACGTCGAGAATACGTCGTCGTCGGCGACGACGTGAACCTGTCCGCGCGGCTGATGAACAAATCCAAGCCCAACCAGATCCTTATCAGCGGCCGGGTGTACGATCGCGTGCGTCAATCCTTTGAGTGTCGCCCATTAGAGCCGATGCAGCTCAAGGGCAAAGCCAAGCCTGTAACAGTGTACGCCGTAGAGCGGCGCGTGCCGGCCAGCGCCTGGCTGATCGAGGCTGCCGTCGGCCCGCTGGTCGGCCGAGAAGAACCGCTGAGCATCCTCGAGAATAAATTGAACCAGTTGGAGAAACGACAAGGCGGCACTGTGCTTCTGATTGGTGAAACCGGCATGGGCAAAACACGCCTCATCGCCGAGCTGGCCCGACGCGCGCGCTATTGGGATGTCACGCTGTTGGCCGGTCGCTGCCTTTCCTACGCTCAGACTATACCCTACACCCCCTGGATTGAGGCACTGTGGCGTTGGTTCGAGCTAGACACAGCCGCCGACGACACTGAACGTCACGTCCGCGTCCACCGGGTCTTGGAACAATTGGGCCAGGGGCAATTGGCCGAGGCGTTCTGCCAGCTTTTTGGGTTACCTCAGACCTTTGCCTCTCTGCCATCGCGCAGCGCCGTCCCGCGCCTTGAGGGACGACCGGACTTGTACGCGATCCTGCGGGAACGGATCGCACAACCCCCTTCTGTAGGACGGGATCTTTACCTGACGTTGGTGCGGCGCCTGACCGAACGCGACCCCTCCCTGGCCACTGAACTGCCTTCGTTGTGGGAGCGCCTGGGGCAGCGCATCCACCCCGACCAGGCGTTACTCACCCTGTTCAAAGAGATTGTCCAGCAAGACAAGCCCATTCTCTTGATCGTTGAAGATTTGCAGTGGGCGGATCATGCTTCCTGGGCTGCGCTGATCACCCTGGCGCACGCCACGGCACGTTATCCCATCCTCTTGCTGAGCACGGCCCGGCTAGGTCAAGCCGAGAAACAGTGGGTGGCCGAGACCGGAGCCGAGAGGCTGCTGCTGGAAGGCCTGAACTGGGCCAGCACCGGCAAATTGGCGGCCCAGCTTATCCGTGCCAGAGAGGCCGCGCCCGAGCTGGTGAACTGGTTGCACCAGCGCAGCCAGGGGAATCCGCTCTTTACCTCACAATTGCTGTACGCCCTGGCCGGCGCCGATGGATTGAGCATCGATCCGGCCACGGGCTGCGTGACTCTGAACAAAACACTGCCCAGCCTGCCCCCTACCGTGCGCGAGATCATGCTTAGCCGGGTCGACCAACTTGACGAAACGACGCGCATCGTCGCCAAGCTGGCCTCGGTCATTGGTGACACCGTCCTCTGGGAGTCCCTACGCCACCTGGCGACCCAAGCCAGTGCCCTGAATGAAGCGCAACTCGTGCAACATCTGACAGTCCTGGCTGAACAATCCCTGCTCACGCCAGAGCCGCCGGCCGCCGAATATACCTTTGTGCACCCATTGCTCAAAGACGCGGTCTATAGCAGCGTGCCTTATGCACAGCGTCGCAAGTGGCACCGTGTGATCGCCGATTACCTGGCTCGGGGTGACGCTTATCCACACTTGGAGGCCCTGGCCTACCACTATAGTCACAGCGACGCGCCAACCCGAGGCGTGCGCTACAATCGCCTGGCCGGCGACAAAGCCCGCACCCGCCAGGCCTGGGATGAAGCGTCAGGCTATTATCAGGCTGCAATAGACATCTCGAACGAGGACCCAGCGCTGAGCCAGGAGCGCTCCCACGCTTACGAGCGTCTGGGTGACGTGTACGCATTAACCGGCCGGTACGAAAAGGCCCTCACGGCCTATGAGAATGCTATGCAGGAGACAGAACACCCCGCACGCGTGGAAGGCAAGCTGGGGTTGATCGACCCGGCCCTCGACCACGTGGAGCAAGCCATCCAACACCTGGAAAAGGCCTGGGATGAACTAGAGTGGGAGATGCCACTGCGGCCCTGGGTAGCCGTCGCGTTAGGCTGGTTGGCCTTGCGCGCACGGCCCAAAGACATGGCAGCCATCGCCGGCGCTGGCGCCGCCGCCGTCTCTTGGTGGCAACGCGGTCAACGTGTCGCGCACGGTGATACCGTCCAGATGGCGATAAAGGAGATGATGGCCGGGCGCGTCCTGTCCGATTATCATCGACTGATCGAACTGGCCTTGGATGACAGCGACGCGTGAGGGCGCTGATTTTCATGACGCCGGTTAATGGATTGACTTTTGGGCACAAGAGGGTAAAATAGCAGATGAATCATGATGATCCCCGTGGAGGCAAACGCACTGTCGGGGTCTCCTCCAATTATAGCTTACAACGAGCCGACCGATTCCATTCAAACGTTCACAATTGAAAGGTAGAACATGAAACCCAACCCGATTCCACCCGGTCCTGGTCAAGAATCAGTATGGGATTACCCGCGCCCACCACGGGTGGAAGATTCATCTAAACACGTTCGAGTCGTGGTTAACGGCATTGTCATCGCTGAAACCGATCGCGCCAAGCGCGTGCTAGAGACAAGCCATCCCCCCGTTTACTATATCCCGCCGGATGACGTCGAAATGGCCTATCTGGTGCTCACCAACCAAGCGACATGGTGCGAATGGAAAGGCCGTGCGGCCTACTATGATCTGGTCATCGGCGAGAAAAAAATCACGCAAGCAGCCTGGTTCTATGCTGAGCCCAAGCCGGGGTTTGAGGAACTGGAAGGCTATATCGCATTTTACCCCGGCAAGATGGATGCCTGTTACGTCGATGACGAACAGGTTAAACCACAACCGGGTAAATTCTATGGCGGGTGGGTGACCAGCGACGTTGTAGGGCCGTTCAAGGGAGAGCCCGGGACGTGGGACTGGTAACGGCCTACTCTTCTTGATGCCACATTCCCCGGTGTTCGATCATCCACATTTGAGAATTTAGCGGTTCCGCACCATCGCTAGGGCTTATGCGTTTATATTCTCCGTTGGGCAACAAACGTCGCGCTTTGACGTTGTCTTGGAGGTGAACGTCCAAGATTTGCTTGCGCACCGTCTCGAGTAGGTTAGCGTCTTCCATGGGGAACAGTTGCTCCACACGCCGGTCAAGATTGCGGGGCATCAGATCGGCGCTGCCCAGCAACAACTCTTTCTCCCCGCCGTTATGAAAATAAAAGATACGGGGATGTTCCAGGAAACGTCCCACGATCGAGGTGACCGTGATATTATCACTGACGCCAGGGATGCCGGGGCGCAGGCAACAAATACCTCGCACCTGCAGTTCCACCTTTACCCCAGCTTGCGAAGCGCGGTAGAGCGCCTGAATGCAGGCAGGATCTACCAACGCATTCATCTTGAAAGCCAGGTGGCCGTCTTGATGTTCCTTGTGGCGCTGAATCTCGCGCTCGATGCGCGATAAAAGCTCTTCCCGCATCTGAGCAGGCGCCACCAGCAACTTGCGGTATTTCTGCTTGCGAGAGTAACCGGTCAGGGCGTTGAATAAATCCGATACGTCGGCGCCAATCTCTGGGTCACAAGTGAAAAAGCCAATGTCGGTATAGATGCGCGCCGTCACGTCATTATAGTTGCCGGTGCTCATGTGCACATAGCGGGTGATACTGTCGCCCTCACGGCGCACCACCATCAACAACTTGGCGTGGGTTTTTAGCCCCAACAAGCCGTAAACCACGTGTACTCCCGCTCGCTCTAGCGCGCGCGCCCACACGATATTGTTCTCCTCGTCGAAACGGGCCTTGAGTTCCACCAACGCCGCTACCTGTTTCCCGTTCTCTCGAGCTTTCATCAGCGCCGCCACAATGGGGGATTTAGGCCCCACACGATACAGCGTCTGCTTGATAGTCAGCACATCGGGGTCGTGAGCTGCCTGCTCCACAAGATCGACGACCGGGACAAAGCTGTCGTAAGGATGGTAGAGTAAAAAATCGTGGTGCTTGATGAAATCAAACATATTATCGTTGCTAGCCAACGACGAGGGGACCGACGGCAGAAATGGCTGATCCTTGAGGTCAATCCGGTCTATATGGGTCAATCCCATCAAGTCCGCCATACCAATCGGGCCATCGACGGTATATACCTGGTAAAGGGCCAGGCCCAGGTTGTTGACCAAGATGTCCCGAATGCGTTCCGGCATCTCGTCATCGACTTCCAGCCGCACGACCATACCAAAATGACGCATGTGCACACTGGCCTCAATCGTGTCCAACAAATCGGCCGCCTCGTCCTCCTCAATCTCCTGGTCTGCGTCACGGGTGATGCGAAAGGGATAAGCGGCCTTGACCTCCAGCCCCGGGAATAGCATCTCCAGGTTAGCGGCAATGACCTCTTCAAGCCACACAAAATTGCTCGACCTGACGTCGGCCAGGCCCAAAATCTCGTAACTCTCGGCCTTTTCCTCGCTGGGTATGCGCAGCAGGCGCGGGAAAATACTGGGCACCTTGACCCGGGCGAACTGCTCGCCCAGATCGGGATCTTGCACCACGACGGCCAGGTTAAGACTCAGATTAGAGATGTGGGGAAAAGGATGGCCGGGATCAAAAGCCAACGGCGTGAGCGCCGGGAAAATCTCTCTTTCAAAGTGACGGCGCAACAGCTTGCGCTGTTTACGCTTGAGATCATCATAGCGCAGCACCTGGATGCCCTCTTGTTGCAATTTGGGCAGCACGTCTTTGCGCCAGCAATTCATGTGCTCGGCCAATTGTGGGGTCAACTCGCGCCGGATCGCTACAAGCTGCTCAGCCGGGGTCATGCCATCGGGCGGTGTCTTGATGACACCCGCCGCAAGCTGTCGACGCAATCCGGAGACACGGATCATGAAAAACTCGTCCAGGTTGCTGAGAAAGATGGACAAAAACTTGACCCGTTCCAACAACGGATGGCTCTTGTCCTCAGCTTCCTCTAATACGCGTTTATTGAACTGAATCCAGCTCAGCTCACGATTGATAAACAAGCTGGTATCATCCAAATTCGATACAGTGACCTCAGGTTGATCTTTTTTTGTCATGTCTCCTCCCGTATCCCACTGGCCCTCCAAGAGACCGTTTTTTACACCCGCAACGCAAGCGGCCTCATCAAGACGAAACGGCGTCGCACCACGTTTCAACTCCGAGTCCCCACAAAAAGCACTTGCTGCTTACAAGAGTACCACATCACTGTACAAATTGTCAAACCTTTTTCCCCCCCGCACCTTTTGCAGCTTGACAATCGTCCATCCTGCCCCTATAATCCCCGCGCCTGGAATCACCCAGGCCTTCCCCAGGAGTGAGACGCTGTATGCAGCACAAAGCCACAGCCATAGAGTCGCAAAACTTGTATGACCTGTCCCTGGCGCTGATCTTTGCCCTGGCGCTGTTGTTACGCCTGGCGCCCGGCGGCCGCTATGTGACACCGGACGAACCAGCGTGGGTGCAACGTTCGATCCACTTTCGCCAGGCGTTGGCAGCGGGTGATCTGAGTGCATTGCCGGCCACGGGTCACCCGGGTGTGACGACGATGTGGCTGGGCAGCCTGGGGGTACAGATTCACTGCTGGCTGGACCCCGACACCGCCGCAGCCCATTTGAACTGGTTGGACGGACTGGCCGGCCTCTCTCCCCAAAACGCCGCCGCCTTTGGCCCCCTGGCTTTCTTTTTGCCGGCGGGGCGTGTCCTGGTCGCCGTGGTCACGAGCTTGGGCGTCGCCGGCGCCTTTGCCCTGAGCGCGCGATTGTGGGGGCGCAAAACCGCCTGGTTGGCGGCCCTTTTACTGGCCCTGGACCCTTTTTTGATCGGCCATAGCGGTCTGTTGCACGTGGACGGCCTGCTGGCCACGGCGACGACCTTGTCAATCCTGACGCTATTGCTCACCGTCCGCCCCGCCCAACCCGCCCCTTATCGCTGGGCCGCCTTGTCAGGTCTGCTGGCCGGTCTGGCCGCGCTCACCAAGACGCCCGGCGGCCTGCTGGCGCCTTTTGCCGGCATCATGCTCTTGTCCGCCGCGCTCACGCGTCGCCTCACGTGGCATCAGGCCCTCATCGCCTTGACCTTGTGGGGAGTGACAGCCGGGCTGGCCTTCCTGGCCTTTTACCCCGCCATGTGGACAGCGCCGCTGTCCACCTTGCGCGGGCTATTGGATGTCGGGGAGCGGCACGTGGAGGGCGCGCTGCGGCCCATTTTCTTTCACGGCCAGGACACCTTTACACCTGGCGCGGGCTTTTACCCGGTGGTGGGGCTCCTGCGCGCCTCACCCTGGGTGCTGCTCGGTTGGCTCGCCGGCCTGTGGCGCCATCTGCGCCGCCGCAGCCCACGCCGACACGCCTCTGGCAGGGAGGGCAAGCGAGGGCAAGTGAGAACAAGTGAGGACAAGTGGGCCCTCGCGCTCACCGGTTGGGCACTGGGGTTCGGCCTGTGCCTCACCCTGGTCGGCAAGAAACACGACCGTTATCTGCTGCCCGTCTTTCCAGCGCTAACCCTGGTCGCCGCATTGGGTTGGCAAGGCATAAGTGAATGGCTAGGGGACAGAGGGAAAAGACTGTATCGTTTCTCCAGCGCTCTTGTAGCCCTTTTCCAAATCGGGATCCTCTTGCCCTATCTGTTCACGCCGCTGGCTTTTTTTAATCCCTTGTTGGGCGGGCCACGGACAGCCCTGGAATGGTTGCCGGTTGGATGGGGCGAAGGGTCGGGCGCTGCGGCTCGTTGGTTAAACGAGCAACCCAACGCCGAACAGTTAATCGTCGCCAGCCCTTCAATCCCACCGCTGGCCTCGCTATTCGTCGGGCAAACGGTGCCCTTGTCAACAGCAACCCTCTCCCAGGCCGACTATTTCCTGCACCCTCCGCAACAAGGCACGCATTGGCCCCAAGGGGAGGGCGATGCGACGCTGGTCTATGAAAAACGGATCGCCGGGATCATTTACGCCCGGCTCTATCGCAACCCAGCACCCTTGGCACAAGCGGCCTATCTGAGCGAGCACGCCGCGCGGGAGGACGTGGTCTTGCTTGACACACAAGCGGCGTTGACTCGTACATACAATGGCCCGGCCACGCTAGTCTCTCTGGCCGATGCCCGCAATGCGGCCCAGGTCGCCGAGCGTCTGCACGCCCTACAAACCGAGTCCGGACATATATGGTACGTCGCTCTATCCGCCGCTTCGCCGGTCACTATGCAACACTTGCAACAAGCGCTCGCGTGCTACGGCGAACTGCACGAGGTCGCTTTCATCGCTGGTGCCACTTTTTATCAGATCATTCCAGAGGCATCAACCGACCCGAGTAATTGTATAGCACGTCTGACGCCCTCCAAAGCCCGATTTGGGGAGCGATTGAGCCTCGTCGGCACCGTGCTTCCCAGCGTGCCGTTGTCCTGGCCTGACGATCTGCCGGTTGTCGTCCGCTGGTCGGCGTTAGCCCCTCTCTCCGGCGATTATCGTGCAGTCTTGCATTTGCGGGATGCGACAGGGCGCACCTGGCTAGAAGGTGGGCAAGAGATATTGGACGCTGACTATCGACATCCCTCAGCCTGGAGGCCGAACGAATGGAGCGACCAGACTTTTAAATTATCCTTGCCCCCAGCTATCCCGCCGGGCCAGTATCGCGTCGCACTTGGCGCATTTGATCCGGACAGCGGTAAGGGGCTGAGTGCCTGGGACACGGTCGGCAGGTTTGCCGGTTTGAGCCTGGACTTGGGCCATGTCACCATCGCCGCCCCCGAACGTCCGCCCACACCGGGCGAGGTAGATATGACACAGCGGATCGACCCACCCCGCGCGGCCGGCCCGCTGAGATTACTGGGACAGCACCCGCCACCGGCGCAAGTGCCCTCGGGGGACGTGGTGTCCTTTGACTTGTTCTGGCAAGCCACGACCGCTCCCGACACTGACTATGCCTTGCGCTGGCAGTTGTTGGTCCCAGACGCCCCTGCCGGCAGCCCCATAGTGGGGCAAACCCTCCCCTTGAGCCCCTATGCGACGGGCCAATGGCGTGACGGGGAACTGGAGCAGGTGCGTTATGACTTGCCCATCCCGCCCGATTTACCGGCCGGCCTCTATGATTTGCGGCTCAATGTGCTAGATGCAGACGGCACGCCCCTGTGGGCCGACAACTATGTCCTGACCAGGCTCACAGTCCTGGCCCGTGACCGGCTTTTTAGCCTGCCAGCGGGTATTGCCTACCCGCTGGACCTTAGATTGGGTCAACAAGTGCAACTGCGCGGCTTTGATCTCCCGAACGCTGCGCTAAAGCACCCGGGTGCGCTAGAAGTAAAGGGTGGCCAACAGATCCCATTGACGCTGTATTGGCAAGCGAACGGTCCCACCGACCTGAGCTATATCGTCTTTGTCCACTTGCGCGGCCCCGGCACTCGCGATACTATTTATGGTCAGGTGGACCGCCCTCCGGCCAACGGCGCAGCCCCGACCCATAGCTGGGCGCCCGGTCAGGTCATCATTGACGAATTGGCCTTGCCGGTCCTGGACGACGCGCCTCCCGGCGCTTACCACGTCGCCGTGGGCCTATATGATCCGCTCAGCGGCGCGCGCCTGCCGGTCTATGACGCGGCGGGGAACATATTGCCCAACGACCAGATCCTTCTGCCGATTGAGGTCAATATCCCATGACAACCCAAAAATCTCGCTGGTTATCTCTAATGCTGCTCTTGCTGCTGGCCGCGGCCCTGCGCCTGACGCAGTTGGACCTGGCCGAATTCAAAGCCGACGAGGCCGGCATCACGCGCCAGGCGTTAGCACTGGTCCGCCAGGGCCATTTCCCCATCATAGGCCCCCAATCCTCGCAAGGGCCGGCCCATCCGCCGCTGCAAGTCTACTTGATGGCGTTGCCCCTAGCACTGACCCCAGATCCCCGGCTGGCCATCGCGGTCATTGCCTTGATCCACACAGCCGGGGTAGGCATGACGCTTGTGCTGGGCGCCCGCTTTTTCAGTCGCCGGGTCGGCTTTATCGCTGCCGCGCTGCTGGCCGTCAATCCCTGGGCGATCTATTACGCGCGCAAGATGTGGACTCAGAACTGGCCGTTGGCCACGACGCTTTTCATCTTTTTCTTACTCTTGCTGATCGTGGAGCGCCGGCCCTGGGCGTTGCTGGGCGCCAGCCTGGCGTTGGTCGCCCTCGTCGGCACTCATCTGGGAGGACTGGTTTTTTTGATCATCCTGGTGTTGATCTTGCTGCCCTTCCGCGCGCAGCTACAACGTCGACCGCTGCTGGTCAGCGTAGCGGTCTTGGTGCTGTGCGCTGCGCCCTATCTCTACCACGACGCCGGGACCCACGGTTGGGCCAACCTGCGCGGGTTTCTCGATCTGGGAGGTGGCCCTGCCCAGATTGACTGGCAAGCGACGCGTTTTGCAGTCTGGCTGAGCAGCGGCTATCATTACCAAGACCTGGCCGGCACCCGCTATGCGCAGTTCCTGGACACGCTGCCGCCTCTACGCTGGCTCGACGGGGTCGAGATGGCGTTGCTGGGTCTAGGCGTGATCTATTTGATCGCGCGCATCGTGCGCCAGGCGCAAGAAAAAGACCGACCCCGTCCGGCGTCATTGGGACGCAACCTGGTACTGTTGCTGTGGCTGCTCGTGCCAGTAGCGCTCCAAACCCGTCACACCCAACCGGTTTACCCACACTATTTCATCTTGCTCTATCCGGTCCAACATCTGATCATCGCCCTGCTGTTGAGCGACGGGCTCGCCCAGCTCCAGAAACGTTATGGCCCACGCTGGGGCCGCTATGGCATGATCAGCGTGGTGGGATTGTTGCTCTTGATTGGGGGATGGCAAATCTACCTGAACCGGGCGTTCAACCGGTTTGTGACCCAGCACGACACACCCAACGGCTATGGTCCGACGGTCGGGCCACTATGGCAAACGGCCCAGGCCGCCGGAGCGGCTGCGCAAGCGTGTGGCGCCGAGATCCTGCTCGTGGCTCAAGGGGACGACCCGCTGTGGGATAACCGACCGGCCGCTTTGGACGTGTTGCTGCCTCGGCACCTGCCTCACCGCCTGATAGACGGCCGCGAAGCATTGGTCTTTCCCCTCGGACCGGCAGTTTACATCACCACGCCCGACGTGCAAACAGCCACCGTGCAGTTGCGCGCACTGTCGGGCACCACCGCACTGGACCCCATAGCGGCGCCAGGGAACACTCGTTACTGGCTATTCCAGCGCGACAATGCGAGCCGCGATGATGTGTTGGCAGGGCTGACGCCGCTGTCCGCACCGCGCCGGCTGGCCAACGGTGTCGAATGGCTCGCCTACGGCATTGACGACGCGCAATCTCATCAACCGCTCCAGTTTTCGGTGGCCTGGTGGCTGGACGGACCAGCGCCGACTGGCATCGACTATCACCTCTTTGTGCATCTGGTAGACGCGGAAGGAAAACGCTGGGGACAACACGATATGGCGGGCCTGGACAGCGCAGCATGGCAGACCGGCGACCTGGTGCTGACCCGCTTTTCTATTGAGACAAACGCCGACGCACCGCAGGGCCAGTACTGGATACACCTGGGAATGTACACTTTTCCCGATATCGTCAACGTGCCGGTGCTAGATGCTGCCGGTAACCCAGCCGGCGATCTGAAGGTTGTGGGACCCGTGCTGTTGCGTTAATAATCAGCGGCGTTGTGTTCTCTCGGCGTAGGCGGAACAAGCTTGTCCAATTTCTCCTCCATCAGGGAAATGACCGGTCGAGATGTCAGCCGCTTGAAAGCTGGCATTGTAGAGCAGACATCGCAAACCGGCTCTGGCACCTGAGGGCTGACCGTGCTATAATACGCCAGCCTTTTCTTGCAGGGCAAAAGAAAGAGTGAGATAACGCATTATGAAGTCACAACAGGCCAAAGAAATCGGGTTGCTGGGTGTGCTCGTCTTGCTGATGATTACTGCCGTCATCCCTTTGCTGCGTGACGATCCGCCCTGCACACACGATGGTGGATTGCACTACTTTCGCATCGTGGCCATGCGCTATGCCCTGCAGGATGGGTTACTTGGCTCCCGTTGGGTCCCAGACTTGGCGTTTGGTTACGGCTATCCTTTTTTTAATTATCGGGCTGCCTTTTCTTACTACCTGGGGCTGGCGCTGCACCTGATAGGCCTGCCTTTGCCGCTGGCCCTCAACCTGGTTTATGTATTGGCGATGCTCGCTTCGGCGATCGGGGTCTATCTGTTGGGACGCGACCTGTTCGGAAGATGGGCCGGTCTCGTCGCGGCTGTGGCCTATGTTTATGCGCCTTATACTTTCATCGATGCCCTGGTGCGTGGCAATATGCCCGAATCGGTGGCGCTGGCATTATTTCCTTTTATTTTGTGGGCCTTTCGTCGCTTGCTCTTGGGTGGTCAGGCGCGCTATCTGTTGAGCAGCGTCGGGTCATTGGCCCTGCTGTACTTGACCCACAACATCTCTAGCTTGCTGTTCACACCTTTCCTGGTCGCTTACTTGTTGGCCTTGTGGTGGGCTCGAGGACGGCGCGGTCACCTGGTAACCGCAGGCGTCGCCCTGATGCTAAGCCTGGGACTGACCGCCTTTTTCTGGGCGCCAGCCGTGCTAGAGAAGGACTATGTGCAACTGCATTTGTCGCGCATGACGCGCAACAATGACTTTCACTACAATTTTGTCAACCTCTCTGAGGTATTTGCGCCCCCCGAGCCTGTTGATTCGGCTCTTTTGAATCCGCCGTTGCAGCTGCCGGTCGGCCTGCCACTGGCGCTGCTGGCTTTGTTGGGAAGCATAGGAGGGCTATGGTGCTGGCGCCCCCGGAAGGACACCTTCCAGCCGGACGCCGCAAGCCGTGAACGTTGGGTCACGGTCGTTTTCCTGGTCCTTTCCGCGGTTATCATGGTATTCATGGCCACACGTGCTTCGCTCCCGCTGTGGGAGAATCTGCCCTTGGTTGCCTTTGTGCAGTTCCCCTGGCGCTTTGTCGGTCGCGCGGTGCTGCCGCTATCACTTCTCGCTGGCGCCTTTGTCACCGCTTTACTCTCATTGGGATGGGGTGGGCACAAGCTGCCCCTATCCTTGTTGTTAGTCTTAAGCGTGACATTATTGATCGTCACGGCTTTGCCGTTCACCTATCCACCTACTGGCTACTGTCCTACTAAACCCCAGCCTAACATTCTCGATCTTTTTGCCTACGAACATCTTAGTCGCTTGGTGGGTGTGGATCCTGAGGGTAGCTATTTCCCAGTGACTGTACAGGCTCGTCCTATCGACTCGCCGTTGGAGGCCCAATATGCCGCTGCCCTGGACTCTGCTAGTGACGATGGAGAAATCACTATCGCTCGCTTTGACACCGAGTCGTTGCCCGATGGAACGACGATTCACTGGGCCAGATATGCGCCCAACTATGCTAAACTAGAGATCGAGACGCCCCAAGCCACCCGTGCCCGTTACCTGACGTTCGCCTTTGCGGGCTGGCAGGTTCGTGTCGACGGCCGCCCCGTCGAGATCATCCCCAGCACGCCCGAAGGGTTGATTACCTTTGACCTGTCGGCCGGTCGCCACACGGTGGAGATTGATTGGGGCAGCACGCCAATTCGGGCTGGGGCCACGATGCTCTCCATACTGGCACTGGCCAGCGTTGCCTTTGTCACCTACATTAGCGTGAGGGATTATTTCGCCGACCGTATCCAAGCCACATCACCGAACCGCTCTCAGACCACGCATCGCTTTATCACACAACTTAACTGGGCGCACATTGCCACGCTAGCGCTTTTGGCGTTAATGTTGTTGGCGTTCAAGGTGTTTGTGGTTGACCGCACGGACACACCTTTACGCCATTCCGGCCTGCAAGCGGACAGCACACTGGCTGACGTGGACGTGCCGCTAGACGTCCGTTTTAAGGACGGCGTCCGCTTGCTGGGCTATGATCGTAGCACCGCGCACATGCCCAGCGATGGGACGTTGCACCTGGCTTTTTATTGGAGCGCCTATGTCCGTCCCACTCGCAGCTACAAAGCCACCGTGGTGCTGCAAGGCCCCGATGGGCAGCTTTGGAGCGACAAGTCAGCCTTTCCCCGCCGTGGTTACGCGGATCTTCCTCCTAGCTCGGCATGGGGCAACGGGCGTTACGCGGTACAGGGACTCGACATCGAACCGCTGTCCGGGACACCGCCTGGTCGTTACAATCTGCTGCTCACTGCCTTTGATCGCGAGACGCTAGCGCCACTTGACGTGTTTGACGAGTCTGGCCAAATCGCTGGCCCCAACCTGGTTGTGGGTCAAGTCACGCTGACCCGCCCTTCCTACGCGCTTGACCCGGACGCGGTCACGATGCAATATGACCTGGACGTCGATATGGGTCCCTTGACCCTGCTTGGCGCCAACCTAGACCGCGCCCAAGCTGCTCCTGGCGACCCCATGCTGGTTACCCTCTTCTGGCACAAGCTCGACACCAACCGGATACCTGATCTGCAGGCTAGACTGACGCTGCAAGATCAACAGGACCACACCGTCCATGCCCGGGACTTGCTAGTGCATAGCGACTGGTCCACCTCACAATGGCAAGCCGGCGATCTATGGCGTGGGCAGCACGCTTTACGCTTGCCCGCCTCCCTGGCAAGCGGCACCTATACCTGGGGGCTGGAACTTTTTGACCCGGTCACCCAGCAGACCTTCACCCCCCAGGCCACCCTAGGTCAACTCCAGGTCCAGGCACCGGCGCGACGCTGGCAACCGCCTGACTTGCAGTTGCCTCTGGACGCCACGCTCACCTGCTCCCACGTGGTCTCAGGGGACGAACCGTTCCCAGAAGGCAAAAAAGACGACTGTGTGACGCTGCTCGGCGCTAACTTGCAACCGACCGTCACCACGCCGCTGCAAGCGCCCGTCACGCTCACGGTGACCCTGGCCTGGCAAGGTCAGGTCGAGATGCATACCAGCTACCGCGTCTTTTTGCATCTGCTCAAGCCTGATGGCAGTTTACTGACCCAGTCGGACGGAGAGCCTGCCGATTGGACGCGCCCCACCACCGGCTGGGCGCCCGGTGAAGTCATCCTGGACACGCGCGTCCTAGACATCCCGGCCGAGGGGACACCGGGCTCATATGCCTTGATCGCGGGGCTGTATGACCCGGACACGCAGCAACGCCTGGTCCTGGATGACGGGAGCACCAGGGTGATCCTCATCACCCGCATCACGCTGCAGCCTTGAAGGTGTGCTCATGTTAGATATAGATCGAGACACGTTCGAGCAATTGGTGGTACAAGCCCTGCAAACGCTGCCCGCGTGGGTGCATACCAAGATGGACAACGTCGATGTCACCGTGGACGAGGCGCCATCCGCCGCGCAACGTCGGCGGCTGGGGCTTGCTCCTCACACCACGTTGATGGGTCTTTACGAAGGGGTGCCACGGACCCGCCGCAGCCACGGCTATGGTATGGTGCTGCCAGACAAAATCACACTTTTCCGTCGCCCCATCCTGGCCGCCTGCCGCACACCCCAAGAGGTCCAAGCCCGCGTACGCATGGTCGTCATCCACGAGCTGGGCCACCACTTTGGCCTGGATGAGGACCGGCTGCGTGAGCTGGGCGTTTATTGATGTTACCCCAAGAGTAGGACGCGTTAGACAAACTCCTCAAGCTATTGTACAATCGGGTCATCTAGTCAGGAGATGATTAGCGATGAATCTCAAGCTGCGACCTATCCATACTTATCCGATGCTGCATAACGGGCAGCCGGCCCTGTTGCTGCGTGATCCGCTCCATCTGACCGAGCGCGTAGTCATCATCTCGCAACAAATGGCGCCGATGCTGCTCCTACTGGACGGTACCCGAGACCTGGATGCCCTACGCGCGTCATTGACGGTGCGTGCCGGCCTGAGCCTTAGTAAAAGCGAGATGACCCACGTCATTGAGCAACTAGACCGCGCGCTGCTATTGCACAACGAGCGCTTTGAGGAGGCGTGTGACACTGCTCTAACTGACTATCATCAGGCGCCACACCGGTCACCGACTTCAGCCGGCGCCAGCTATCCAGCCGACCCTGACGCATTGGCCGCGATGCTGGACGGCTATATCGACAATTTGTCCGAGCCCGCGAAACGCTTTGACGGACGCGGGCTGGTCAGCCCGCACATCGACTATGAGCGGGGCGGACCGGTTTACGCACAGGTGTGGCGAGACGCCGCCGACGTCGCACGGGCCGCCGACGTCGCCGTGATCCTGGGCACCGACCACAATGGGGGACAAGGGACACTGACATTGACCCGCCAGCATTATGCCACACCCTATGGCGTTCTGCCTACCGCCACCGACGTCGTGGACGCCATAGCCAAAGCGGTCGGGCCAGAGTTTGCCTTTGCCGAAGAGCTGCACCACGTCAGCGAGCATTCCATCGAATTAGCAGCAGTGTGGCTACACCACGTTCGCAGGCGCCAACCGGCCGACAAAATCGAGCTGGTGCCCATCTTGTGCGGCTCTTTTCACCATTTTATGCACACTCCTTATGAGCCGGTCAGCGACCCAACCTTTACACGGGCACTGCAAGCGCTGCACAATGCCCTGGAAGGACGTACCGCCCTTGTCGTCGCCGCCGGCGACCTGGCGCACGTCGGTCCCGCCTTTGGAGACCCGCAGCCGGTCGACCTGACGGGCCGCGCTCGCCTGGCTGCCGCCGATGATGCCCTCATTGAAACCATTTGCGCCGGGGATGCCCAAACATTTTACCAACGCATCGCCGATGAGGAGGACCGTCGCAACGTCTGCGGCCTGGCGCCGATCTACTTGACCTTGCGCCTGTTAGACGGCACCACGGGTAACCGTGCCGGTTACGACCGTTGTCCGGCCGATCAGAATGGCACGTCCTGGGTATCCATCTGTGGCATAACCCTTGACTAGTTGCGCCCGCGAGGATGCAAAAACAAACGACTTGACGAATAGGCCTAATCCGAGTATCCTAAAGGCATAGGGGGGTGGTTGAGTCCTGGTGGGCTCCACGGTCTTCAAAACCGCTGAGAGGTGGTGCAGAACCAGCTCTGGTGGGTTCGACTCCCATCCACTCCCGCCAAACGTCCAGGGGCGTTGTCATGCTGATAACGCCCCTTTTTGTTTGTAATTTCCACACCTTGTTGACCCTCTCCCTCAAGTGTGCTATCATCTTTTAAAATCTGTATACCACAAGCGAGTCAGACCATGTCAAAACAAAAGTTTTTTCTGTCCATTCTATTCACCTTTGCGCTGCTGGGCTGTGCCCTGACTGCACGATTGCAAGAAGAGGCGCCAACGCCTACGGTCACCCTGACCGTGGCGATGCCAAGCGTCACACCAAGGTCGCCAACACTGACCCCGACGCCGTCACCGTCACCGGCTCCCCCTACGAGCGAATCGCCGTCTGACAAGTCGGGCCTTCAGAACAACGCCGAACCCAGCGCTTCGCCCACTGTGGAAACGCCCCAGGAAACGGTACAGGCGCCGCCGCCGCTTCCCCAAGATGTGACGTTAATGCGCCAGCCCGTCTCGGCAGACGATTTGTACAGCGCCATGTCACTGGCCACCCACGAGGTGCCGGTGCGGGATCTGCGCAGCCTGGCCATACGCCTACGCGGCGTGCGCCCCGACGTGCCGGAGACCATCGGCGACGTCTCGCCCGATTATCCGGTTGGCACGCTCCGCACTTTTAGAGTGCATGACGACGACAATCAAGAGATCCTGCTGGTCGAAGCAGAGTTGCTTTACAAGACCGAGCATCTATACATGTGGGTCGAACGCGGCGTCAACATCAATCAAGACCGGTTGGCGCAGGCCGCCGAGACCTTTGAGCGGGACATTTACCCCACCAACCGCGCCTTTTTCGGCAGCGAGAACACCCCAGGTATAGACGGTGACCCGCACCTGAGCGTGTTACACGCCCGGCAGATCGGCTCAGGTGTGGCGGGCTATTACTGGAGCGCCGACCAGTACACGGCTGAGGTGCGCCCTGACTCGAACCAGACGGAGATGTTTTACATCAATGCGGACAATGCCAGCGTGGGCTCTGACTTTTACCTGGGCACCCTGGCCCACGAGTTCCAGCACATGATTCACTGGCACCAGGATCGCAACGAGGAGACCTGGCTGAATGAAGCCATGTCAGAGCTGGCCTCGCTGATTAATGGTTTTGATCCGGGGGGCAGCGAGTACGCCTGGGCGCAGCGGCCCGACACACAGCTCAACACCTGGTCCGACGACAGTTCCCGCTCGGCCCATTACGGGGCCTCTTTTCTGTTCGCGACCTATTTGATGGATCGTTTTGGCGAGACGATGACCCAGGCCGTGGTGAGACATCCGGCCAACGGCATCGCCAGCATTGACGCGGTGCTGGCTGAAAGCGGCACCGGGTTGACGTTCACAGACGTCTTTGCAGATTGGGTGGTCGCCTCGTATCTGGATGCCCCTGAACTGGCGGATGGGCAGTTTGGTTACGAGCAAATAGACACACCACAACCCAGGCTGGATGCCCAGCATAATGATTATCCGATTGAGCGGATGACCGACGTCTCCCAGTATGGCGTGGACTATATTTACCTGGCGGGCGGGCGCGACCTCACTTTGGACTTTTACGGTAACACGCGGGCGCGCCTGGTCGATACGCAGGCCTACAGTGGTGACTATTTCTGGTACGCTAACCGGGGTGACGACAGTAACATGCGACTGACGCAGACCTTTGACCTGAGTGACCTGAATCAAGCCACGCTGAGCTTTTGGACGTGGTATGACATTGAGAGCGACTGGGACTATGGCTATGTGCAGGTCTCTAACAACGACGGGGCCACCTGGCAGATCCTGAGCGGTCCTTCAACCACCGACAGTAACCCTAACGGCAACAACTTTGGCTGGGGCTACACAGGCTATAGTGGCGGCGGCCCTACCTGGATTGAGGAGCAGATTGATTTGAGCGCGTACGCAGGTCAGCAGCTACAGGTACGCTTTGAGTACGTCACGGACGACGCGCTGAACAACCCGGGTTGGGCGATTGATGACGTCGCTATTCTCGAACTCGACTACCTGGATGACGTAGAGCAGGACGAGCACGGTTGGCATGCCGAGGGTTTTGTGCGGATCAACAACTATGTGCCGCAGGGACACCTGGTGCAGCTCATTACCTTTGGCGCCGAGACAACGGTGCAAAGACTACCCTTGCGCACGGACCAGACCGCCCATTGGCCCCTCGCGCTGGCCGAGGCTGACCATGCGGTGTTGCTGGTTTCCGGTCTGGCGCCCGTCACCACTGAAGCGGCGCACTATTTTTATCGCCTGGAAGAGATGCCCTGATCCCGCCGTTCAGTACCAGCCACGGGCCAGGTTGACCAAGTCGGCCAACAAACCATAGGCGGTCTGGGCGGGTTGTGGCTCAAACTCGATCAGGCTGAGTTGCTTGAGCGTGTCCGTCTCTAGCGTGATCATGCTGGACGTGCCGCCCAGGCTGGCCAGCGGGTCCGAAATCGGCACAGGCATGGGAGCGACGCGGGCCACGCAGCCGCCGCTTGAGCCCTCGCGCTCAGCCTGGCAAAGCAGCTTGATGCGCTCCCCCCGTTCACACGCCGCTTGCAAATCCGCCGGCGTCAGGTCACGGATGCCGGTGCGGTCGACGTCGATCGGGCGCAGGTCAGCGCCCAGCAGCACATTGGCCAGTACCACCGTCTTGACCGTCGCATCCCATCCGTCGACATCGGCGCTAGGGTCAGTCTCGGCAATGCCCATCGCCTGAGCCGCACGCACGGCCTCGTCAAAAGACACGCCGGTCTCCATCTGGGTCAAGATATAATTGGTGGTGCTGTTGAACACACCGCGAAAGCCCAGCACCCGCGCTGCAGGTAGTCCCACCCGCGCCACGCCCAGGACCGGTGCACCATCCATCACTGTGGCTTCGAACAAAAACCCGCGACCTTGTGACGCGGCCAGGTCACGCAACTCGTGGCAGGCAAAGGCCAATGGTCCCTTGTTGGCGCTGACGACATGCATCCCTTTTTCCAACGCCATCCGCACGTGGCTGACGGCCGGTTCGCCGTCTTTTAAATTAATGGGCGTCAGCTCTATCAAGACATCCGCCGGGCACGCGTGCAAGAATAACAAGCTATCGTCCGGCGGTGGAGTGGTGGACAGCACGTCCAATGGGGCGCCGGACGCCGCCAACGCTAGCGCCTGTTGCAGATCAATGCCGGTTGCGTCAATGGCGCTGCCGTGGCGCGCGGTCATGATCCCCGTCACCGATAACTGTAAATCATAATCGGAGGCCAATGCGGGAGCCTTGCGCAGCAACAATCGAGCAAAAGCTCTTCCTACATTACCAAAACCCAAAACTGCCAAGCCTAGTTTCATCTTTTTTCCCTCCTTGATCAACCTTGATATGGATTGTATCCGTTATCGGTCTGTTGCGCAATGTTGCCGAACCGGAAATCCACCCAATCCCTCGATTTACCCATTGAAAAAAGATGGGAAAGTGATAAAATGAACAATGAGGAGATTTGTCATGTCGAATGAATTAATGACCACCCGCGAACTCGAAGAGTTCTTGCGGGTCGACCGCACTACCCTCTATCATATGCTAAAAGAGGGCCGGTTGCCGGGCTTTAAGGTAGGCGGACAATGGCGCTTCTCAAAACCAGAGATTATAGCCTGGCTTGGAACACAACGGCCACAAACTTGCTGCCCAACCGAGCAGCCTTCTACCGAGACGCTTTCCCTTGAAAGCGTCAAGTCGGCACAAGCGATCTTTGCCGAGGCGATGGGCGTCGGTTCTGTGTTGACCCGTTTGGATGGACAGCCTCTAGGTCCACCTTGCAACTCGTGCGCGTTTTGCGACCTCGTCTTGGGCAACTCTGAGGGACATCGACGCTGCGTCGATTCTTGGCGGACCCTGGCCCATCAGGAAAAACCCGTGCCCCAACTACACCAGTGCCACGCCGGGCTGTTGTACGCCCGGGGCCGCATAGAATTGGAAAAACAATTCGTCGCGATGATCTTTGCCGGCCAAATCGTGATAGATGCCGACCGGGAAACGGTCGGCGCCAGAGTCGACGCGCTGGAAGCAGCTTGTGGGTTCAACTCGGGGCAGTTGCGTGCCGCGCTGCTCTCTGTGCGCTCGCTCAGCGCGGAACGTGCTGAACAACTGACACACCTGCTCGAACGCACCGGGGAAACGTTGGCCAACATCGGACAAGAACGGCTCTCTCTGCTGCGCAAACTGCACCATATCGCCCATATCGTTACAGATTAGTCACTCTCTTGCCACCCCGCACCCTTTAGAAGAGCGCTTTTACTCTTTTTCTTCTTTCCATAAATCGCTACAAATCTCAATAACTTGCAATAGTTTTCTATTGACAAAAAACGCGCTCCTGTGTATGATTGGTTTTGGACAGGAGCGGTTTAGTTTGTTTTCCCCCTTTTTCAAATTTGTGTTATTTTTCTCACCCGATATGAATTTGTGCGTCCTTGGCCTAATCTGACATCTATCCCAACACAGCCGAGTTGCCGCAAGTCAGCGTCCAGACGCTCAGATTGCTCAATCAATGCGCAGTGGAGGTGATACCCAAACACAAAACTATAGCCTACACATTCTAATCTGTTTGACAAGCGTTCAAGAATCTCAAGGCTCTGAAAGCCTGATCAAAAACACTTGGAGGTGTTGACAATGGAACAAGAGATTGTAGCCACTCTTATGGCAATGGCTTCAAACGTCGAGTATAGCACCAGCGACCGGATCGAGGCCCTGACCAAGGGACACGGCATGTTGAACCTGGCAGCGATAAGCGCCGCCAACGCGATGACGTGGGAGATCTTGCAGGGTCGCGATATCTCGTTGACCGACGCGAACCTTGAAAAATTGCCGCTGGACCACGTGGTAGAAGTGGGCGTCAAAGCCGCGATGGAAGCGGGTGCCTTTCCGGCGAACGCGGCGCTCATCACCGCCACGCTGCTGCTTATTGCCGGCTCGGCTTCTCGGGCGGGCGTCCCCGCCGGCAACCGCAAGTTGGGCGCCATGGCGCGTATGAAGGCCGGTGTTGGCCGTGCAGGTGTGACAGCCATACCCACCTCAAAATTGACCAACAAGTTGTCCGGCTTTGCTGCCGTCCAGGGGCTCTACGATGCCATGATGAAGGGCGAGGTGGTCCGCATCGATGGCGCAGACGTGCCTGCCTTTGTCGCGGGTGGCGCGCCGATGGGCCACAGTGTGCTGGGTGAGGATATGGTCTATATCGACCTGTGCACCAAAGGCACAAAAGTCGCGGTAGAGTCAATGATGAAGGCTTATCGTGGCGCCGGCATCTCGCCCAGCCCTATCCAGTGCGCGATGCTCGCCGCTGCCGCAGTGTTAGAGGTCATCAACCCTGACGGGATGATCGGCGCCGAGTATGGCGAATTCTTTACCCAGGGCACTGGCTACCTGGCCGGCAAAGGCGCCGCCGAGGCTGCCGGGCTGCCCGAAAAGCTGCACTTGCGCGGCACGGGCAAAGAATATGATACCGCCTCTTTTATCGGCGGCATGGGGATGATCCTCAAGGACGTCGGTGCGCCTTCGGTCATCGGCATGATGACCGTGAACGAGATGCTGGCGGCCTTTATGGAAAGCCCGATGATCGGCGCCGGATTTGGCGGCGGCCCCGTCAATCCGCCATTGGCCCACCTGGCGGCCGACTGTGTCATCGCCATGAACGCGTTGATCGACCACAAAGGCGACGTCGAAGCTGTGGCCGACATTGTCCGGGAAGTCAAGCTCACACAGTGGATTGACCCCGAGGTGGCAGCCTTTTCGACCAACACGGTCGCCCGCAAGGCGGAACAAATCCGCCGTGGCCCGGTCAGCGAGAGCATCATCAAGGCTACCGACGGCATCCGGGCCAACGCACTCTATGCCCGCGCCCGGTACGCTTATGACGCCCTCAGCGCGGGCAAGGACCTGAAAGATATCTGCCAGGCGCTAGACCAGGCGCGCAAGGCCAGGGTAGAAGAAAACGCGGGCAAGATCCTGAGCTTTTTCTTTGGCAAAGAGATCGGCGTCCATTTCACCAAGCTGGAAGGCGGCGCGCGCCGCGAGCATCCCTTTGCCCAATCCTTCTGGGGCTTTGACGCGGATATCGACGCCGTGGTGACGATTGACGGGCAAGAGTTTGTGTTCGAGGGACTAAGCCACAAGGTGATCCCCGACGCCGTCATTAACAAAAAGTCCGAACTGTCTCTGCCGATCACCGTGGCAGCGGCGGTGGCCCAGGAACTGATGTACGTGGGTTGCTGCACCATCGACGCGGTCGTGCCTGCTGTGGTCGCTGCGGCGATGGGCAAGTATAGCTGGAAGGATGCCGGCAAGAAGGCGGAAAAATCCGCCAAGATCACCTGCTCCATCCCTGGCGCCAAGGAAACGGCCCGTGAAGTAGCCCGCTTGGCCGTGCGCATCCTGAAGGACTTGAACGTCGAAGGATAGCGCTCCCTGTCACTATTCAAACGACACGATTCAGTTTATGGTCAGGGGCGCAGCGACGCTGCGCCCCTGCATTCAGAACAAGGCGTTCTGGAATTTGGATTGAACCATGTTACTTTTAGTGAACGTAGACGATCTATCCGGTGAAGCGATCCCGCACGTCATCGAGGGATTGATGGCCCGCGGCGCCAAGAGCGCGCACGTCGTGCAGGCCATCACCAAAAAAGGCCGCCTGGAGTTTTTATTCTTTGTTGACGCGCCCCAAGCATGCGTTGAGGCGCTGGGCGGCTTTTTGGCCAGTGAGTTGGGCACGCTCGGCATCCGCGTCTTTGACCCCGACCACATCCGTTTCGAGTACCGGGTCCAACAAATGCGACTGACCGCGCAAAATGCTAGAGGACCGGTGCAAACGTCCGTCCGCACCAAAAAAGTCCTCGACCAGGCGGGAAAGGTCATCTCGGTCAAAGCCGAATACGAAGACCTTCGTTTAGCCCTGGCGCAATTCCAACAGGCGGGCGTGGACGTTTCCTTTGCGACGCTCAAGGGCCTCGTGGAACAGACGGCGCTGGGGGAGGAGCATCGCACGCTGGGGCATATCCGTGCCGAACACCTTGATGAAGCGCAATAACGCGACGATCATATTATATTGTATAACTTTTTGTATATAAACTATTGACACATCCTGCATTTTCATGTATAATGTAAGCACCTTTGGAGTT
>CAZSJU010000003.1:34385-36855 GCA_964607235.1 uncultured Anaerolineae bacterium | reverse complement strand
CGCGCCGGCGCCAGGCAGCCGCCCTTCCTCGGCCAGCGTCACCGCGTCCAACACGTGCACGTCCCCGCCCGCGTCCGAGACGAACAAGCGCCCGCTTGCCGGGTCCGACACCGCGTCGACCGGGCGCCGTGACAACGCGTGACGCGCGACCAGCGCCAGTGTGGCGCCGTCACGGACTAGCAGCCGGCTCGAATCGACAAAGACCAGGTCCCCCTCACCGCTCAGTCCCCAAGGGCCGGACGGCACCGGCACATCCGCCCGAGTCTCTCCCGTCGCCAGGTCAGCCATAGCAAGCCAGGAGTGTCCGTCAAAGTCCTGATAGCTCAGATACAGCCGTTCACCGTCGGGCGCGAGCTGCAGGCTGGTTGCAAAGCCAAAGCCCGGCGGCTCACCAGGCGGCACGCGCAACACCGGGCCGATCTCTTGCCCGGCGGCGTCATAAGCGGTGACCACGCCCCCCTCAGCCACATAGGTGCGTCCCCGTTCTAGGTCCACGACTTGCAGTGGCGTCGCGGGGGGCGGCACGGCTACAGCAGGGTCCGTGGGGGAGACCACGCCCGTGTCCAACGCGATGGCCGAGGCACATTGCTGGCCGTCCTGCTGGCCCCAGGTATAGACTACGCCCTCCTGAACGGTCATCCCCTCGCCCGCACAGACCGGGTCCCCATCCCCCAACGTCGTCTGGGCGACCAGGCGTGGCAATGGACCCTCCGACGGCGATGGGGAGGCAGGGGCCGCGGTAGGCACGGCCGATGTCCGGGGCGCCAGGGTCGCGGTGGCCATCGGCATAGGCGTCGGAGCCACGGTGTCTATCACAGCAGGCAGCGTGCCCGTCGGCGCCACGGCCGCCGCCTGGGGCACGTCAGTCTCGACCGCTGTGGAGGTGGGACGGGCCTCCTCCTGCCCCCCACAAGCGACCAACCACAACAAGCCTAACAACCAGAGCCAGCGTTTCATGTTACGGGATCTTGGCCCAGTCGCTGGACTCGGGCCACAAGCGCCACACCCGGCCATCCAGGGCCCGGATATAGATATCGTTATACTTGGGGCGAGAAGTCCGCTGCACCGAGGTCGTAAAGCCCGCTTCAGTGTCCACGGCCCACCCCAGCCGGTCACGCACGCCGGAGCCCTCGCGCCACAGCAGACCAAAGCCACGCACAGGCTGATAGCGGTCGTCCGGCGGCGTGAGGTCCGGGTCACTCTCGGGGTCGCCCTCGTCCCACTCGTCCACGTAAACCTTCCACTGAGGGCTTGAGCCATCATCAAAGAGCACGTAAATCACGTCTTGCTCCTCGACCCAGATCATGGTGCCACGCTCAAAGTGCTGCTCAGCAGCAGCAGAAGTAATAGGCGGGCTGGCGGGACACTCGTCCGGCCCCTGCGCAAAGAACCACTCATCAGGACACAACAATGTCACCGAGAGCGAAGCCTGGGTCTTGCGCCCCGCGTCATCCACGGCGATCAACAAGAAATCGGTGCTGTTCCGCTCCTCGCTGGCAATCTCGTACGCCAGGCTGTCTTCCGGTTTCACTTCCCAGTAGCTGCCGAGTTGACCGGTCGGCATCAAGTGATACAACGTGACGCTGTTCACATCCTCGATTTTCCACTCCAGGGTGATGGTCTCACCGGGATACATCTCGCTGACGTCAGCGCGGAAATATCGAATGACCGGGCCGCTAACGGGTGCGCCGGTCGGGGTCAGCGTCGGGGTCGGCGTGGAGGTGGGCGTAGGAGTCTCCCCAAGCACGACGATACGCACAAAGCTATTCGTGCCAAAGGTCTCACCGGTGGGCCGCCGCAACTGCCAGTAACCGGTAAAAGTGCTGGGCGTCTTGGGCGCCGTCAGGCGCACCGAAATATCGACGGTATCACCCGGTTCCACGACGGGCACATTGACCGTGTCCGGCCCGCCCATCTTGTCGCCCGACTTGAAAATCCAACTACTGCCCGTCTCCCAGGCGCACGTGCCGCTGTTGCGCATGCGCCAGGTCTTGACAAAGCCGGTATCAGGCTTGAGTTCCGTGTCGTCGGGGATGGTAACGTCCGTGACAAAGTCAGCGTCGTACACGCATGCCGGCGTGCCTGCGGTGGGCGTGAGGCCCACGGTGGTGGGCAAAGGTGTCTCACCTGGAGACGGCGTGTCGGTAAAGGGCGCCGCAGACAAGGTAGGTGCCATCGTCTCAATCTGGGGCGTGGGCGTCGGCACTGTCCGGTTACAAGCCAAGGTCGCCAGCACCCACACGATCAACGCGATAAAGAGGTAATGCCTTTTCTTTGCAGCCATCCATTTCATATCTGACCTCCTGCTAAAAAGCTACACTCCCCCAGCGCCCCAGCTCACCCTTTGCTTGCCGCGGTCCCACTGAGGCACCCGCCCATCCCCCCCATTGTAATCAAAACAGGCCCTCCCGCAAGCTTGGATCTACGGGAGAGCCTGGGAGACACAATCTGGTCCCGCCATCGTGCGCGC
>CAZSJU010000003.1:9290-34285 GCA_964607235.1 uncultured Anaerolineae bacterium | reverse complement strand
CTTGGATCTACGGGAGAGCCTGGGAGACACAATCTGGTCCCGCCATCGTGCGCGCCATCGTGCGCGCTATCGCGTCTGACGACGCCACTCTTCTTTCAGGCTCAAAGACTCTAAACTCTCGACTTTGAGGAAATCGCGCAAGAGACGATTGAATCTGGGGCGCTCGTCCAGCATTGGAAAGTGACGGGAATCAGACAATTGAATATCCCGCACAAACCCAGAAGAGAACAAGGTGCCGCCATTACCCGGCGTGACAATGTCATCCCGCTCACCGTATACCAACAATACAGGCAATTCTAGCCGTTCCAACTCGCGCTGAATATCCAGCCCCATCACCGAATGGACGCTCTTGATGACAGCGCTCTCGTCCGCCTTGCGGGTCTCTAGTTGAAGCGCCGAGAAATCGGGCGGTGGCGCGTTAAAAGCCTTGTCAAACAATGTCAGAGCCCCGGACGTCATCAAACGCCGGTTGATGTCGGCGCCAGTCAACGGCAGGCTGACCGCCATCACGCGGTCGATACGGTCCGGGTTACGCGCCGCCCACAACAAGGCCACCACCGCTCCCAACGCATGTCCCACCACTGGCAGGGGCATGTGCAAGATACCCAAATTTTCGATAAAACTGTCCAACAACTGGACATAAGACTCGATATCATACTTGCTGTCTCGCCGGTCCGAGTCACCAAACCCCCACAAGTCAAAGGCATAAACTCGGTATTCTACCGACAGCTCTTCCATAACAGGCACCCAATAACGCCAAGAGCCCAGCCAGCCGTGTAACAAGATCAACGGCTTGCCCCGCCCTAACGCCTCGTAATGGACTAGCCCATCATTGATGATAATGGCACTCATGCCACCCGCCTATGTCTTTTGACTGCCCCGTCCATGCTGGCCCACACGACCTACAGCTTGTCCCAACGCTTTAGGATCTCACGCACCTGGTCAGTCAACTCGTCAGGCGCAAAAGGCTTGAGGATATATTCTATAGCACCGAGCTTTAGCCCCTGTTGGATCTCTTGATCTTGCCCCTTGGCCGACAAAAAGACCACGGGGATTTCTTGCGTCTCGGGGATCTTTTTAAGTTCAGCGCAGGCCTCATATCCCGTCATCTGTGGCATGCGTACGTCCATCAAAATTAAATCGGGCTGCTCTGCCTTGGCCTTTTCAACCGCTTCAGCGCCGTTTTTTGCCTTCACTACATCAAAGCCACCGATATTGATCAGACTAAAAGCGATCAATTCGCGGATGTCTGTTTCATCTTCAGCGACCAGTATCTTGACCATAGTTAACCTCGATTTGACTGCTATCCACATCCGTCTCTGATCAAGACGCAAAGGATAAAACAATCAGCGTAACATCATCGTTCTGTTTGGCATAACCATCCGTGATAGCTTGAACCAAACACTGCGGCAAAGTAGGGCGCATACGCTCAACCAGGCCATCCAGCGAAAACCGACGCGATACGCCATCCGTGTGCAATACGACTAAATCTCCCAACCGATAATTAAAGTTAAATTCGTGCAAGGAGGGCAACCGGCTGCCGACGATACCGCCATAACTGATAGGCCGCATTGGCTGCGCGCTCCAGGCGTGAAACTCGATATTGCCCACACCCACAAATCCAAGCTGTTGCTGCACGGTGTCGATGCGCATCAGAGCCATCACCGCACCCCGGGTCCCTCGCAGTGCCGTGTGGCAACCCTGCATAATCTGGGGCAACGGCGCCTGGTCATGCGCGGCGACCCAATCTATCGCCGCCTGCGAGGCCTCAGCCGCCGCCGGACCGGAGCCCAGGCCGTCCGCCAGGCACACCAACATCCCCTCATCATACTCTTTAATTAGATACGCATCTCCACTGATGTCATAACCAACCTTGGCCCGCTGGTAGACGGCGTGCGCTACTTGAGCCATTTGCGTACCATAACTGTCGTGCCTATATCAACTTGCGATTCGATCTCAAACTCGTCCATCAGACGTCGCGTTCCTGGCAAGCCCATGCCCAGCCCACGTTGACTACTATACCCGTCTTGCATCACCAAGTCAATTTCGGCGATGCCCGGTCCCTGGTCCGAGCAGACGACCTCGATCCCACGGCGTCCGTCCCGCTCTATCGCCTCTATCAAAATTTGACCGCCTTGAGTATAGAGCACAATGTTACGGGTCAACTCTGAAATGGCAGTGGCGATACGCGCCTGATCGATGACGCCAAAGCCCAAATCCTTGGCCATGTTGCGCGCTTGAACGCGAGCCGACACGATGTCCAGATCATTGCGAACCGGCATTCGTTTGGACTGTAAAACCTTACTCTCACCCATCAGCGAACTCGTCAGCGACAAGCTGGCGCAGCGTCGAGATACCCTTTTGGAGATCCAACGCCGTCACCACGCCCCGCAGTTCCACACCCAACTCGACCAACGTGATCGCCACAGCCGGCTGCAGCCCGGTGACGACGACGGTCGCCCCCATCAAACCGGCCATTTCGGCCAGGTCGCCAATGATGCGCGCGATGAAACTGTCCACCACGTCTATGGCTGTCAAGTCAAGCACCAACCCTCGGGCCTTGGTGTCATAGATGCGTTCAAGCAAATCATCCTTGAACCGAATGGCCGTCTGATCGTGCAACTCGGTCTGGATCGACGCGACCAAAAAGTTCTCTATTTGCAAAATCGGAATGCGAATCACGCTTGTCATCACTTTTCCATCACCTTGTCAAGCATCCGTCCGTTCGCCGGGCACGATTTGCAAGTCAAGCCGCTCCAACGCAAACTCGATGCCATCCTGCAAATTAGCTCGCGTGTGCAAGCTTGCCAGGTTCAGCCCCAACTGGACGATCGTCTGTGCCATCTCGGCACGGATACCGACCAGCACACTCTGCGCGCCTAACAAGCCGGCGGCCTTGATAGTGCGCACCAAGTGGTTAACGACGTGGGTATCGACCACCGGCACGCCGGTCACGTCAATGATGACAATTTCAGCCTGATGGTCAACGATACCTTGCAGCAAATCCTCCATCAACCGTCCGGCACGGTCCGCGTCAATATGGCCCACCAACGGCAACACCAACACCTCTTCCCACACCTTGATAACGGGCGACGCGAGTTCGCGCACTTGCTGTACCAACTGGTCCTGGACTGCCGTTAAACGCGCGATGCGTGCCTGCTCCCGGCTTGTGTGGATCACCGTCAAACGCTCCACGGCTGCAACCTGGGCCTGCGCCACGATATCCATCAGATCGCGCAACTCGACGACTTGGCTTGCGGCCGCATCCGATAGGTCCCACAGCGCCGCTTGTAGAGAACGGGTCAAACGTAGCAAGGTACCCACTTCCATACCATGTTCAGCTTGCGTCTCGGCCCACTCGACAAAGGGCGAAACCCACCGCTCAGGCGCCTGCGCCGCTAACGCGCCCTGCAATTGCTTCAACGTCACGTCGAGCGCCGGCGCCACATCCTGGACCTCGCGCCCCAGTTCAGCCGCCCACATTTTTGCCAGGCGCGCCACCAGCGTCTCGCGCTCCGCCCAAAAGGACGCCGCCAGCCCTTGATGCGTATCTCTTTGTCCTTGTTGCGCTTTAGATGACATGTTTACCGCTTGATAATGTGTAGGTCTAGCTGCTTAAAGGCATACTCGACGCCGCTTTGCAAATCGGCGCGGGTGGTCAGCCCTGTATGATCTATGCCCAATTGTACCATGGTTTGGGCGACTTCGGGCCGCACACCCACCAGC
Source organism: uncultured Anaerolineae bacterium (assembly GCA_964607235.1). GTDB lineage: Bacteria > Chloroflexota > Anaerolineae > S140-20 > S140-20 > CAZSJU01. The sequence goes on along the minus strand of CAZSJU010000003.1, from coordinate 30,559 downwards.
ACCGCTTCAGCCCCCAACAAACGGGCCGCTTGAGCCGCCTTGAGCAAGTGGTTGGCCACGCTGGTGTCCACAATGGGCACACCCGTCACATCGATCAACACCACACGCGCCCGATAGCGTTCAATGCCGGACAACAGACCCTCAAGGATCTGGGCCGCGCGGCGGGTGTCAATATTGCCAATCAGGGGCAGCACCAATATCCCTTCAAAGATAGGGATCACCGGGCTACTCAACTCGCGCAATGTTTCCAACAGATCGCGTTGAGTCTCTACCAACGACTCGAGGTCAGCGTTGAGCTTGAGCACCGCGTCACGCTCACCCCGCAATGCGCCCAGCAAACGACTGTTTTCAATCGCCACAGCGGCCTGGTTGGCGTAAATTTTCAAAGGTCGCACATCCAACTCGTAATCGAAGGGCGTGCCATCTCGTTTGTTCGAGGGCTGAATAACGCCAATAAGCTGCCCCTCGCTGCGCATCCCGACCATCAACGAGTGCTGGACGTGTAACCGGGCAGCAAACTCGGACAGGCCCATCATCTGGACTACCGCATTGCTCGACGTGTCGTTTAGCAACAAGTCTTCGCCGGTCTCCCAGAACTTGCGCGCCGCGCTACCCTCATCCAGCGGGATGAAATAGTCCGAGATCTGCTGCTCGGGTACGCCCACGGCTGGCACCTGACCGACCAACCCCTGGCGCTCTTCTTCATACAATAAAATAGCACACATCTTGCAATCCAGCAATTCGGCGACCTGCTGATTGAGCTGACCGATCACATCCTCGCCCCGACTCATTGCTCCAAAAACCTTTGCTGCTCGCTCGAGGACAGATAATTGCCGCTCCAGTAATTGCAAACGCTCCTGCACGCCCTCTGCTTTTGATGTATCCATTATCCTTTACCTCAAGGGGTACCGATCGTAAAAGCGATCTATGATTGACCTGTATTCACTTTCATCAGCGGTCTCGCGCCATACCCGTGTTCGAACGCGGGTGCCGCCGCCCGGCCGTGATGCGATCTCAAACTCGTCAGATAGACGCCGCACGGCCCCTAGCCCCTGGCCCAAACCACCGGCGGTGCTATAGCCGTCAGCCAATGCCCGTTCCATGTCACCGATGCCAGGGCCATCGTCGCTCATCTCGATCTCTAGCCCTATACGCCCCGCCTCATAGAGGCCACACAGATGCATACAACCTCCACCCCCATGAATCAACGCGTTGCGTGCCAACTCGAGCGCGATCGTGCCCAGCCGTGTCCGCGCCACCTCGTCAAAGCACAATGTCTGCGCCAGGCGCTTGGCCCGCTGCGCGGCCGCGTAAATGTCAGCCTCGCATGCGATGCGTATGCGTCTCAACTTGCCCAACAACCCTGTCATCTTTCACGCTCAAGCGACGGTCGGCAACGTAAAGCTAAACGTGCTCCCCTGACCCAATTCACTCTGCAACCACAGCGCACCACCGTGCATTTCAACTAGAGATTTGGTGATGGGCAACCCCAGTCCGGTTCCCGGAGTTTCTTGTACCAGCGAATGGCTGGAACGGAAAAACCGCTCAAAGATCTTTTTCTGATCTTGGACAGAAATACCAATCCCATTATCGCACACATCAAACTGCACCATCGGTTTGCGCGCCTCTGCCCCTGGCTCTAACGTACAAGATAATCGACGCGCGGTCAAATGAATGCGCCCACCAGTCGGCGTATACTGTTGCGCATTGCTGACCAGGTTGGTCAAAATCTGAATCAACCGGTCCCGGTCGGCGATCACCCGCAAGCCAGCGGGGATATCGGCATCCAGAGTCTGTTGCCTGTCCCGCGAACGCCCCTTGAGCGACTCGACGACCAACTCGACCACCGACGCGATTTCGAATTCTTGCAGACGCAAGTCGAGACGATCCGTATCAATGCGCCCAATATCCAACAGGTCGTTGACCAACATGGTCAACCGGTCGGCGTTGGTCTTGATGATAGAGAGAAACCGTTGCTGGCCCTCGTTTAGCGCCCCGGCCGCCCCCAACAGCAAGAGATCGGCATAACCCTTGACAGACGTCATCGGCGTGCGCAATTCATGAGAAACGGTGGACACAAACTCACTCTTGGCCCGATCGACTTCTACCTCTTGGGTCACGTCGCGGAAGAGCGAAACCGTTCCCAAGAACTCGCCCTTCATGACGACCGAAGACAATAGCACACTCACTATCCGGCCCTCAATTTCTAACCACTCGGTAAACAGCGCTTCTCCCTCGGCCTCTGAGGGCGCCACCCTCCACTCTGCGATTGCCTTGGCCCATGCAGCGCCGCTGGGGCCATACAGCCCCAACATCTCGTCCGTCGAGCGCCCCAAAATCTGATCGCGGGGGGTGTTCAAGATGCGCTCGGCCGCCGCGTTAAAACGGATCACTAGACCGTTCCCATCGGTCACCATCACGCCATCCGCCACCCCTTCCAGGATCGCTTCCGTCTTGGTCGTCTCGACTTGCTGGGTTTTGATCATCCGACCCAGACGATTGGCCGACTCACGGACGTAACCGTACAACTCGGCGTTGTTGATAGACGAGGCCACGTGCATCGCCACCGCCTCTACCAACCGCAGATGCTCGACGTTAAAATAATCTTGTTCGGCATGGTACAGTAACAACGCGCCCATCGCTTCATCGCTGACCACAAGGGGCACGGCAAGGACCGAGCGATGTTCGCAGGGCTGGCCCTGCGTCTGTACCCAGCGCGGGTCTTGGTCGATATCCGCAATAATCGCGGGTTGCTTGGTCTTGACGATCCACCCCATGAGCCCCTCGCCACGACGGAAACCGGTCAACACACCGCCGATGGGCAACATTGAGGATTCTTTTTCGTCTTTTCCGATAGCGTCAGCCTGCAAGATGGCCCGATGCAAAAAGTGATCCGTTTGCGGATCGAGCATAAACACCGAACCACGCTCCGCCTTAACCGCTCCCAAAAGCAAGGTCAACGCACGGTACAACACCCGGTCCAGGTCCAGGCTGGTCCCCAGCTCGCTGCTGATGCGATAGAGCGTCTCGACCCGATCGCGCTCCTGCTCCAGCGCCTGCGTGCGCTCCTCTACGCGCCGCTCCAACTCGTCACGATACGAGCGTACTTTTTCAAACAAGTGCGCGTTCTGAATCGCAATGGCAGCCTGGACCGCCACCGTAGAAAGTGCGCGTGCGTGGCCCTCGTCAAACACGAATTCCCGTTCAAAGTCCTGGACTGCGATGACGCCCAAGACCTTGTCACCCAACATCATTGGCACACCCAGATAGGAGCGAGCTGGCTCACCCTGCCAGGGAATGGCTTTCTGCTGCAACTCTTGCAACGCTTCCGATGCCAACAAGAGCGGGCGTCCCGTCTGGACGATATAGGACGTCAAACTACCGGCCTCTTTGTCCAGCGTGACCGCCACCGGCTCACCGTGCCGTAAAAATAGCGGAAAAGTGAGCGCGCCCGTCTCCTCGTCGCACAGGGCCACGTAAAAACTCTCCGCCGGCACTAACCGGGCGACTTGATCCTTTAACACCTCCAGCAGTTCATCCAACTGGACCGTCGCCGAGAGCTTGCGACTGATCATATTAACAATAGACATTTCTTGCAACTGTCTCTGCGTCTGCGAGAATAATTGGGCATTCTCCACGGCGATGGCGGCTTGGTCAGCCAACGTGGAAAGGCTGACAATATCCGCACTTGTAAAAGCCCCAGGACCAAAGTGCTCCACACTCAGCACGCCAATGACTTGTCCACCAAAGACTAACGGCACCAAAATTATCGAACCGACACAACGCTCGCCCGTGTTGTTGCGACCCGGCGCTGCCAGGGCAGGAAGCAAGGACTGGAACCGTGGGTCCGCCCGCGTGTCAGGGATAAAGACGGGTTTAGCACTCTCTACGACCTGGCCCACCAACCCTTCTCCCTTGCGAAAGCCGACGGATTCGAGTTGATCCAAATCATAGCCCTGGGCGCTCCAGGGTACAAAAAAGGCGCCCTCGTCGCCTCCATCTCGCAAAAAGAGCACGCTCTGTGGCGCGTCCAAAAGCTCGGTGGCCGCCTCAACGACATTGCCCAACACCCCATCCAGGTCCAGGCGGGCGCTAATCGAGCGTGCCACCTCGTTAAACAGCATCAGTTCGTCCACCCGTCGCTTCAAGCTTTCTACCAGCCTGGCATTTTCCACCGCCAGCGCTGCCTGCGCTGCAAAAATCTCTAGCACTTCAACGGTGGACCGGTCCGGCACCTTGCCATCTCGCGGTTGATCCACCGAGAGAATACCCAAAACCCTGTCTCGACTGGCGCACAGCGGTACAATCAGTATATCCTGAGCATGCCAGCACCCTGGCTTCCGCTCCAAGTCTCCCAGCCCCAGTGCCAAAGTGTCCAGATGATTGGCGACCTCGTTGCGCTCATAGGGGATATAGTAACTGTTGGAAATTCGAAACTCTTTTTGAAAAACCGCTTCCAGGTCTGCCCAGGGTTGGCGGACCTGTCGCATACGCTCAAATTCTTCCAGGGGCACGCCCGCCGCCGCGATGCGCTGCTGATATTCCCCCTCGCGGACGCTGACGAGTGCCACGTCATAGCCCACCGTCTCTTGGACCGCAAAGGCGACCTCGGTCAATATCTCCTCCAGAGGCCGATCGGTGCGCATCGTCTGACCAATGTCGAACAGATGCGACAACTGCTCAGCGCGGCGACGTAACAGTTCGCTGCGTTCCATCTGTTCTTCGTAGGTGCGCGCGTTATTGATCGCGACTGCTGCCTGCGCTGCCAGTGTCTCCAAAAAGCCAACATGGGCCTGAGTGAACCCGCCGACCTGCTTACTCTCCAGGTTGATGATGCCCACAACAATGCCCCGATGGATAATAGGCACCGCCAGTTCGGAGCGCGTGCCAGGCATGGTCGCGACGTAATCTGGGTCTTGGCGCACATCCTCCACGATGACGGGCAACGCCGACTGGGCCGCCCGGCTGATGATCCCGCGCCCCAAGGACAAGTTAATCTCTCGTTGCGCGACTTCTTTTTCAGTGAACCCAAAAGTGGCCTGGGCCACCAGCGCGTTCGTCTCCCAATTGACCAGATTCACGTTACCGTGACTGGCATTAGTGATTTTGACCGCTTCTGTGAGCACCAAGTCCAAGATGTGGTCCAGATCAAGCGTGGCATTCAGCTCTTGCCCGATACGGTTCAAAACGGTCAACTCGTTCCACCGCAAACGCAGGTTTTCATCCGTGCGTGTATACAGCCGGGCGTTATGAATCGCCACAGATGCCTGGTTACACAATGCCTCCAGCATAGCGCGGTCGCTGGTAGGAAAGGCCATAGGCTCATAGCTGACCATCTCTAGCGTACCGATCAACCGTTGTCCCACGCGCAAAGGAAAGCCCACGTAAGAACGAAAGGGAAATTCAGCGCTGTCGATCTTGGGCCGCACGTCCTGACACGCTTGCACGTCAGGAATCCACAACTGTTCACGATGCCGCGCGATCCAACCGCTATAGCCCTCGTCCAGCCCGTAAAATCCGCTGGTGGCCTCTGCGTATCCCTCTTGGCCGCTCCAGGCGTAGGTTCGCATCACCTGACGCTCTTTATCCCACAGGCAAACTTCGGCGATGGCATAGGGGAACAACTCTTGCAGGGCGTGCAAGATGGCCTCAATAGTCTTGCTGAGATCGAGGCTACTGACCAGCGTGTGCGCGATGCGATTCAGGATCGACAATTCTTCCACGCGCCGCGCCAGGCTGCTATCGGTCATATGATAGAGACGCGCATTCTCGATAGCGATCGCCGACTTTTCAGCGATGGTGACCAAAAACTCTATATCGTTCTGGTTAAAACCACCGTTCGCCTTGTTGAACAAGCTCAGCAGGCCAAAAGGCTCACGCCCGCACCGCAGCGGCACCGCCAACAAAGAGTGGACTTTGACCGGCAATGCATTATTGCCGCAACATAAATAGCGCGGATCGTTGGCCAGGTTGTTATGCACAAAGGGTTCGTTGCGGCGCAGTATTCGCTCGGCCAAAATTTCGGGCGTGCGAATAGACGGCACAGTTTCGTCAATGTATGCCTGAGCTACGCGGGACAAACCTACCGCTGCCGCGACTTGTAACTGGTCCACTTTTTCGTCGCGCAGCACAATCTCCCCGCCGGCAGCCTTGAACAACGGCACCGCCTGGTTGAGAATCAACTGCAACAACTCCTCTATCTGGAGCTCGCGGCTAAAGCGTTCACTGATTCTATCGAGTTGATAATAGCGCAACTTTTGCCGTTGCTGCTCACCGGCCTTGTCGCCCACCAGGGTCAAAAAGACAAACAGCACCAAAGAAGCGACCAGTTCGATCACTCGTACAGCAAAGTTGCCCGTAGCGCCTGACGCATTACCAACCGGCCCCAGCATCACAGGGAGGAAGAAAGAAACAACCACCAAGGTCAGTAGCAGCCCTCCCCCTCGACCCCAAACAAAAGCAGCTACTACTATTGGGCCAGCATAAAGAAAATAAAGAGTCAGTGCCAACTCGGGTAAATTGTTCCGGGTTAGATAAATCAGCACAGTCAGCGTCAAAACAGCAAAAACAACCTGTACCTTGTCCTGTCGCCGCCCCAGCTTATTTATCGCCTCTTTCCAACCCATCCTTTCGCTCCAGTCGCACCATTTGGCAAACCATCACCCCAGGTTTGCAACCCAGCCCGTGCCCCCGGAACCACAAGCCAGTATTCAAACTGATTCAAGCCCCCACAAGTCCGCACTAGCGAAACATCGAAACAACGCCAAAAACCACGTTGCTGATGTATCCAGGCACCACGCTACGTGACCAACGAAACAACCACGCACTGGCCACGCTACTCACAACCGTGTAAAATACCACCCCTACAATAATCAACAGGTCCCCACTATAATCCTGCTTGGCAAACAGGGACAATAACTCCAGACTGCAAGCCGCCAGCGCCGCCACCCAGAAACTCTTGCCGCGCTCAAAATACAGTTCATTAAATACAACGCCTCTCATGAACAACTCTTCGGGCAACGACTGGGGGCCAATCTCATAAAAGAGCTGCCAGGCCATATAGGGCCAGGGTTTGACGTTAAGCGCCAGACCCGCGGACCGAGTCGTCAGCCAAAAGTGAGATCCAATCAACGCGCCCGCAAGCAACCCCGCCCCAACGCTCGCACCCCAGCTCCAAGTCGAGCCGCTGGAGCGCGTGCCAACGGCGGGGCCACCGGACAAACCGGGGCGAGCGGCGTGACCCGGTGCCAGGCCCAAGCGCATGCGCTGCATCCGGGCGGGATAACGCCGCACGACCCACACAAACAACAGAATAAAGCCCAACATCAACGCCCCGGTGAAAAGGACGGGATCATCGGCGCGCGGGCTGTCGACTAACAAGCTGGACAAGCCGCGCTTGGTGATAAAGTCAACCGTCCCCATGATCACCAGACCACCCGCGTAAACGCCCAGGGCAACCCGCCACGACAATGAGGGCTTGCTAGCAGACCCTTGCTGGTTACCCGGCGGGCGCAAGCCATACCACACAGCCACTGCCGCGTACAAGCACAACGAGAGCGCTTCGGCCAAAAAAGAACGCCAGACCACGGTGGCAGCCAGACGGTCGACTAGAAACACTCCTGGGCCAATGGCCGCCGCCACCAACATGACGGCGAGCACAACCCGCCGCTGGTCACGCTCAATTTGCGCCGCTTGCTCTGACCATTCTTCCCGTACCGCGTAGAGCAAGGTAGACAAAAGTAACCCCCAAACTGGCGCTATTGCCTCCCAATCGATCGCTTCTCATTCGCACGCCGCAGTTCTGCAGCGACCTCGGTGATCTCTCGAATATCGGCAAAGGGCCCACTCTCAGGCAAGACCATTCCAACCGCCAACGACATCAACGGATGCTGCTCGTTATCAACGATGATATAATTTTTCTCCCGATCCATAAAATTATAATGCGTCCCCGCGCCCTCGTTAAAGCGCGCGACGATTCGATCACGAACGATAGGGCCATGTTCACTGGTTGTAATCACCACAAAATCATCGCCCCCGCGATGCCCAATAAAGTCGTCAGCGGTGCCAAACTCGTCTACCGTTTCTCCCAGCATTTGAGCCAGATCGCGCAGCACCTCGTCGCCCGCCAAAAAGCCTTCTTTATCGCGGAACGGGTCGATATGATTGATGCCGACGTACAAGAGCGCCCAATCATCAGTGCGCATCAAATTGCGCAACTGCTCCTCAATCTGCTTGCCGCTGGGCAGGCCCGTCGTAGGATTACTGAGATTGGTGACCTGGGCACGGCGAATGCTACCCTGCACGCGTAGACGCAACTCTTCAATATCAAAAGGCTTGGTAATATAGTCGTCAGCGCCTAGCTCGAGTCCGACGATCTTGTCACTGCGTTCATCCTTTTGGGTCAAAAAGATGATCGGCACGTGGCTTGTACGCAGGCTGCCCCGCAGGCGTCGGCAGACTTCATACCCGTCTATATCGGGCAGCATAATGTCTAACACGATGACGTGCGGCAGCCGTTGCCGACATAATTCCAAGGCCTCCTCACCGCGCGGTGCAACAGTCACCTCATAATCTTGCGACTGAAAATAGATGCGCAGCATATTGGAGATATCGAAATCGTCTTCGACTACCAGGATGCGGCCTTTACTCATTCTCCACCTCCGCCTGGATTCTTGACGTGTACACTTTTACCCAGGATGTCCATCAAAACCTAGCACACACAGCCGGCAACACAGACTGCTTGCCAAACTTGCGAATACACACGCCCGCCAAAATTTTCAGAATATCCGCGCATGCTGCGAACGGCCCACCAAGGGCCAGACACAGAAAAACGCGCGTGACTTGTCGCCAAGAAACTATATCCCGGCCAGTTTGGCGCGCATCCGTTGAGCATTGATCTTGATGCGTTCGATTTGCGACTCGGTTACAGCTCGTTCGAAACTTCGAAAACCGGCCAAGTGAAAACCGTGCTTGACAGCTAACCGGCCGATTTGCTCCACACGCTCTAATTGGATATCCTTGCCCAAGGTATAGCTCTCATAGCGCCCTTCCATCGCCAGGATCATCGTCTCGGCCATGCAAGCATAAGCCTTGCCAGGCGGGAAACCAAAGTTAAAGCCAAAATCTACCGGGCCAGGCACCTGCACCATGCCCCCCTCAATCACGAGAACGTCGCTCCGTTCCGCCACTACCTGGCGCGAAACGTCGCGGGGGCGCGCCACATCACACACCACCGCCCCAATCTTGAGATGACGGGGCTCAATGATCGCTTCTACAGCGCTGGTGACAGTGAGAACCAGATCGGCTTGCGACAGCGAGTCGAGATTGGCCGCGACTCTGACAAGAGCCGCTCCCCGAGCTTGCACACGCTCCTTTATCTCGTGCAGCCGATCGAGTCGCCGACCGATCAGGATCAACTCGCCCACATCCCGCGCCAACAGCTCGGCACACACCGAACCAATGGCGCCTGTGGCGCCAACGACGGCCGCCGTGGCATCCTTGATGGGGATGCTCATCACCCGTGCACCCTCCCGCATAGCCTCTATGGCAACATAGACCGTATAACTGTCACCCGTGGTGACAGGGATATCCAACGCACGCGAAATGGTCACCCCCGCATCACCCACGACGGAGGTAAACGCCCCCAAACCCAAGATGCGCGCCCCCAGCTTTTCGGCCAACCGACCGGTCTGAATAATTTTTTGATAGACCGTCTCTGGCTTTAGACGCAGCATCGTCGCCGGTGTGTAAGGGCAAGCTACAAACCAGCCCTCAATCTCATCACTCGTGCTGACCGAGCGGCAACCAGCAATGTGGGAAATGTACAAGGGCGGAAAAAAACGAGAAAAAAAGTTAATCGCCGGAACAGGCAAAACCCTGCCTAGCAAAGGGAACTTGCGCGTCACGTCCCTTTTAGGATCAATTGGATGGATGATAAAAGCAAAGTTGTTCATGAATAATGCCTGCTTGACACGCCGCTACAACCGCTTGACGTTGGGATCATAGAGCCTGTGATGCAACTTGGTGCCTCCGGGTAACTTGTGATGATCACTGTCTTCATACCGAATGTTCTTGCTAATGACGCGCCGATCAGGCGAAGAGAACAGGATCGAGTCAGACTCGATGGTACGGGCTGGGTAGACAATCAGACCGGAGCCCAAACGACAATTATGTCCTACGCATCCGCCCATCACCTCGGTGCCCACATTCTCCAATTCGCCGTCAAAAAAGGCCCGCATCGGCCTGGGTATCAAGTTATAATCGGTAAAGGTGGTGCCCGCGCCGATAAAAGAATTGCGTCCCACGACACACTTTTGCAAACAAGTATTCTGAGCGATGATCGAGTTCTCCATCACGGCGCTCATGAACAACGCGGAACGGAAAGGCAAATAACAGTTATCACCGACGACGCTCAACATCAACTGACAACCTTCCATCACGTTCACACCGTCGCCAATGATACAGTGAATAATCTGCGCACCGGCGCCAATCGTGACGTTATCGCCTATGATCGTCGGCCCTTGAATCAGCGCGGAAGGGTTGATGGTACAATTGCGACCGATCTGCACCGCCGCCGACGAGGAGAGAAACTGCTTGCGTTCAATGAGCGCCCGTACCAGCAGTTTTAACTTGAATACGATGTTGCGACTCGCTTCCCGCTCAAAGCGCGCCGCCATAGCAAAAATGCCAAAGGGCACACTGGCCATAAAAACTTGCGTCCAGTGCTCGATGGAAAGAAACGCCTTCATCGGCAAATGATAAACGATTTCCCCTTGCTCGGGCGCCATATAAGTAGGCACCCGATAGTACCCCACTTCATAAGGCTCAGTGTCGATCACTAATGGCCGGGCATAGGGTTCGATGCCGTGCGGATAATACCACAGGTCTGCAACATAATGTTCGCCCTCGATCCGTATACCCTTTTGCAGGTAGCGTGCATGATTTTTGATGGCCTTGTCTTCTTTTGAAAAAGCGACCTGACAGGCCTTGCCTGCAGCGCGCGCGCGTCGGACAAATTCGTCGATAAAATGTTGGTCAAAGTAAAGATTATCCCGATGCACTAACGTCTCGACGCGTTCTTCCAACATGCTGTGCGGCAACTGGTCCAAAGATTTGACCGGCAACTCGCGGCCGGTACAGTGCGTTAACAACACGTCGCGTTGATGCAAGAACAAGGGCTTGTTGAGCACACGTAACTCGCGCGCGGGCTCGTTAAACGGATCGATATTTTGTTGATCTTCTATGATAATCTTGCGCATAATCCAGGAAATGTGACGTCGCTCAGATACTGTACGCTACTAATCCAATGGCTGCTTGTCAATGGCGATCGTACAAGTGGGATCGCCCTGGGCAATGCAAGTGATCTCTTCGACCTGAAAATTTTTCCCTCCGCTCACCCAATAAAGCGATTCTTGCAAAATACCCACCGCCAGGTGACAACAAGGCTGGTCCGAACGGCGCTGCCAACACACCGGACAGCGTTCGATAATCCACAGGAAACGGGTCTCATCTTCACCCAGGCGCACAACTTGATCGGTAAACTTGTTAAAGGTCTCGGAAAAAACCTCAAACCCCACCTTGAGCTTCATACCCAAAGGGAGCATACGAAAAGCCAAATCCGCAATCCCCAACACCGGCCCAAACTCTTTCAGGCCAAACTTGAAGCACATGCGTCCTGCTCTCAATGCCAGGCCACGTCCGCCCCGCGGGCCATACATCTCGTCCAACGCCGCCTGAATCGCCCCTACCTCTTGAAAAGGAAACTGCCTATCAAAGTTGTTAGGGGGATAATTATTGACGAGGTGCCTGAGTTTGGCCAGATTCAGCACCGCATTGACCCCGTTACGGCCCATCACCTCTTCCATAGCCAGCAGAATGATGCGTCCCATCTTGTTGGGATAATAGTAGTGCACCTCTTGCTGTTCTGCCGCCGATGTTGCGCTTATTGTCATGCACATCCTCATACGGCCAGGAAATTTTTAATGACGCCGATAAACTTTTCTGGCTCATCCAGCATCGGAAAATGGCGCGATTGCTCCATCATCTCAATGTGGGCCTGCGGCACATACTTGGCCAGAAGCTTGGATTGATTAGGGTTAACAATGTTGTCGTGTTCACCAAACACACCCAGCGCAGGAATGGTCAACTTGTACATCTGATCACGCAAGTCAGTATGATGCAGATCGCCGATGCTACGAAAAAAAGACTCTGTGTTAGTCTTGTCAACGTCGCGAAAGATCATCTTGCGCACCTTGGACGAGTCTCCAGCGAGCACGATCCACATCACGAACCATTTGATGATTGGGATCCGCCAAACCAAGCGCGCAATCCAACCCACGCCCGAGAACTTGAGAAAAATATTCAAAGAGTTGCCGTTTATCGGCGAACCGACGATGCCGACCTTTTTAACCCGGTCTGGCGTCTTTAACGCCAGATTAAGCGCCACTGTTCCGCCCATCGAATGTCCAAAGACCGGCGCTTCGACCATGCCCATGATCTCCATGAACTGGCTGACCATGTCCGCATAAGACTGGATTTGAAAGGGCGGCGTCTTTTGCTTTGATGACTCGCCAAAACCCCAGAAATCCAGCGCATACACCTTGTAACGGCCCAGTTCAGGGATGGCCAGCATAGTGTCACGCCAAACGTCCCAAGAGTTCACCCAACCATGCAACAAGATAACCGGCGCTCCTCGGCCGTATGCTTCATAGTGAACGATGCCCTGGTCTGTAACGATGGAGCTCACAAACTTGCCTCAAAGCTACCTAGTTTCGTTCAAAGAGACGCCCGCCATCCTTCACAGCGCTCGACCATTCCCTTGGCAAAGCCGTCCTAGGCAGGCGTATCCAACTCTGACATCGTCGCGCAACTTCTGCAGCCCGCGACGATCACTTGACAAGCCAAAACCCGTTGCCGCACTTTAAATTTTTACAGCGCGGCGCACGTGCTACCGTTGTCCCCCTCCACACACCCGTTTAAACCTCCTGGGCATCCAACTCTTCCAGGATCGAGTAGAGCAACTCTAACAAGATATTTCTGACACTTTCGCGGTCCGTGGCCACACAAGGCAACAATTTAATCTGCGGATCGATACGCAGAGCGATGCGCAAGTCGTCCACAGCCCAAGCGTCCTCCATATCCTGCTTGTTAGCTGCAACTACATAAGGTGTGGGAGCATAAGCCCGGAAGGTATCCAGGATCATGCGTGCCTCACGGAACGTCTCTGGACGGACGCTGTCGATCAGCACCACAAATCCCAACATACCTTCTGAAAGAATTTCCCACATGAAATCAAAGCGTTTCTGACCGGGCGTTCCAAAAAGATACAAAACCAGGTCGTCGTCGACGGTAATACGCCCAAAGTCCATCGCGACAGTGGTGCGCTCTTTGATCCGCTCTGACTCGCTGGAGATCTTTCTCTCGGTCGAAACGACGTCAATCTCACTAACGGTCTGTATGAATTCGGTCTTGCCGGCCGAAAAGGGACCGGTGATGACTATTTTGACTGTTTGCACTGTTCCCATTGCGCTTGGTCCAACCCCTCTTTATTGTTGGCTACCCATCTATCTAATTATCTAACTATCTAGTGTAATGGGCAACCAGGTCCCCCTCTACAACCGCTTGATCCGTTTGATCAACCTCTCGACTACGCTGCGCTTTACCGGCGGCGGCCTGCGACTTTGCGCCGGGGCCGGGGTCACAGCCCTCGTCCCTGGCCTGGTTACAGGCACCTTCTCCATACCCTCCGGGCGCACCAGCTCAACCAATCCTGCTTGCAACATCCCATAGACGATCCGTCGAATTTGAAAATCACTCATGCTATTGGCTTGAGCGATCTGCCGAATCGAGTTGCGCGGGTTGATAAAAGAAACAACTCGCCACTCTTCCACACCCAGGTTAATATTGCGCAAATTAGTGCCCGGGCGATCCGTAAAGCGCAACGCCATATCCAGATTGGGTAACTCGTCTTGGAGTTGCTCCAGCTCCTTGAGACGGCGGGTGCCCTCCATGATAATGTTTTCCAACTTGATCGGCACCGCGATGCGATCCTCGGGTGGCAGCATATTGGGTTCAAAGCGAAAGTTCCCATCCGACCAAGAAAACACTTGGAAAATGATGTCTTGGGTATGCTTTGCAACGCTCATCAAGATGTCGTCTTGAGTCACATACCCCACTTCGATCAACATCATCCCCAAACGCTTGTCGCTGGTTTTACCGGCTCGAGCAAGAATAGTTCGGGTTTGTTCCTGCGTCAACTTGCCCGCTTTGAACAACACTTGAGCCAAATGCTCATCCTGACTTTCCAGAGAAGCGTACACCAACTGACCTTCCCTGAAAGAGAGCTTTGCTTCTTGAGTGGGTGCCTCAATGGAAAGCATGCCAGTCTTTCGCGCTAGATTTACAAGGTTCAACAATTGTGTGATGCCAAAGTCTCGCAGGTTTCCTTTTAGAGCCATTGCTCTCTGCCTTGCCTCCCGCGCCTAAAACGCTTCTAGCACTTTCTGATCGACATTACTGCTTATCGGCTGAGCTTCAGAAACATCTGAAGGCAAACCTCATACCTTCAAGAGGATAACCGATTATACCCGGTCTTAAGAGGCAAGTCAACTAGACCCGAACAACTCCCGCCTATCCGTTTCTCACAGCCACGACTTGTGCTATAATACCCCGCAATCACGGAGGTGAACCTATGCCGCTTCAAAACAAGTCCCTCAGCCTATTCGTTGGCGCTATACTGATGACGCTAATATTGGGCCAGTTCTGTTTATCCGCTTGTGGTGGGAAGATACAAATCACCGCCACACCGACGCGTACGGCGCGGCCCGCGGCCACGGCGACGCCCTTGCCTACGGCTACGCCGACCGCGGTCTCTGCTACAGCCACCGCAACGCCCCCGCCAACCGCGGACGCCTCAATCATGATCGAATTTCCCCCTGACGTCAACCCTTTGACCGGCTTGCAGGTCTCGGACCCGGCCGTCCTGGAACGTCGCCCGCTGGCGGTCAAAATCTCCAACTCACCGGCTATCGTACGGCCTCAGGCCGGCCTATCGCTGGCGGATCTGGTGTTCGAGCATTACGCCGAGGGCGGGGTCACCCGTTTTACGGCGCTCTATTTGAGCCAGGATAGCCCCAAGATCGGTTCGATCCGCAGCGGTCGCTTGATCGACCTCGAAATTCCCGCAATGTTCAAGAGCATGTTCGCTTATTCAGGCTCCAGCGGCGGGGTGAAAGAAAAAACCATCGCCTCGGACCTTTACCAAGACAACCAGATCATCTCGCCTGACTTTGGCGTGGGTGAGCCTGTGTTTTACCGCGTCCCCGAAGCAAACAAGGCCTTTGAACATACACTGTTCACCAATACCCAAGCCCTGTGGGCATTGACCAGCGAACGCGGCCTGAACACCCGCCAGGACTTGCAGGGGTTAGCGTTTAGCGCCTCTCCTTCGTCGGGGGGCGAGCCCGCCGAATACATCGAGTTGACCTATCTTGCCGGCGTCGCTTCGGCCGAGTGGACCTATGACCAAACATCAGGACTATATCGGCGCGCTATCCTGGGCGAACCTCACACCGATGCGCTGACCGGTGAACAGCTCACCGCTGCTAACGTCATCATCGTCTATGCCAATCACGTCGACACAGACATCCTGGAAGACCTCGTCGGTGGCGGGCACTATTCCATAGAGATCCAGATCTGGGGTCAGGGACCAGTCCAAATCGTCCGCGACGGCCACGTGTACAACGGCTCGTGGATACGACAGGCACGAGAAGACTTGCTCTCGTTCGTCGACGAGACAGGTCAACCATTACCCCTCAAACCCGGAAATTCTTGGTACCAGTTTGTCCCCCTGAATTTCCCAACTGTTATTCAACCTTGATAAAGAGCAAGCAATTTTTGCTTCAGTGTAGCACGCCCACATCACGCAGAGGGTTACAACGCGGTTACAGGTCCGTTACGGTCAAAGACGCATCACCCGCGCTCAACTTTACGGCTCGCGTCGAACCCCTCTGCGGTCATTCCCCAATGACCTGTACCACAAGCCGTCGCGAGCGCGGGTGATTGTCAAAGTCTAAAAAAATCACCTGCTGCCAGGTACCCAACGTCAAGCGACTATCAACAAAAGGTATCGTGATAGAGGGGCCAATCAACGCAGCGCGCACATGGCTGTGCCCGTTGCCATCACCCCAACGCAAGTTATGACGATAATCGCGGCCTGGAGGGATGATCTCGTCCAAGAGCCGCTCCACATCAGCCAGCGCCCCGGACTCGTATTCAATGCTCGTCAAAGCAGAGGTAGAACTGGGCGTAAAGACGGTCACGATGCCGCTGGACAAACCGGTCTCGCGCACAGCACCCGCCACCTGACGGGTGATGTCTTGGATATCGCAATGGCCTTGCGTATCAAGCTGAATCTCCTGAGTAATGACCATCGGCTGCCTCCTCGATCTAGCCTAAAAACTTGTCATCCACAAACGCCACGGACGCGTCTTGGCCTGCAGGTCCCCCGTAACGCCCACCCTGGGGCCACAGGCGACCCGTTTGTCCGCGACGGGCGTGCCCGTCTCGATAAAGAGCTGTTCAGAGCAGCACAAATCTATACCGTTGAGGGCGCCATCGATTGCCAGGGCCTGAGCTAATCGCGCCGGACCACTGGTCAATATCTCATCGGGACAACCTCCACGGTGGACGCGCATGGTGTCGCGGCCCTCTTGCGGCACCAGCGCACGCACCAACACTGCCCCAGGCGGGTCCTGAGGATGAGCGACGACGTTAAACATCCAATGCATCCCATAAATAAAATACACATAAGCGTGGCCCGGCGGCCCAAACATAGGGGCATTGCGCGCCGTGCGCCCACGATGGGCGTGAGAGGCTGCGTCATCGGCCCCGGTATATGCTTCAACCTCGACGATTTGGCCTGCGAGACGCTGCCCTCGCGTCCCGTCCGCGTCAAGCACCCGTACCAGGTACTGCCCTAACAAGGCCCGCGCCACGACCAACGTTGGGCGTGCATAAAAGCCGTGTGGCAGTCGTGTCATCCCAACCCCTTATTCCAGATCCAAACGGTCAAGTCCGGTCTCAAAATCACGACAGCCCTCCCGCAACGTCTCTATCTGTGCGGGTGTCAATGTCAGCGCTTCCTGTACCGCCCGATAGAAAGGCGCCTCCAACGCTCTGGCCAGGCTTGTTAACGCCTGATAATGCATCGTGGCGGACATCCCCTTTAGCGTATGTGCGGCGCGATGGGCCACATGCAAGGCTGCGCGGTCGGCCGGGTCATCCTCCAGCGTCGCCATACTGCGCACCAACGTCATCAAACACTGGCGGGCTTGATCCAGGTAAAGCTCTTTATAAACCGAAAGGTCAAACTGCGTCTCTTGTCGATCCTCTTGCAAAGTCATGCGCTCCTGCATCTGTCTCGTCCGGTCCTGCCTTTTCCGATTCGGGGCCGGTCACCGGCAGCAACACTGTAAAAATTGCACCGGCGCCTGGTTCACTTTCCACCCAAACGCGGCCCCCATGCAGCTCTACCAAGCGTCGGGTGATCGCCAACCCCAGCCCAGTCCCCTCACCTGGGGCACGGGCCGCGCCCGCCTGCCGGAACTCTTCAAATATCAACACTTGATCCTCCAAAGCGATACCCGGGCCATCGTCAATGACATCAATCTGCAATGTCTCTGGATCAGGCAAGCAAACGCGTGCTGTGATTTGTCCGCCCTCTTGGGTAAACTTGTTCGCGTTACCTACCAGATTGAGCAAAATTTGCTTCAAGCGAGAACGATCGGCGACGATCGAGGGCAATGCGTCCGCGGCTTTGACCTGCAGCGTTTGATCCTTTTTGCGAACCAATAGCGCCATCGTTGCCTGCACATCACTCAGCACTTCCAACACGTCCACCTGATCTAGCGTCAGGGTCATCCGCCCCGCCTGAATTTTAGACAGGTCCAAGATATCGTTGATCAAGTTCAACAAGTGCTTGCCGCTTCCGTGCACATAGTTTAAATATTCCTGAGCCAAAGCGGGCAAATCTCCGGCTAATCCATCGATGAGCACCTCTGAAAAACCAATGATTGCGTTGAGTGGTGTGCGCAACTCGTGGTTCACGCTAGCAACAAAGACGGATTTGATGCGGTCGAGTTCCTGCAGGCGGACATTGGCGCGCTCTAACGCACAGTTGCGCAAAGTCAACGCCTTCTCTGAACGTTTCAACGCGTTAAGCAAGCGCACATTCTCGATAGTGATCGCCAGGCTGCTGGCCATGGTGCGCAGCAGCCGCCGGTCATGAGCAGAGAACGCATCTCTCTGGGCGCTGAAAGCCGAGAGTACACCAATGTTGCGCTGTCCCCACGCCAAAGGCACGCACAAGATCGAGCGAGCGGCCGGGCCATAACTGGCGCCGCGCGGGTCCTCGGCGGTATCGTGAATCAAGAGAGGTTGGCCATCCTGCATCACGCGGCTATAAATATCCTGGCCCACCGACAAGTTTTCCCCGAGATTCAGTCCCTGCAGTTGGCCCGCCTGCGCACGCAGTTGCAGCTCTTGCTGCGATTCATCCAGCAAGAATACGCTGACCACGGCCCCCTCTAACACACGAAACTGCAACGTCTTGACGATGCTCTGCAAGAGCGTGTTTAGGTCGCGGGAAGAAGCCGCTGTCACTACCATATCATACAGCAACGTCAATTCATTGAGTCGTCGCTGGGTCTCGGCAAACAGACGCGCGTTATCAACCGCCACCGCCGCCTGATTGATCAACGTCTGAGCCAACGCCATCTCCACTTCGGTGAAACGACGCCGGCTGCGACTATCCCACAACTCGACAAAACCGGTCACGCGGTCGCGTGCCACCAGCGGCAGCAGCAACAGGGAGCCCCCTCCACGCTGCATAATCAGCGCGCGCCACTCCTCCGGCGCTTCCTGGGCCACGGCCAACAATGGCTGCCGGTTTGTCAAGGCCTCAGTGGTGACCGGAAAGTCGGACAGTGTGTAAACAGTTCCCAGCTTGTCCTCCCGCTCAGACCAGTCAGCATCCGGGCTGTGATGTTGCGCCACAAGAGTAGCGGCCTGCCGTCTATCGCCCAGCGTCCCTTGCCCGGGCCTGGCATCCTGCCACAGATCGCCTTGTAGCGTGGCAATGCGCACACTGGTGCCCCCCAAAACCGTCACCAATCGCTCTGCCAACAATCGTAACACCTGACCAGCGTCCAACGTGGACGAGATGGCCGTCGTCATCTCGTATAACAAGGTCTGCTCGTGTAGCTTGGCCTGAGCTTGCTCGTAAAGACGCGCGTTCTCGATGGCCAAAGCGGCGTGCTGCGCAAAGGCCAAAGCCAGTTCTGCGGCCTCGGCGTCATAAAACGCCGGAATGACGTGATTTAGCATCAACAAGCCAATGATGCGGTCCTTGACCACCAACGGGACTCCCAGCCAGGAACGGATGCCCTCATCCCCATCACTGCTCACCCACTCGTCCACCTGATGCTTGTCGGCGACGATCACCGCCTCGCGTTCGCGCAAGACCCGGGCGACTAGCGGCAGTTCATCCGGTGAAAGACTCTTGCCCCACAGGTGCCGGGCGCGCGGCATATCATGTGCCGCGGCCAGGTAGCACACACCTCCCGAGAGCAGCCCAATGGCCGCACTCTCATAAGGCACCACCGTACGCAGGCGCTCCATAATCAGTTCCAGCACCTCGTTCAGGTGCAGCGTGCCGCTCAAGTCGCCCGAAATCTGCAACAGGGTACGGGCCACCTCGCGTCCCCGCCGTTCAGCCGCGTAAAGACGGGCGTTTTCAACCGCCGTGCCGACTTGATAACTCATAGACTGCAATAGCGACAAGTCAGCCTCAATCAAAGACTCGTAACTCTCGACGACCAACACGCCCAACAATCGTTCATCCTTGCGCAGCGGTACGGCGATCTGCGAGACAATCCCTTCCGCGGCCACCTTGGCATCCGGCACGACGCTGGTGTCGGGCACATAGCTGATCTGGCCCGTCGCCGCCGCACCACCGGCCAAGCCGTGACCATTGGGCACATAGACCGGCAAACGCCCTGTACCATAACCGAATTGAGCGCCCAGCTCTAGCCCCTGCCCCTCAACCCGGTAAACAGCCACGAAAGGATAACCAAACGCGCGGGCGAGTTCGTCCACCACGCGCTGATACAGCTCGGATGGCTGCAACGAAGAACTGATGACCCGCGAAATCTCGGCCAGGGTGCCCAGCTCCACCAGGCGCTGCTCCACCTCGCGGAACAAACGCGCGTTCGCGATGGCGACCGCAATCTGGTTCGCAATGACCATCGCCCGCCGGATCTCGCGGTCGGTGAGATACCGTTCTCCGCGGGCGTACCCGATCAGCGCGGCCCCCACCGCACGGCCCTGGGCGATCAATGGCAAGCCTAACAGCGAGCGATCCACACAGCCCAGGACGTCCCCTTTATCCACAAAACGACTGCCTGCCCATTCCTCCTGCATCATGGGGCGCCCGGCCTTGACCACCGCCCGGGCAAAAGGGCGATAGCCATACAGATCCCGCTCGTCCGCCTGGAATGACGGCGCATCCGCCGCACAAGAGACAAAAGGCGTGCCGGCCCGCAGTTCCCCGGTGTACGGATCTCGCAATACAATACAACAGTCCGTGACGCTTAAAACGCGTGTCAGATTACGCGCCAGATAGGGCAACAACTCTTCCTGGGTCAAGTTGGCGCTGATGGCGTGACTGACCTCCGCTAGAATCGCGGTTTCCGCCAGCTTTTGTTGCACATCTTGAAACACGCGCGCATTTCCAAGGGCCAAAGCCGCCTGGCCCGCCACAGCGACCAGCAGTTGCGCATCGGCTTGACCATAGACGCCCACTTGACGGCTCAAGACCGCCAACGTCCCTATGACTTGCCCGTCGCGCAAGAGCGGCGCGCCCAGGTAGGCGTGGTACTCTGTCTGCTCAGCATGCCGCATCTCGGCGGATAATGCCGGGGCGTCGGCAAGGACATCGTCACAGCGCAAAGGTTGCCGCTGCCCCACGACCCAACTGGCCGCCCCGGTCGTGACCGGCAGCCGAAACGGCGCCAACCGCTGTCCCTCGCCGACAAAGATATGATACTCCAGTTCCCTGCTGGGAGATTCGTGCCAGGCGACGTAAAAAGCATCCACGGCCAAGAGCTGGCAACACTTTTCATAAAGCACATCCAGCACCGCGTCTATTTCCATCGAGGACGACAGCGCCAGTCCCACCTGATACAAGACCGCCATCTGGTCTTCGGGCAACG
>CAZSJU010000003.1:6522-9190 GCA_964607235.1 uncultured Anaerolineae bacterium | reverse complement strand
GACGACAGCGCCAGTCCCACCTGATACAAGACCGCCATCTGGTCTTCGGGCAACGGGCTTGAAAGCAAGCGCTGCTCACTTGGCTCTGCCCGTGAGGGCAAGTGAGGACAGGCCCTCCGGTCACGGTGGCGCCAGATCCACCACCAAACGAGTTGGACAGCCACCAGACTGATGACTAGACCGAAGAATAAAAGCAGGACCTCATTCAGGGGAGCACGAGCCCAGAGCAAATCATACAACGCTAGCAAGCCAACCCCAACCAAGGCCGCCACGCTCACCCCCCAACGCAGTCGGGTGAGTTGACGACCTGGTACACAGACTTGATCTTGCCACTCGTCCATCACGCGAGGCAGCTCACTTTAGAAAACGATAAATCTGTTTGGGAAAATTCCGTGTGTCAATCGGTTTGACGATATATCCATCACAGCCTGCCGCCAGGGCTTGATCTCGCTCCTCCGGAGTCGTGCTGGCGGTGAGCGCCACAATCACCACCTCACGTGTCTCTGGTGTTGCCCGGAGCTGGCGGGCAGCCTCGTAGCCATTCATACCCGGCAACAGAATATCCATCAGCACCAAATCAGGCTGTTCCGCCTGAGCCAACGCGATGCCCTGCTCCCCATCCCCTGCAACCAGCAGACGATAGCCGTGGGGTTTGAGCACGGCCTCAAGTAATCTTTGGTTTAGCTCGCTGTCTTCTATTATCAGTATCGTCTTTTGCTCAGACATCTTGATACCCCCGCTGCCGGTAAAAGCCAAAACGGTCAACACCAGAGGTGTTCGCAACCGGATGCTAGGCCCAATGTCGCGCGAACTGGGGATCTAGCTCTACCGTCTTTTTGAGCCCCTGTTCCAAACCCACTTTGGACTCCCAATGCAACAAGCGGCGGGCCAGGGTAATGTCCGCGCACAGGCGCGAGACCCCACCGCTCTGGTCCTTACTGTAAATCACTGGCACCGTGTGACCAATGACCCGCTCTACCGTCTCTACCAATTGATTCAAGCTCACCTCTACCCCACTGCCCACATTAATCACCTGACGGTCGATCCCCCAAGCGGTCGCTGCCACGACCAAAGCGTCGACTATGTCACTGACATAGACAAAATCCCGCGTCTGCGTCCCATCGCCCATGACGACCAACGAGCCCCCGGTCAATGCCTGTTTGAGGAACTGGGGAATCACCGGAGGATGTGCCGGGCGCGTACGGTGACCGGTGCCATAAGCGTTAAAAATGCGCAACGCCACCGTCTCGATCCCCCACAGGGCGCCAATCGTCCGTATGTAATATTCAGCCGCCAGCTTGCTCACACCGTAGGGCGAGTCTGGATTGGGCGTTTGGCTTTCGCTCACCGGCTGGTGGGCTTGCTCACCGTACAATGACCCCGACGAAGCAAACACTACCCGCTTGACGCCGGCGTCACGCATCGCCTCCATCACACTCACCGTCCCACCGACGTTGACACGATTATAGTCCCTGGGGTAGAGGATAGATTCGGCCACCGAGACCCGCGCCGCCAGGTGATAGACACAATCCACCCCATGCAGCAATGTCCACAACTTGGGAATGTCGGTCACGTCACCGCGCGTAAAGAACACGGCCGGGTCCAGGCGATCAGGGTTCCCGGCACTGAGATTGTCTATCACGTAAACTTGGTGACCATCACGGACCAGCCGGTTGGACAACGCCACGCCCAAAAAGCCAGCCCCTCCGGTGACGAGAAATTGCATAATGCCTCCTGATACAGCCTGCAACTGTAAACTATCTAACGGAACAACCCATCAAAGGACGGCCCGCTTTTCGTTCGGGGCCGAATTCTGTCTTTGACAAGCAAACAGAGAATAACATGAAATATCGCTTGCAATCGGCTTATTATAGCATGATCATCTAGGCCACGCCACGCGCGTAAAAAATGCCGCCAGCCCTAAAAAAAGTGTCCAAGTCCCTTTGCTTTGACAATCTGACCCGAGTTGGGTATCATTATTTCAAGGAGGCGCCATGCAAAACATACTTGACCGGCGGTGTATCAAACTCGTCCTAACCTACAGCATCCTGTTTATCGCCATCATCTGGACGCTCCATTGGGAGCACGTGCCTCCGGGCAGCTTTGGTGCGCGGCTGGACCGCATCCTGCGTGGCACCTATTTCGACTTTATCTCATGGGAAGCCCAAGCCTTGTCTAGCAAGCTGGGTCAACAATTGACAGGTCCCCAAAACTATCTGGACGAGGTGACGCGCAAACAAATCGTCCTGGTCTATATGGACCTGATCTTGCGCATTTACCAAGTCCAGGGCGAGATCGCCCGCTTGTACGTCGACCCAAATGTGTCCGATCCCGAGGCCGCTTCCGCCGAGCATAGAGCCACCCTGACACAATTGCAGATGGAAAAAGATCAAATTCAGAACATGGCTGAAGCGATTCTGGAAGAACAAGTAGCCAGCGTGCTGCAAGATGAGGGCTTTGCGCTGCTGGGCCAGGTCGTGCCGCCGGTCAGCTTTGATTTCACGCCACTGCCCCGCTACCTGATCATCTCACCTCGTTCCGAGGTCGCGCTGAGTTACGGGACCATGTTGCGCGGCGACCTGAGCCTGGACCGCATTGAGCAGCTGGAGGCCCAGATCGACGACGCTTTCAACGTCTCATCGCTCATCGTCCCCATCGGCGGGCTGGC
>CAZSJU010000003.1:1466-6422 GCA_964607235.1 uncultured Anaerolineae bacterium | reverse complement strand
CTGTTGGCCGAAGGCAAAATCGAAGCAGCCGAAGCGTACA
Source organism: uncultured Anaerolineae bacterium (assembly GCA_964607235.1). GTDB lineage: Bacteria > Chloroflexota > Anaerolineae > S140-20 > S140-20 > CAZSJU01. The sequence goes on along the minus strand of CAZSJU010000003.1, from coordinate 6,382 downwards.
TGGAAGCGCGCCGCCGCGTCTTTGTCGAGCAGGGCTATGGGATCCGCAAGATCAACCAGGCCTACTTTGCCTTCCATGGCGCATACGCATCGGACCCTGGTGGGGGGGCCGCCGGAGACAACCCGATCGGCAATCCTGTCCAGGAGCTGTGGGCTGCCAACCCCTCCCTCAAATCGTTCCTGGACGCGCTGGGTCCGGTTACCAGCCGCGAGGCACTGTTAGCGTTACTTGCAGAAAAAGAGATCGCGTATCCATCACAACCAGACTGACCCACGTATTCCTAACGATTTCAAACCGATTTTTAACCAATCTCATACCATATCGTTGTTCCCTTTTATATACAATCATAACAGATACTTTATCCACAAACATCCAAGATGTCATTGCCTATCGTAAAAGGCCAGGGCAAGAACCGTTTCTCCAAACCAATAAATAGCGCAACACATCCGCTGAGCGGTCTTCCTTTCAACATTTCATCTACCCTACAATCAGATAACACAGTCACAAACTCACACCCTTACAACATAATAGGGCTGGCCGCCACAGGTATCGGTTCAGCACGTCTCAACCGATCATTACCTTGCCCAAGATCATCACCCTCATCACAACGCCTGTCAAAAATTTATCACGACCCACAAGTAAACACCAAGCAGGGCAATGAAAGAGTCAGTGACACTCCCGGGGGGGGACGACAGCTCGAAAGCGATACGCAGACTCTTAGAGGAAGGTCAGTATCCACAAGCCGCCGTACTCCTAAAACAAGCCCATACAATCAGCGAACAGGCCAAGGCCAAGACACACGCGCGTACCCTGGCGGCTGCTCATCGCATCTGCCTGATATGCAGTCAGTGCTGCATCGAGGCGCAACGACAGCGCCAGGCATGCCAGGACGCAGAAAAGCACATCCAGCAGTTACGTGATCAAATCTATGCCCTACTGGATCTGATCAGCGAACACGAACCATTGCGAATACCAGCGCCAAAACCTCATGAACGTCCCGAATCTATGGCACCAGAGCACCCCTCCCTATGGCGACGCCTGCAACACTCGCTGGGAAGCATCTTGCGTCCGCCTCCTGCCCTGACCGGCAAGTCGCCCGCCAACATTGCAGCCCAAGATTCAGAAGCGCAAGCCGAGGTAGACAGTCCAGCAGCCAATTTAGTCGTGTACTGCCTGAGGACCTTTTGCGTGTACCAAAAGGAGAGCTTGATCACCGAGTGGCACAGTCTCAAAGGCCAATCAATCTTTAAATATTTATTGACACACCCCGAGACGCCCGTTGCCAAAGACATCTTGATGGACCTTTTCTGGTCCGACGCCGAGCCCGAGGCAGCCCGCCGCAATCTGCATCAAGCCATATATGCGCTGCGCCAGACGCTGCGACAAAGAGAATCAGATTTTCAACATATCCAATTTGAGCACAATTGCTATCAACTCAACCCAGAGATGACAATCTGGCTAGATGTCCAAGAATTTGAACGATCCGTTCAGATCGGCCAGCGCCTAGAGATATCCGGCGAAATCGAAGCTGCTATGCGCGCGTATGGCACTGCTGAAAGCCTATATCAAGGTGATTTCTTGCAAGAAGACCTGTATGAAGATTGGCCGCGCCCGCTGCGCGAACATCTTTGCAATGCTTACCTGGATATCACCAATCGTTTGAGCAAGCATTACGTGCACAAAGGGGAATATGCCGCCGCGATGGCACTGTGTCGCAAAATCCTGGCGCGAGACAACTGCTATGAACCGGCACATCGCCGGCTGATGCAATGCCACCTGGCCCAAGGGCAACGACATCTGGCTATCAGACAGTATCAGTCTTGCGCACAAGCGCTAAAAGAAGAACTAGACCTCCCACCCTCGGAAGAAACGCAGAACCTCTACCGCAACATCACTACCTCGTAAAACACCGCGCTCCCGCGCCGCTCAATTCCCACCAGTAGCGAAATTGAGCCGAGTATGAGCCTGAACTGAGGCACAACTGCTATCATGCAATCAGATTTTCAATGGGCTTGAGCGCTCAAGTCACCCTACTGGCCAACGTAAAGCCAGTGAAAGGAGTATCAAATGATGGCTGCAGAAACTCACGAGGAACCAACTTTTAGCCAGGGAAACGGCGGGAACAACCGTATGACGCTCGAAGAGGTGAAACAGTACTTTGAAGCCCAGGTTCAAAGTGCCGTCGATGAGGCTATGACGCGAGCGGGGCTGGAAGCAGCCGAGCCGTTGAACTGGTGGAACTTGTGGTCGTTTGGCCCCTGGCAACCGGTCCGACCCGGCGGTCCCCTACGCCCCCACAAAATCATCAAGCTCGGCGAGTCGGCCTATATCTTTACCGTCCTGTGGCTCAATCCCTGGTTGACGCTGGACAGCGGCCCCACGGTGTGCGACCTGGTCTCCAACCTGGCGCGCGACTTTGAGATCCGCTACTGCACCGGCAACAAGTGCACCTGGGACCTCGGGCCGCGCGAGTTGAACGCCACCCATCGTCTGCCCATGGAGCCCGACCGGTGCTGGTACGTAGACGTACTGCGCTTTGTGCCCCAGACAGGCTGGGAAGGCTGCTACGCGACCCACATCTGCGCCCGCATCACCGGTAGCCACGAAGAGTCTGCCCCACCGCTGGCCGGCTTTGCGACACAGGTGCGAGATATTGACTGGGAACTGTTCGCCCCTGTATCCGTCCCGCCACGCTGGCAAATCGACACGCCCATCCAATTCATGATTTATCCCTAGGCCGGGCAGGTGTCCCCTTTGACTCCCGACGCCGGCCTGGTTCAAGTCAGGCCGGCGTTAGGGCAAGGAGTAGAATCATGCACATTGACCGCACGACTCTCACGTATGCTCATCTGGCGCTCAACAGCGCCGTGCGGGATTATCTTTTCGACCGTCAGCGCCAAATCACTCTGATCGATTTCGGTCATAAGGAAAAAGGTGGTCGCAAACTCGACAGGCCAGCCATTCGCTTCCACGTCGAGCAAAAGCTCTCCGCATACCAACTCGAAACGGCATGCAGAGCTCCCCTCCCCGGTAAAATCGAGGGCTTTGACACAGACGTGGTCGTGGGCACTTATGCGACACATCCCGACTCATGGACGAGGTGGCAGAGCTGGGGGAGAGAAAAAGACACTTGCAACACCTATCGCGCCGACTCGTTGCGCGGCGGCATCAGCATCTCGGCTGAAAGTCACTATGGCGCCGGCACACTGGGTGGGCGCGTCTTACACCAGGAAACCGGCGCCGAGATGATCCTGAGCAACTGGCACGTACTGGTACACGACTGGTGGGCGCGCCCTGGGCAGCGCATCTACCAGCCGGGTCGGCTCGACGGCGGTAGCCGCGCCGACACCGTCGCCACCCTGACCGCCGACGCCATGTCAGTCCACTTGGACGCAGCGGTCGCTATCCTGACCGGTCAACGTCGCCTGATCAACGATCAGCTCCATATCGGCCCGGTTCGGGGCGTCACCTCGGCAAAGCTGGGCATGAAGGTGACAAAAACCGGCCGCACGACGGGCAAAACTCTCGGTTTCGTCACGGGTATCGCAGGCACCGCCCGGGTCCATTATGGGTATCTGGAACGTCTCATCCGGCACGTCGTAGCAGTGGAGCCGCTACAGCGCTTTGAACAAGTTAGCGCCGGAGGGGACTCGGGCGCCTGGTGGATCGACCTCCAGACGATGCGGGCGATAGGCCTACACTTTGCGGGAAGCGACTATCCAGAGCGGGCGCTGGCGCTCGATATGTCCACGGTACTCAACGCACTGAACGTGTACATCGCCTGAGGCCACGTGGCCTGTGGGAGGGCGCCCCACCCTGACTCAGAATCTAGGAGATTGGCGATGAAGACAGACGAATCTACCGACATGACGACCGACCACGCGCAGGATGACCTGACGATTATTGATGGTATCGGCCCAACCTATGCCAATGCATTGCACGCGATCAGCATATACCGCTTTGCCGATCTGGCCCAGCGCGAACCTGACAAACTGGCAGAAGCACTACACGTGCAGGCCAACGTAAAAATCACCGCCGAAAGAATTAAGAGTGACGCATGGATCGATCAGGCCCGCGCCCTGCGCCAACCAACGGCCGGCGGCTCTATGTCGCCCCCGACACAGGAACAACCCTTCTCACAGGGTGCGCCTGACCCACCGGCACAGCACCAATATGCCGGCTTTTCACTGTTCTTCGACCACGTACAGGATGAAGGACAGGACAACTGGCAGACCCGCGTCTATCACGACGAATCCGGGGAAGAAGGGCTATTTCCAACCGTTGACGTCGATCCCTGGGTTGGCTGGATTTTGGAGCACGCGCAACTGCCAGTCGTCCTCGAAGGCTATCCACCCCACACGGCACCGCCCCCCGCTCCCGCCCTGAAGATAGAAATCCTGGACGTACAGACCATCGAGGCGGGACCATCCTACGATGTACCTGAGAAGCGTATCAAAGCGGAAATCGATTTTCGGATAACAGGGACACAAGCCGAAGCGTCAACGGCGGAACGCCTCCCCTTGCGCGTCGAAGCACACCTGCTAAACCTGGAAAAAGGCGAGATCAAGCTAAGCGCTTCTCAAGCCAGCGCCCTCGAGCCACAAGTGCTCGAATACAAACGCGCGCTCAAATTTCCGCTCCCAGAGGTAGGACGTTACCAATTATACACCATCATCCTGTTGTTGCCGCCCGGGCAAGGGGTCACTTACCATTGCGGACCCACCTTCAGGGTGATCCCATAAAACAGCAGCCTACTACCGTCGTACGGTCAGCAGAAACGGCTCATCCAACGCCATATTTGTCACCCGGCACAAAGGGCGCCTGGACCACGAAATGAAAATAATCCACCGAGCACGCCAAAAAGCGATGCGTCTCGCCCGGCGCCACCGCCAGCATATCACCCGCCTTGAGCGCGA
>CAZSJU010000003.1:0-1366 GCA_964607235.1 uncultured Anaerolineae bacterium | reverse complement strand
TCCTCCTCTGTGTCCAGATGAGCAGGCCCGTCCCATTTCATCGCGCATGCCTCCCCTTCGTACTCGAGCGCAACAGTATTATGCACCACCCCCATACGCTGGGTCATTTCCGCGACCTGGCCCTTGATGCAGATCAAGTCTTGGCGGGTCGCCGTCTCATCCACTACCAGATGGGTGGTGAGCACGTGATGCTCGCCGTCCAGGGACCACACGTGCGTGTGATGCACGGACCGGACCAGGGGGATCGCGTGCAGGGCGCGCTCGACCTCCGGCAGCACGATGGCTTCGGGCACCGCCTGCAAGAACAGCGCCAGCGTCTTGCGCAGGTTACGCACGACGTTGTACAGTACGTACAGGCTGATCAAGACCGAGAGGATGGGGTCGAGGATGTGAATGTCCGTGAACAAGAGGCTGACGCTCATGACTAGCACCGCCACCCAGCCCAGGACGTCTTCGAGCAAGTGCCAGGCGATCATCTGCGCGTTGAGCGAGCGCCCATGCCGGAGCTGCAACATAGCCGCGCCATTGACAGCGATGCCAATGACCGCCAACAGGATCATCCCCCGCGCGTCCGAGGGCTCCGGATGCAGCAGCCGTGGGATGGCCTCAGAGAGAATATACAGCGAGCCGACGACGAGCACGACCGTGTTAACCAGCGCGCCCAGCAGCGACCAGCGGCGATAGCCGTAGGAATAACGGGCGTCGCTACCCCGCTGGGCATGCCGCTCCAGGTACCACGACAGGCCCAGCGAAAAGCTATCGCCCAGATCGTGTAGCGCGTCCGACAAGATCGCCAGGCTGTTGGTGAGCAACCCGCCCACGATCTCTAGCAGGCTGAAAGCGAGGTTTAAGAAAAAGGCGACGCGGATATTACGCGTGCTCGCGTGAGAATGGTGGCGGGAATGACTCATCGACAACGTCTCCACACCCGGTCAAATTAGCGCAACCCAATCACGACGCCAAAGCGACCGGTCTGGCCGTCTTCGGCGCGATAGGAGAACCACTCGTCGTTGCGACAGGCCGTGCACATCTGGGCCACGTCGACCTGGCCCACGCCGGCGGCTGCCAATTGACGCTGCGCCGACGCCCACAGGTCCAGGTAGACCCGCCCATCCTGGCGCCGGAACGGGGCACGCCCGTCCAGCACGGTCGAGATCTGCGCCACGACCTCCGACCCCACCTCGTAGCAACAAGGGCCGATGGCAGGGCCGACGCCGGCCCACAAGTCCGCCGGGCGGCAGCCAAACGCCTCGGCCATGCGCGCCACGGTCGCCGGCAGCACCTCGGCGACGACGCCACGCCAACCGGCGTGGGCCAAACCGACCACCCGCTGTCGCCGGTCGTAAAACAGCACCGGGATGCAATC
>CAZSJU010000002.1:36768-39494 GCA_964607235.1 uncultured Anaerolineae bacterium | reverse complement strand
GCCACGTCCGCAATCGCCGCCACATCGGCCATGATCCGCAGTTCCTCTTGGGTCGGCGTCACGATAGGCGAAAACAAGATCAGGTCCATATCCTTACCCGGCGGCGGCTTGAGCGTGACGGTATAAACCGTGCCAGGCAAGTCGATGTCAAAGACGTACCAGTCGACGTCAGTCTCATCCCGGATATAGGACGCTTCGCCCGCAGCGCTCAAGGGGTAGGCGGTCTGCCAGCGGTCATCGTCCGGCTCGTGGGGGTCGATGTTGGTATAGCCCTGCTCCGATATCAACCGACGTTCGCTGCTGTTCTCCACAAAGGCCCTAAAGTAATAGCGCCCCGAGCTTCCGCCTTTGACCTCGCCCACACTCGAATAAACCCCGCTGTCCACACCGCTGTAAGGGACGGTAGTGGAAAACGGGTAAAGGGTAAAGGGAGAAAAATCCCAACCCAGATATGTATCTGCCGCACCGCCGGTCTGGATTTCCCAGGTGACCGTCGGCGAAGCGTTGGCCGGCACGATGGCCGGCCAATCGATCAACTGCACCGCGAGCGGTTCCTCCAACCACAGCCGCCCATACCCGTATGCATTGTCCATGCCACTGGATGGCTTGTCCTGGGTGCCCTCTTGGAGAAAGTGTTGTATCTCATTGGGGCCCCAACTGAGATTTTGCGACTTGACCAGCGCCGCTGCGCCGGCCACGTGCGGCGCGGCAGCCGAGGTGCCATGAAAAGGAGTGACATACGCGGCTGTAGAAACGCCATCATAAGCCACAATGTCCGGCTTGGTAAAGCCGCCGGTCGGCGCCCCCCCGGGGCCGTTGGTCGGACCGCGCGAGCTATAAGCGCGCAGCCCATAAGGCGAAAAGGTATCCACCGCGCCCACGGTCATCGCATCCGGCGAATCGGCCAGGTTGGTCAGGCTGCGCGCCGGTTCGCGCACTTCCAGACCAGACATGTTGTAGGCAAACATCTCAAAGTGGACGTCGCGCGTGGCCGCATAGCGGGCGATGAGCAGCGCATAGTACCCGTCATAAGGGGCCGCGACCAAGATCCGTTCGGCCGGCCGTTGTCCTGCGCTACCATCCTGAACGTCCTCAGAGGCACCTGCCACAAACCAATCACTACCATCCCAATACAGCAAATACAAGTCATAGTCCTGATCGACGTTTGTCCAGTCGTCCCACTGCAACGTGACGTTGATGGGACGGCCAGACGGAATCGAATACACATAGCCCTCGCCGTCGCCAAAGGGGTTCAAGTTTTGGCCCGACGTAAACTGGTGCGAACCGTCGCCATAATCCACAAAGCGACCGCCCCAGTGAGTCTCGCCATAGTTACCGGCAGCGGTGGCCCAAAAGATACCCGCGCTGCGGGCCATAGATACCAGATCGGCGAAATAGCCGGTGCCATCGTTGGGCGTCAGGCCACTCCAACCAAGGGAAGTCGAGACGATGTCTATGCCCTGCGACATGACATAGTTCACTGCCTCGGACAGGTCCAAATCGGTAGAGATCTTGACCAGGTACAACTCGGCGCCGGGTGCGACGTCGTGCACGATTTCGGCACAGGCCGTGCCGTGCTCCGATAGACTCGTGCCCACGTCGGCGTCCGTCTCGCCATCCACAAAGTTCTTGACCGTCACTGTCGAGGGCAGCTCGACACCGAGTAGAGACTGATAGCCATCAAACCCGCCATCAACCACGGCAACCTTGACGCCTTCACCGGTGTTGCCGCTGGCATGCCATGCCTCCCCATTGAGCGCCGCCAAACCCTCGCTCACGATCGAATTCTGATTGACAGGCTCTAACTCGATCAGCCGGGCTGGCGTCTGGATGCGGTATACATCCGCCCGCGCGGTCAACGCCTCGATCTGTCCGGGTGGGAGCCAGGCCTGTAACGTCTCTTGATACTGACCGGTGACCGCGCCACCGACCTGAGTCACAGCCACATTGACCGCTTCTTGGGTTCCCGGCGCGACCTTTAACTGAACCAGTACGCGACCCGCCTCCAAACGCATCCCCCGCGCCTGCGCCAAAGCGCTCACGCCTTCCGGCGCTACCCGCTCTGCCTCTACCAACTTGGACAGAGAGGTGTCCAGTTTGACATACGTTTGCCTGGACGGCACGGAAAAATCGATGTACCGGAGGGGGTCCTGAGCCTGCGGCGCGGCAAGCACACCCCCGCCCGCGGCGACAACAAGCGCACAAACAAGCAGAACTATGCTCACCGTGAGCGCTATCTGGACGCCGGCTGAGGTCCTTGACCTGCCCCGGTGTCCCCGTTCTCCTGCATCTTTTCCACTCATATCAGACCTCCTGTGCATTCCTGGAGAGCGAGATCACTTGCCCGCTCAAAACTATACAGCAAAACGCTGAATCGCGCGTTCTGTCTGTGCCAAGTCCCACTGCGCCCCCAGCTCAGCAAAGACGGTCTGCGCCTGACGCAACAATTCTAACCCTTTGGCTCTTTGAGCCGGGTCCCCCAAATGCGCCAACGCCAGTTGAAAAGACGTGCGGGCGGTCTCATAAACGCTCTTGAGCGTCTTGAAACACTCCAGGCTGGCATTGAAATGCTCCCGGGCCTGCGCCAGATTCTCCAAAGCAACGTGAATCTGCCCCAGCACCCGCAACGCTCCACCCTGTTCGGCCCGGTCCTTGAGTTCCCGGGCCAGCTTGAAGGCCTGCTCGGCCAACTCGAGCGCTTGTCCATACTGATGGCGCGCCAGATA
>CAZSJU010000002.1:29370-36668 GCA_964607235.1 uncultured Anaerolineae bacterium | reverse complement strand
TACACGTTGCCCATATTATTGGCAAACTGTCCAATGCGCATACGGTCGCTCATCATCTCGCTCAAATACAACCCGGCCCGGTAATGTTCTGCCGCCTCGGCCCACTCGCCGGCCTTGCGAGAAATGATCCCCAGGTTGATACGCGCCTTGACGCTGCCCGTCAAATCTCCGGCAGCTTCATAAGCTTGCAAACAACGCTGCCCAAAAGCCAGCGAGCGATCGGTGTCGCCCAACTCGGAATACGTCACGGCCATCGTCAGGTAGGCATTGGCGATCTCACTTTGCGCATCCAGCCGTTCGGCGATGTGCAAAGCGCGCTGTAACCACTGCAACGCTTGCTCACGCTGTCCTTGCCGGTAAAACACCCCCCCACCTAGATTATAAATGCGCGCCACCTCGACCACTTTTTGGTCGCTCAAAACGGCCAGGCCCCGTTCTAGCCAATCCAGGGCCAACGGATAATCGGCCTTGCGCTCATAAACCGCCGCAGTCTTGCGACAAAAGCGCGCCAAAACGTCCGGCAGACCATCCTGCATCAACAGGCGGCGCGCCTGGGCATAGGATTCTAACGCCTCATCGTAACGCCCCTCTATCAACAATACGTCGCCCAAGCGCTCCCACACGTCAATCAGCGCCTCGACGATAGCAGCCGAATCTAGCGCCTCCAACATCTCGGGCAGATGCTTTTCAATAGTGGTCACCGCCCGGCGAAAATGAGCGATGGCGTCCTTGTTAGCAAACAGCACTTGGGCACGCTCCCCGGCGCGCCGCTGGTAAAGCAGGGCCTGTGGCCACGCTTCCGCTTCGCGATAATGATGCGCCAGCGAGGCCACATGCTCTTCCAGCCGGTCAGCATATAGCGCTTCCATCGCCTGGGCGATGACCAGGTGCAACTGGCGACGCCGGGCATAGAGCAAACTGTCATAAGCGACGTCGCGGGTCAACGTATGTCGAAAGTGATATTCCAGCGTCTCCAACTCGGATTCGAGCGCCTCTAACATACCGACGTTCACCAGGCTACGCAACCGCTCCGGCAACTCGACCGGATGAGAATTCACCCGCTCCAGCAAGGTGCGTGCAAAACGCGCCTGGCTAACTGCAGCTACCGCCGCCTCTTGCAACACGTCCCGGCAGCGCGCTTCCAGCCGGTCCAGGCGCGCCAACACGATCCCTTCTATGGTGTCCGGGATCGCGGTCACCACCGCCTCATCCATAGCCGAGGCAGCGAGTTGCCAGTTGCCATCGTCGCGCACGATGACGCCGGTCTCACGCAGCGACTTGACAAACTCTTCGGTAAAAAATGGGTTGCCCTGCGCCTTGCTCCACACTATCTCGGCCAGGTCCGCCGGCAATTCTTTGGTCTCTAACAACTCGGCGACCTGTTGCACGTTTTCGCGGCGCGAGAACTCGGCGACCTGTAAAATGTGCGTGTGCGTCATTTCTTTCCACGGCTCGGGAAAAGCAACATCCGGTCGGCAAGCCAGCACCAACAAGAACGGTACTCCGACGGCGCCGCGCGCCAATCGCTCCAACAATGCCAGCGAAGATTCATCTCCCCACTGAAGATCATCCACGACCAGCGCCAACGGGCTAGCCTGCGCCTCGCTGTGTAAGGCGGTTTCAATCAAGTCAAACAGGCGGTCGCGGCGTTGCTCCGGTGAAAGCGCCGCAGTCACCGGGTTATCAGCGATAGAGGCCGCCAACAAATCGCCGAGCAACGGCAGAAACTGCTTTAAATCAGGCGCGTGCACGTTCACCCACGCCCGCAAACGGGCCGCGTCCCCGGCCGTTTGTCCCGCCCCCAACCCGATCAAGCGTCGCAAGAGGTTGATGATCGGGGCATAAGGCTCCTGGGCATAAGCCGTCAGCTCGGTGACATAATAGCGCAACGGTATCTTGGACGACGCAAGCCGGTCTTGAAATGCCTCTATCAGGCGCGTTTTGCCCGTGCCGGCCTCGCCCACAATCACGACGATCCGGCCTTGCCCGTCCATCGCCGCTTGAGCGGCGGTCTGTATCTCTGTCAAGTGCGCCTTGCGGCCGATAAAAGGACGGCTCCCCCGCCTTCTCGCCAGCCGCTCACGCTCGGTCAACGGGCGCAGTGGGCGCCAAATAGAGATCGACCGCGCCTTGCCCTTGACGCTGACCGGCGCTAGCTCCTCAAGCTTGAACTTGTCGACAATCTGGCGATGCACCGTTGGGCTGACCAGGATCTGATCCTCCTCCGCCGCCGCCATCAACCGCGCGGCCAGGTTGACCGTATCCCCCATCACCGTGTATTCACGCCGGCTACCCTTGCGTTCCGAACCTACATTGCCCGCAAAGACATGCCCATAGTTGATGCCGATGCGCTGACTGAGGGGCAAGAACGGGACACCCACCTCCTCCAACACAGCCTGCGTGTAACGGTTGATGTCGGGCATGGATGCCTGCATCTCTAACGCTGCCCGCACCGCCCGCTCGATGTCATCCCCGTGCGCCAGCGGGGCGCCAAAGATGGCCATCAACTTGTCACCATGGGTATACATATCCACCTTGTTGACGATGCCGCCGTAACGCCCGATCACGTCCTGCATGCGCGTATAGTACATATTTAACACATTTGTAGCAGCCTGCACGCCGGCGTCGCCTTTGCCCGCCAGCGAAGCCAGGATACCGCTAAAATCGGTAAAATTGGCAAAAAGCACCGCAACTGGGCGCAAATCAGGCCGCAACCCGGGATCCGCAAGATCAGTGATGCGCTCGTCGGCCAGGTCCACCGGCAAATAAGGTCGGATCGCTTGCAGCCGCAAGCGCAAAGACGGCAAAGCAGGTCGGCCCGAGGGCGACAGGGGGGGCGCCTGGGGCAAAGATTCGATGGGCATAAAAGGGGCCAGCGCCTTGAGGCGGTACATCCCTCCGCCTATCGGCTCCACCTCGGCCTGGGTGATAATTTTCACCAATGTTTCGGCCGTGATGCAAACCTGGCCCGGCGCCGCATAGTCTTGCGCCTCGGCCACCCGATTGATATCCACACCTGTGACGACCAACTCCATACCCCGCAGGTGATAGTTCGGATCATATCCCACTTGAGCGGCAAAGATGCGGCCGGTATGTACCCCAACCCGCAACCGCAACGTGAAAACACCCCCTAACGTCTCTAGTTTCACGAAACGACGCGCCATCGTCTCTTGCAGCGCCAGGCCCGTCCGCGCCGCCCGGAAGGCGTGATAATCACCGCCAAAGTAAACGGTCAGAGCATCCCCGCCAAACTTGACCAGGATCCCCCCGTACCGCTCTACGTCCCTGAGCAGCGCGCTAAATAGGTCATTGACGATACGAGTGATCTCTTCAGCGCCTTGTTTGCCCAAAGCGCTCAAGGTCTCTGACAATGCGGTAAACCCGCTCAGGTCAGCAAACAACACCGAGCCAAGCCAATACTCCCCCTTTACCCGACCTGGTTCCGGGTCCGCCATCTGCTCTTCCACAACTGGCCGAGGGAGATAAGGGATGATGGCTTCCAAGAGCGTTTGAAGCTGTTGGCGTTCTAGAAGTTCCTTGGCGCTTTCCTGATGATTCATTCAGGCATCTATGAGTGAGGTCCGTTTGGTTAGCTAATAACCCGGCTGTGTTAGCTTTATATTACGGCAGCGCTGCCCATCTGTCAAGCTATACGACCCCTCATTTATTAAAACCGCCTTGCATCATGACGCCTGATGTGAGATACTAGGGCTCCCGCCCACAAGACTGGCGGGCAACCTTGTAATAAGGAGAGCTTGTGCAGAGAACAGAAAAATGGCTACCGGTTGGTTTGATCGTGTTGATCCTGATCACCATCATCCTGGTGCTATCCGGGCCGCTATTGAAAAGGACATCCCCCCCGCCTCCAGAACCGACCATGCCCGTCGAGACAGAAACAATGACCGCCCACGTGGTCCAGGTGCTCGAACAAGGTGTCTTGGACTCGGGCTTTGGCGAGCATCCCTATCAGCGGTTATTGTTGCGTGTCGAGAGCGGTTCGCTGGCAGGATGGGAAGTGACCGTCGAAGAGGGAACCGTCAACATGGTGGGGCGCGAACGATTATTCAAACCCGGCGACCGAGTCTACCTGGAACGCTCAATCGGGCCCCGGCAGGAGCGCCTGTACATCACCGATTTCGTGCGCACCCGGCCGCTGCTGTGGATCACTGTGTTTTTCACAGTGCTGGTACTGGGGGTAGGACGGGGCAAGGGGCTGCGCGCGTTGATCGGCACATTCTTTAGCCTGGTCATCATCTTTGGCTTTATCCTGCCCCAAATCAGAGCCGGTGGGGACCCGGTGACAGTGTGTATACTCGGTTCCGTCATGCTGTTAGCCATCTCTACTTATTTAATTTACGGCTGGAACGCCAAGGCCCACGCCGCCCTGACCGGGATGACGCTGAGCCTGGTGCTGACGGGCATCTTGGCCTGGCTGTTCGTGCAATGGAGCCATTTGAGCGGCTTTGGCACCGAGGAAAGCGCCTACTTGTTGATGGAAATAGGACCGGATGTCAGCCTGCGCGGCATCGTGTTGGGCGGCATGATTATCGGCGCATTGGGCGCGCTGGATGACGTCTGCGTGGGCCAGGCCTCGGCTGTCTTTGAACTGATCAACGCCAACCGCGCCTTGAGTTGGCGCGAACTCTTTCGGCGCAGTCTCAACATCGGCCGGGACCATATTGCCTCTATGGTGAACACGCTGCTCCTGGCTTATGCCGGCGCCTCGCTGCCGCTGCTGATGGTGTTCACCATCTACCAGGAACCGCTCCTGCAGCGACTCAGCCGCGAACCCATCGCCGAAGAAATCGTGCGCACGCTGGTGGGTAGCATCGGACTAGTCATGGCGGTACCCTTGACCGGCTTGATCGCCAGCGTGACGGCCAGCCGAGTAGCTCGACGCGACCGCGCGGCCCTGGCAGCAGTTGAGAAAAACCAAGCCCTGGATACCCCCAATGATGACTAGACACTCATTGCAAGGCGCGCCCCTCAATAGTATAATGGTATAATCTCTACCCGGATACAGTCCCAAACTACAAACTTGTAGGAGGAACCTTGAAAACGTTAATCACCGGCGGCGCTGGCTTTATCGGCGCCAACCTGGCGCATCGCTTGATCGGTCGCGGTGAAAATGTGACCGTGTTTGACAACCTTTCCCGCCGGGGCGCTGAGCGCAACCTGGCCTGGCTGCACCAGACCCACGGCTACGAGTCCTTTCGTTTCATACAAGCTGACCTGCGGGATTATGCCGCATTGACCGAGGCGGCCCAAGGCGCTGATGTCGTCTATCATCTAGCCGGTCAGACCGCCGTCACCACCTCGGTCACCAACCCCCGCGACGATTTTGAGAACAATGCGTTGGGCACCTTTAACGCCCTGGAAGCGACTCGCGCGGCGCGCGATGCCGGGGCCGATCCCATCTTTCTCTACACCAGCACCAACAAAGTTTATGGTGGCATGGAAGACGTGATCATCGCAGAACAAGACCAGCACTATGTGTACCGCGACTTTCCCGGAGGGATCGACGAAAGCCGCCCCCTCGACTTTCACTCACCCTATGGCTGCTCCAAGGGAGCCGGCGACCAGTACACCCGCGACTATGCCCGCATCTATGGCCTGCGCACGGTGGTGCTGCGCCAAAGCTGCATCTATGGTTACCGCCAGTTCGGTGTCGAGGATCAAGGCTGGGTGGCCTGGTTCATCATCGCAGCCATCACCGGTAAACCCATCACGATCTATGGCGACGGCAAACAAGTGCGCGACGTGCTCTTTATAGAGGACCTGCTGGACCTGTACGATGCTGTACTCACGCACAGCGACGTGTCCGCCGGAGAGGTATACAACGTCGGTGGCGGACCGGAACACACCATGTCTATCTGGACCGAATTTGGGCCGATCCTGGAACGGTTAATGGGACGCCCTGTGGCAGTGCGCTATAGTGATTGGCGACCGGGCGACCAACGCATTTACGTCTCTAACATCGACAAGGCACGGCGTGAGTTGGGCTGGTCGCCCCAAGTCAGCGTACAAGCAGGGATCGAGCGACTTTACAACTGGATCGTGACCAACCGACACCTTTTCAAAGCCTAAAGTGACGACACATTGGCCAGGAGACAGACCCAAACATCATGCGCATCCTCTTTAGTTTAACCTATTACCGGCCGCACGTCAGCGGATTAACCATCTATGTCGAGCGCCTCGCGCGCGAGCTGGCCCGACGTGACCACCAGGTCACGGTGCTGACCTCCCGCTATGAAAAAACGTTGCCCCGCCAGGAGACAATAGACGGCGTTCAAGTGTTACGAGCGCCGGTGTTGTCTCGCGTCAGCAAAGGCGTCATCATGCCGACCTTTGGTCACCTGGCGACACAACTGGTGCGCCAGCACGACGTGGTCAGCTTGCACCTGCCCAACTTTGATGCGGCCGGCGTCGCCTTCCGCGGCCGCCTGCTGGGCAAGCCCACCACGCTGACCTATCACTGCGACTTGAGACTGCCCACAGGGCTCTTTAACCGGGTGGTGAACCAGGTGGTCCACACTATGAACAACCTGGCCGCGACTAATGCCGACGCTATCATCGCCTACACCCAAGACTTTGCCGAGCACTCGCCCTTTTTGACCCGCTTTGCCCGCAAAGTGCAGGTCATTCCGCCGCCGGTCGAGATGCCCACGGGCACACCCGAAGCGACGGCTGCCTTTGCCAAACAGTTGGGCCTGGATGGCCATCAGGTCATCGGCTTTGTCGCTCGCATGGCCACGGAAAAAGGGGTCGAGATCCTGTTGCACGCCTTGCCGCACGTGCTAAAAGTCTATCCCAAAGCGCGCGTGCTCTTTGCCGGACAATATCAAAACGTGCTGGGCGAAGAGGCCTATGCCCGGCGCCTGGCGCCGCTGTTGCAACAACACGCCCAGCGCTGGGACTTTTTAGGGGTGCTCAGCGCTCAAGAACTGGCCGCCTTTTACCCCAACTGCGACTTGATCGTGCTGCCCAGCCTCAACTCAACCGAGTCCTTTGGTTTGGTGCAGGTTGAAGCCATGTTGTGCGGCACGCCCTCTATCGCCAGCAATCTGCCCGGTGTGCGCCAACCGGTGATGCAGACCGGTATGGGCAAGGTCGTGCCCATCGGCGACTCGGAGAGCTTGGCCCAAGCCATCATAGAGGTGCTACAGGACCGATCGGCCTATGTGCGCCCCCGCCAGGAAATCGCCGCGCGCTTTAGCACCGCGCGCACCGCTGACGGCTATGAAGCATTGTTCGACGCATTGATGATCTGAATGGGGAAGAGCGGCTGATGAGCGACG
>CAZSJU010000002.1:24328-29270 GCA_964607235.1 uncultured Anaerolineae bacterium | reverse complement strand
ATGAGCGATGATTTGCTGTGGCGACATCTCAAAACGCTACCGGCTTTTCGCGGGCTGTTGCGCGCGGTGGAGGCAAAATTCTACGTCACGGGCATCCCTGCTGGAGCCCGCCTCGACACCGCGTATCAGGCACCACGCCAAGAGCTGCCCCTTCCTGGGCCGGTCTTGGACGTGGGCTGCGGCGATGGCCATTTCGCGGCGATGACCTTTAGCGCCCCCCTGGATGCCGGCCTTGATCCCTGGTGGGAACCGCTGAGCGAAGCCCGTGACCGAGGCAGCTATCGCACATTGGCCCAGGCCGAGGGCGCCCGGATGCCCTATCCCGACGATCATTTCACCAGCGCGGTCAGCAACTCGGTGCTGGAACATATCCCCGGCGTCCAGGCAGTGTTGTCCGAAATCACCCGCGTCCTGCGTCCCGGCGCCCCCTTTTACTTTTGCGTGCCCAGCCACAATTTTTTACCGCTCCTTTCGATCGGTCGCGCCCTGGATGCCTTGCGTCTGCGCCCGCTGGCCGACGCCTACCGGCGCTTCTTTAACCGCATCTCGCGCCACCACCATTGCGACGACCCAGAGACCTGGCGTACCCGGCTCTCAGAGGCCGGGTTGACCCTTGACGCCTGGTGGCCCTATTTTTCTCAGGGCGCCTTGGCCGCGCTAGAGTGGGGACACTATTTTGGGTTACCTGCCCTGATGACAAAAAAGCTGACCGGACGCTGGATCTTGTGGCCCACCCGCGCCAACTTGTGGCTGACCGAGCGGTTGCTGCGGCGTTATTATGACGAGCCGCTCCCGGAACGAGGGGCTTATTTGTTTCTTATCGCTCACAAACCCGCAAGCTAACTCGAACAAACAGTATGAACTATGGCTATGATTGACTTTGCCACCGCAATCCTCGCGGCCATCGCCGGACAAACCTTGCTCTCACGCCACAACCTGTGGGGGCTGGCCCTCTACGCCCTCGCCATTCCGATGCTGCTGATACCCTCCTGGAAAGACACGCGCTTTTCCCTCTCCTTGCCCTCCCCCGCGCGCACCAAGCCCGCTAGCCTCCTGGCTCGCTCCGGATACGGGCAACTGTGGCGCCTCCTGCTGTTGCCGGTGGCCGCGACCTGCGCCCTGTTGGCTTTTGTGACGTCCGGCGACGATGCCTATCACTGGTATAACGTGGCGGCTTGGTTGCTGTCCGCGGGTACATTTCTAGCGATCCTGTGGGACTGGGAGCGCTGGCCCAAGCCCCGTCTGAACCGTGAGGGCCTACGTCTCAGTTGGGCTACCGTGGCTCTATTGGTCCTGATCCTGATCGGCGTTTGGTTCCGCTTTTGGCGGTTGGCCGAACTGCCCCTCGAGATGACCAGCGACCACGTCGAAAAGCTGTTGGACGTGCACGACCTGGTCACCGGCCAACGCCCGATCTTTTTCGTGCGCAACACTGGCCGCGAACCGTGGCAGTTTTACTGGACATTCATGTTCATCCGCCTGTTCGACCTGAAAACCCAATACTTTGCTCTAAAGCTCGGGACGGCACTCGTGGGACTGCTGACGCTGCCCGGTATCTATCTATTGGGACGTGAACTGTTCGGGCGCTGGGTAGGGCTATGGGCTACACTGTTCACAGCTGTGGCCAGTTGGCCCGTCATTCTAAGCCGCGTGGGACTGCGCTTCCCCTTTGCCCCGGCGGCCACTGTATGGTCGCTATTGTACCTGCTGCGCGGACTGCGCGACGGTCGACGGAATGACTTTTTGCTGCTGGGCCTCTGGTTGGGCATCGGATTACACGGCTACACAGCCTTTCGCGCCATGCCGTTGGCGGTACTCGCCTGCTGGGGGCTGGCCCTGATCTTTAACCCGCGTTCGCTCTCCCTCCGCCGCTCCGCCCTGATCCGCAACGCCTTGTTGACCACCCTCATCGCCGTGGTGGTATTCATACCGCTGGGACGCTTTGCCCTGCAGCACCCGGAGAACTTTTGGGGACGGGCCGGCAGCCGCCTGGCCGATCCCAACCAGTCCATACCCGACGGGCCGCTCGTCACCTTGACCAAAAACCTGGTCGACCTGGCGCTGATGTTCCACTGGCGCGGAGACAGCGTGTGGGTCAACACCCTGGTGGATGCCCCGGTGCTCGACCCTATATTGGGGGCACTATTTGTCCTGGGGCTGGTCCTCGCATTGTGGACCAGTTGGCGCCAGACTAACGCGATACCGCTCTTGCTGCTACTCGCCGGCGCGTTGCTGCTGCTGCCCTCCGCCCTCAGCCTGGCCTATCCCGTCGAAAACCCCAGCGTGGTGCGCACCGGCGGCGCGATCCCCGTCGTGATGCTCGTCGCGGCCTTGCCGGTTGGCCTGGGGAGTGATGTAGATGATAGAATCAAATACGGCCAGACGCTGGGCGGCTGGTCGCGCCGGGCGCTGGCGCTGGGTGCGCTCAGCCTGGCGATTGCGGTGACGTGGGTCAACCATCGGCGCTACTTTGACCAGTATCACCAGCAATGCCAGCGCTATGCCATCAACACCACCGAGATCGCCGCTGCCATCCAGGGATTTGCCGACAGCGGCGGTGACCTGGCCAACGCCTGGATCATCGCCTGGCCCTACTGGATCGACACGCGGGGCGCCGGCATCGCGCTCGGCGACCCGACCTGGAACAATGTCATCCTGGAACCAAAAGCGCTCGAAAAACGTGAGCACGCCGCGGCGTCGCGACCACGTTTTTACGTGCTGCATCCGCAGGACAAAGAGACGCTACAACTGCTACACACAGTGTTTCCCACGGGATGGTCCAGCCTTTACCAGGCCGAACGTGTCCAACATGACTTTGTGCGCTTTTACGTCCCGCCCTCCGACTCAACTCAAATCAAATCCAGCACGGTCTCGCGCCTCGACGCGTATCACGTCCTATTTCCCGCATCGCCCCCGCCGGGCTCAGGCCCGAAGAAAAGGCTAGAGAGCTATGCACCTTGACCGCGACCGCCTGCGGGCCCGGCTACTGCTGGCCGGAACCATCGTCTTTGCCGCGCTCGGGCAATTCTACTTTTTTGCGCGGCGCGAATACGTATGGGATGCGCTCATCTTTGACGCCATCTCGATCACTTGCTTTATCGGGTTATTACGCGGTCAACGCCCGGGCCAAGCCCCCCCCCACGCCCAACTGACGCAGTCCTGGCCCAGTTGGCGCCGCCTGCTCCCGACCGGCCTGGCGCTATCCCTCAACCTGAGCGCCGCCCACCTGGCCAACACCCAACCCACAACCGGCGACTATTGTCTGAGCGTCCTGCTGTGGGTCGCCAGCCTGGTGACGGCCGTGCTCGCTTTTGTCCAGCCCTCCCCCGCACCTCTCAAATCCAAGGCCCAGGCATGGCTTGCCAACCCCTCCTGGCCGTCCATTTCCCTCACCTCCGAACACATCCTGGTGCTAGGCTTGTTACTGGCCGGCCTGGCGCTGCGCCTGTGGGACCTGGACCACATCCCGGCCAACTTGAGCGGCGACGAAGGGACCCAGGGGATGTGGGCGGTACAAGCGTTAGCAGGCCGGCTAAAGAACCCCTTTGCCACGGGCTGGTTCACCGTACCCACGATGTCCTTCTTTGCACAAGCCACCTCGCTGCGCTTGTTTGGCGACAGCGTCGCCGGCTTGCGCACATTGTCCGCGCTGTTTGGCACGGCCACCCTGGCCCTCACCTATCTGTGGGCGCGACGGTGCCTGAGCAAACGGGTCGCGCTGCTCGGTCTGGCCGTGCTCACCTTGAACCACTATCACATCCACTTTAGCCGCCTGGGCTCCAATCAAATCGCCGACCCCTTTTTCATGGCGTTGACGCTGTGGCTACTCGCTGAGGGATTGCATCGCCCGGAAGGCCAATTCCAATTGACCCGCTGGTTCGTGGCCGCCGGGCTGGTGATGGGATTGAGCTGGTACGGTTATTTTGGGTCCCGCGTCATTGTGCTGGTACTCGTCGCCCATCTGGGCATCAACGCCATCACACAACGTGATTCCCTGCGCCGTCTCCGCCGCCCACTGGCCCTGATGGCCCTGATGGCCTTTATGGCAGCCTCCCCCCTGCTTTTGCATTACGTCAGGTACCCCCAAAACCTGACGGCTCGCGCCAATCAGGTCAGCTTTTTCCTCTGGCTCAAGAACGAGCTGGCCCGCCCCGACCACGCCAGTACGCTCAGCCTGATCTGGCGCCAGATTTGGCGTTCGATCAGCGCCTTTAACTATACGCTGGACCCAACCTTTTGGTACCACGCCCAAATCCCACTATTAGACTTTATCAGCGGGATTTTCTTCCTGTTGGGCGTGATCATCGCCTTGCGCCGCTGGCGGCGCCCCGCCGTGCGCTTGTTGTTGCTCTGGTTTGGATTATCAATCACGCTGGGCTGGATACTGACCGAGAACCCACCCAGCAGCATGCGCATGGTCATCGTCACGCCGGCCGTCGCGCTGTTGGTCGCGCTGGGGCTGGACGCTTTCCTGCTTCTGGCGCGCCGCGTCTTGGGTGGCAGCCGCACCCAATGGCGGGCCGTCAGCATATCGCTGCTCACGGCCATCGCCATCTTTAACTTGCACTACTATTTCATCGTCTACACGCCTATGCGGATCTATGGCAATCCCACCGCCGAGAGCGCCACGGTGCTGGCGCGCTACCTGGCAGACCGGGACGACGACCCCTTGGTCTACCTGTATGGCCCGCCATTTATGTATTACGACTTTGGCACGCTGCAATTCATCGCGCGCGACGTGCGCGGCGTGAGCGTCCCCCCCCCAGCAGAAGCCCCGGACTATCAGCCGCGTGTGCTCGGGCCAACGCTGTTTGTCGTGCTGCGGGAACGGTTAGATGAACTGGAAGCCCTCCACGCGCAATATCCGCCCGGTTCCCTGACCGAATTTTACTCCGAGGCTGATGGACGGCTGATGTTTATCGTGTATGAAGTGCCATAACGG
>CAZSJU010000002.1:13143-24228 GCA_964607235.1 uncultured Anaerolineae bacterium | reverse complement strand
CCGACGGCGCGTCCACGTGGCAGGTACAGGGCGACGGCACGTTGACCTTTACCCCGGCGGGTTACCAATTGTGCCTGTCGGCGCCAGACCAGCATGCCTGGGCCATCGCCGGACAATCGGTGTCCGACTTTGACCTGGAGCTGGTGGCGCGTTCGTCATTGGACAGTGAGGATATCGGGTACGGGGTATTGTATCGTTACCAAGACCGGGACAACCATTATTTGTTCGCTGTCGGCGCCGATGGCTATTACACCGTCGCTGTGGTGCGCGGCGGTCACCTGACCCCTGTGCACGACTGGCAAGAGTGGCCCCACGTGCGACGCGGTGCCGCGGCCAACCGGCTGCGCATCCGCTGCCAGGGCGCCACTTGCCGCGTGGACGTCAACGGTGAGTTTACGGCTGAAATCACAGACCGCACCTTTCTCAGCGGTGACATTGGCCTATGGGTCGAAACTTTTTCCGACCCGGCCCTGGCGGTCACCTTTGAGCAGGTGCGGCTGTGGTTACTGACGGCCTCTGCTACAGACGAATGACCGTCCCCCCCATTCAGACCACCAGCATTATCTAATCTTGGGGCCCGCGATAGATCAAAGGAAAATACAAGGTCACGACTTTATCAACCCGGAACTGGCGTACTGCCCCATTACGCTCGACCTGCCCGTTCGAGTCCACTGCCCGCACAGACAGGGTGTGCAAACCCTCAGACAACTCGCCGATGAATATGCCAAAATCTTCGACGCTGCCATCAAATTGCCCGTCATTGGCCGCAGCATCGTACCACGTCCCGCCATCTATGCTAAACTGCACGGTAGCGACCGTAGGGGCCTTTGGGTCGAGGTCAACGTCACCATAAGCGGCGGTGGCGATGCCGTCGAAACGCGCCGGCCCTTCCCCCTTGATAGTTTCCGGCACCGCGCGCAAAACGCTACTGAGCGCGCCATCCACCGGGTCGTACACAAAGACAGTCGTCACCAATGCCGTCGAGGTCAACCCCTCTGAATTGATAGATTGAAGGGACAGCGTGTGCAACCCCGATCCCAAGGGACCAATCTCCAGTTGAAACGTCTCGCTCAGCGTATCAAACGCGCCATCTTGGGGCGTGGCCGCTACCCAGGTCTCCCCGTCCACTAGCGCCCCGACCGTCGTGATATGGCTGATCGTGACGTCGGACAACATTGGCGAGGTCACCGCTTCCTGCCAGGCCAAACCGTTAAAATTGAACATGTCGGCGTTCTCGCCGCGCACGGCCGTCAACCGCGCCTCAACGCGAGGCTCGGCGTCCACCGGGTCCAACACGCCGTCACCGTCGCTATCCCACCACCCAATTTGCCCGCGCGCGAAATCGTCAATAGCCCGGCTAGAGTAGGGCGAGATTCCGCCGCGCATAATGCTGGGTGCGTCGCTCTCACAGTCACCGCCGGCCTGGCTGTTACCGTTCTTGACGTACAAATAACCTGCCCGATAGTTGCAGCTCATGCCTGCCGCAGCATACTGATCCAGAGCGCGAAAGATGTGACCTGTCTCGTGCGCCGCGACCGCGTCCATGTTGTGAATGCCATAGGCACTGTTATCAAAAGTCATGACAAAGAACGGCCCGCCGATATAAGCATAAGCGAAATAACCATCAGCAAAACGACCGTCAATGTCCTCGCTGCTATCGACGACAAAGATCGTAAAAGCCCAGTCAGAACCTACCCGATCGCGCAGGTCATTGACGTAATCGCGCACGGCCGAGAAATAATTGACGCTCTCAAAGCCCAACGCGGCCATCGACTCGCCGATCCACAACCGTTCCTCGCCCAACCCGTGCTGAATCGGCTCATAGCCAACGGGGACACGTGTGTGCACCTCGACCGTAAAAGTGAGATGCGCCGCCGGTTCCAGGCTGGCCCACCAATCCAGGGCATCTTGCACCTCCGACTGCACGCGGGCGATTTCTTTATCAGTCCAGATCTCGCTCTTGGCCTCTTGCGCCCCGTTACTCTCGGGCAAAATCAACCCCACAGCCACGTGCCCGATCATATAGTCGCTGGTTTGATAGTAACCGGGGACGCCAGCCCACGACGCTGTCCCTCCCCCGTTGGGCGTCTGTAAGCCAAAAATCGCTACGCCCATGTCCGGTGGGTGCAACGCGTCGCCATTTATGATCAAATCCTTGTCAGAGTACGGGCCGCCTTTAGCACTGACGACTCCTGCCCCTGACAATACCAGCACCAATAAAACAAATCCTGCCACAACACCCAAGCCCCCCCACCTTGCGTTCTTGTGTGAGCTTGTGTGTCTAAACATATCCTTGGCTCCATTTAAAAGTCCGGCAATAAAAGAATCACTACTTTTATTGTCGCAAAATAAAGCCAGAACTATGTTGGGGAAAAGTTGGGAGAAGGTTGGCGAAAGTTTGTGAAAAAAGCCCCTTTCCCTGAATTTGACGATTCAGGGAAAGGGGCTAGAACAAATTGCGCGAGGTGAAAAGTAACGCGCGAGAAAAAGATCAGCCGACGGCCAAACGGTACCCCACGCCGCGCACGTTGAGAATGTAGCGCGGGTCACCGGGCTCACGCTCCACCTTGCGCCGCAGGTGATGGACGTGCCACTTGATCAACTCGCGCGCTTCGACCGGGTCCGCCTGATAGCCTGTCGCTTGGCGCAGCAGCTCTTGGGGAGAGACGACGGCGGGCGCCGAGTCCGCCAACGTCACCAGCAAGTTGAACTCGGTGGGTGTCAAATCCAACTCCCGCTGGTCCGCCCAGGCCATGTGGCTCTGCAAGTCAATCTCTATCGGTCCACGTATCAACAAGGCCGGATTGGCCGGCATCGTCTTGGCTTGAGCCATCTGGCCATCCTCGTCAGGGCCACTGAACGGGTGCAAAGCCTGCAGACCCGCCAGACTATGCTCCATCTGGCGCAACAAAAACTCTCGCTGCGTCCGCTGCCGCAACTGCTCCAATCCGTTCCGAACCACCTGCTCCACCTGGTCCAGAGTAAAGGGCTTGAGCAAGTAATCAAAAGCTTCCAGGTGCAGCGCCTCAATCGCCGAATTCACCGAAGGATTGGCCGTGATGATCACCAACACCATCGTCGGCGAACGCTGACGCAGTGCGCGCAACAATTCCAGGCCGCTCATTCCCGGCAACTTGAGATCGACCAGGGCCAGATCAACGGCCACGACGTTCAGCCGAGACAAAGCCTCCTCGGCAGTGGGAGCAGCCACCACCATATAGCCGCTCTCACTCAAGCCTTCAGCGAGAGCACGACGGATACCTGGGTCGTCTTCGACGAGCAAAAGCGCCGATTGTGTGCCGGCTGTTTTCATTAGATGACCATTCTATGAACGCTGTCAATACCCCACACGCCCCTGCAAAGGACACCCTCCCGTTAGAGGCGGAACTTTTCAACGGCCTGGGGCGACAAGGGCGCGACGGTCAACGTTTGCGATTGCGCGCCACGCTGCACATGGACGCGTACCTGCGGTTCACGCTTGCCGTCACTGTACCGCGCCACCAGGCGCGCGATCCACGTCATTTGCTCTGATGTCAACGGGTCAACCGTCAACGCGGTGGGGCCGGGATGATCAATCATGGTAAACTGCCACTGACCGGCCCCGGCCTGGGCGAGATAATCGTTCTCGCCCTCATCCCGCCCGACGATGACTTTTAAATTGGGATCGAGCCGAAAGTGACGTCCCACCGCCAGCAACATGATCTGCTCAGGCGTGACCGCATCTTTTGAATAGTGATCGATGAAATCCCGCAAGCGCCGGGCAAAGTTGGGATCCGGCAAAAAGCAACATCCGCCGCTTGGCTGCGGATACTCTGCCATGCCCAACGATTCGGCCAGCGCGATCTGTTCCTTGCGCCCCCGGCCGCCAATCGCCAGCAGCCTTTCACGGTCCACCCAGCCCTCCTGCTCGGGCAAGGTCGGGGGCAACAGCTTGGCAGAGAGCGGGCGTAACAACAACCCCTCCAGGCCGCTCTGGCGCTCAACCAGGCGCAAATGTTCCCGATGCTGCGACTTGGGACGCTGCCCCAAGACTTCACCGGTAAAGACAAAGCGCGCGCCCACCTGCTCCATATAAGCCTTGGCCTGGCGCAACATAAAAATGCGGCAGTCCAGGCACGGATTCATGCCCGATCCATAGCCGTGGCGCGGGTTCAAGATGACCGAGATGTACGCCTGCGAGACATCAATTACTTTAACCGGCACGCCCAAATCAGCCGCGGCCTCTCCAGCTTTGTATTCGGTGCTGGTCTTGCCCCAGCGTCCCACCCGCCGGTTGCGCGTAGCATAACAAAAACCCGTATAAAAGTTTACGGCAATGACCTCGATACCCTGCTGTTGCAAAAGTTTGATAGCGAGGCGGCTGTCCAAGCCGCCCGAAAACAATCCAATGGCTTTGATCTTTTCCTGCTGCACCATAAGCCGTGCCCGTGATCCTCTTTTCCTTGCAATATTACAAAACCGGCGCTAAGCATAACACGTACCAAGTTATGCGTCAAGGTACCTCGGGCATATATTCCAGTCGGATCCAACCGTGCTCAAAACGCGACGGCGCATCAAACGCACCTAAAGAAACGGGCAATCCCAAAGCCTCGCGCAGCGGGACAGAGAGCACCAGGTCACAGCCCGTAAAATCAGCCGGCTCACCGGAAACTTTGACCCCCTGCAATGGGTGCGACAATATCTCTAGCGTGCGTGTGAACGGCGCCTGAGCCATAGGATCAACCGGGAAATGCGTCACGCGCGCCCGCGCCGGCAACGCCAGCCCCAACGACGTCGCGACGTTCTCGATCACATAGACCGCCTCCACACCCTGGTAAGCGCTGAGCGGGGTACACAGACGCGCCCGCCCCAGGGTTGCATCGCCCGGCGCCAGCCACAAGACCCGTGACGCGGCATCATACAATAGGCCCGGGGACTCGGGCGCCAAAGTTGGCGCGGCCAAAACGCCCTCTGTTTCCTCATCGGAAACAGGCCGCGCCGTAGGAAAAGCCGTAGCCGTGCCGGTTGGAGTGGGGGCCAGTGTTCGCGTGGGCTGTGCGGTCCGGGTATTCGAGAGCGTTGGGATGGGTGTCGCGGTCTCTGCGGGCGGCGTGCGCGTCGATGTGCCTCGGGACGTCCGTGTCGGCGAGACGGCGCTGGTCACCGCAAGGCCGGGCGTCATACTGGGCGCCGGGGCCGCAGCCGGACGACCGGCCCACCAAACGTATCCCCCCACCAACAGAGCCACACCCCCAACCAACAACAGCCAATAACGCCACCGGCTGGCACGTTCAGGCGCCGCTTTGTCCTCCCGCTCAAAATCTTGCGGGTCAAAGACATCAGGCCGCGCCTGCGCGACGGCTGCCATCAACGCCGACAATTGACCCCGGTCACGCAAGGTAGTCACCAGGTCAAACGAGCGCGCGGAACGCGTGTCCCCCAGGAGCTTGTAATAAGGCACGTCCAACTCTTGACACAACAACTGCAGTTGGTCCAGGTCAAAGTGATCCGCAATAAAGCGCCCCAACTTGGCCAGGTCCACCTCGCGCGTCACGCTATCTTCCATGAGCCACCTCAAACCCTTCGCCCAGCACCTCCAGAGCCTGACTGATGACGACAAAC
Source organism: uncultured Anaerolineae bacterium (assembly GCA_964607235.1). Taxonomy (GTDB): domain Bacteria; phylum Chloroflexota; class Anaerolineae; order S140-20; family S140-20; genus CAZSJU01. Next base: position 18,627 of record CAZSJU010000002.1, on the reverse strand, counting down.
GCATCCGGATCGGCCTCTTTTACCAGTCGCTTGAGCCGCGTGACTTCACTTTGGGCCACGACACAATACAGCACCTCGCGGCGCATAGCGGTATAGCCCCCTTTACCTTCCAGGACGGTCACCCCCCGCCCTAGTTCTTCCATCACCCGCCCGCGAATGACGTCAGGCTTGCCCGAAATAATGAGCGCGGCGCGGGCCTGACTGAATCCCTCCTGCACTAGGTCAATGACCCGGCTAGAGACATAGGCCACGATCAACGCATAAAGGACCGGCTCTAGCCCAAACACGATAGCGGCTGTGCCCAAGATAGCGACATTGATGCCGAGCAGAATCCCTCCCAGATTAAAACTGGTGAACCGCTGTAGCAACTGGGCCAGGATGTCAGTCCCACCGGTGGTCCCGCCGGCCCGAAACACCAACCCCATGCCTAACCCATCCAACAAGCCGCCGTACAACGTGTACAACAAGGGCTCTGCGGTCCCCCTGGGCACATAGGTAGGCAGCAGGTCAATCGCCAGCGACATCACCACCACCGCCAGGCCCGTACGCAGCGCAAAACGCACTCCCCCTGCCCAGCGCAACCCCACCACAAACAACGGCACGTTAATCAGCAGCGTCGCCAGGCCCACCGGCGTCCCCAATGTGTAATGCAAGATGGTGGCTACACCCACCACGCCGCCCGAGACGACCTGGTTGGGGATTAAAAACAAATCCGCGGCCAGCGCCACGCAAACCGCGCCAACGATGACCAGCGCATAGTCCAGGGCTAGACGAGCCAGCGCTCGCCCATCGAGCCTTGCCACAACATTGCTCCAGCGCCCGAATGACATCACCCGACACCCAGTTCATCGCACAGGCCACACAACGCCCGTTCGTCCAGCAAGCCATCCGCTGCACCTGCCTCGCCGATCTTACAAGAGGCCATAACCACAGCCTTTTGGATCGCCGCATAGGGATCCCGGTCCTCCTTGTAAAAATGCACAAAGGTCGAGAACAACGCGTCCCCGGCGCCGATAGTATTGACTACCTCCCGCGTATGGACGGCCGGAATCCGTTCCAAGAAGCCATCGCGCTTGACGGACAACAGCGCTCCCTGCGCCCCCAAGCCCACCACGACGACCTCATTGCCATAACGGTTCAGCACCCGCTTGACCCACATCTCTGGCGCGCACGGCAACGCCTCATCACTCATAAACAGCACGTGCGCCGCCCGCATAAAGTCCTGGTTGTATGGGTCATCTAACTCAGAGATAGTATGCACGTCGGTCGCAACCAACTTGTTCTGGCGACGCGCAAGCGAGAGAAAAGGGCGCGAAAAATTAATGTTACACAACACTGCCAGCGAACACGGCGCCAACGCCTGCTTAAACAACGACTCTGGATAAACTTGCTCCTGGATGTCCTTGAGGTCCACGTTGATCTGCCGCCGTCCCTGCGGGTCGTACAAAATCGCGGACTGGGCCGTCTGATCCAGGCCTGACACGACAAAGCCATCATCAATCCCATCCGTTGCCAGGGCATGACGCACCATCGTCCCCAAGATGTCATGACCGATGATCGAGACAAAACGCACGCGATCCCCCAAAATGGTCAAGGCTTTGGAGACATTATATCCGACCCCGGATACCGTACTGCGCACGCCGAAAAAGGGAAAACGTACCGGGACATAATCAATGGGGAATCCATCGACCCGCACCGTCGTCTCTAAATTGATCAGGCCCGATACCAGCACGTCACCCATCAACGACACCAACTCCTAGGTCAAGTGTCCGCTAGTGTAGCACAACACTGTCTTTAAAACAACGCGCCTCCGCGCGCCCTATGCTAACAAGTGCTGCACGAAATAATCGCGGATGCGCTCTTCCATATAAACACGATCCGCCAACTTGCGCGGCATGTGCCGCTCGTCCGGGAACAATAAAAAATCATAGGGCTTGCGCGCCTTGATCAACGCGTTGATCAGCCGCGCCGTGTGGCGCAAGTGCACATTCTCATCGATCAAGCCGTGCACCAGCAACAGCTTGCCCCGGATGTGCGCGACGTGCTCTATCACGCTGCTCTGGACATAGCCCTCGGGATTGGACTCGGGCGTCCCCATATACCGCTCGGTGTAATGCGTATCATAGCCATCCAGATGCGTCGTCGGCGCCCCGGCGACGGCGACGTGAAAGGTCTCAGGCGCCCGGGCCAGGCACATGAGCGCCATATAGCCGCCATAACTCCAGCCATAGATGCCGACGCGCGTGGGGTCCGCCAGGCCTTGCGCCGCCAACCAGCGCGCCCCATCCACCTGATCCTCGACCTCTCGGTGCCCCAAGTCGTGCTTGATGACGCCTTCAAACGCCAACCCGCGGCCTGCGCTGCCTCGATTATCCAACACGAATACCAGGAAACCCAGGCTGCGCAAGTGCTGCGCGCGCATCGCCACCGTCGGCGCCCAACTGTCCGTCACCAGTTGCACATGCGGGCCGCCATACACGCTCACGATGGTGGGAAAAGGTCCCGCTCCGAAACGCGCCGGCGGGCGATAGAGCGCCCCGTACAAAGTAACGCCGGTCCGGTTCTGCAAGGTGACCAACTCGGGCGGCTGCAACCCCAACGCCTCAACCCGTGAGTCGGGTGCATCGTGGAGAGTGTCCAAAAGCGCGTCATCGGCCAGCGCACGCAGCGTGACGGTCGGTGGCCGGTCAAGGGCCTGGTAGACGTCGACAAAGCGCCGGCAAGCGTGATCGACGACCACCGTGTGCGTGCCCGGCGCCTGGGTGACGCGGCGCGGCGTCCCGCCTGCAAAAGAGACCGCGTACAAGTGACGCTCGACCGGGCTATCGCGCGTGGCGATAAAATAAACCTGTTCCCGTTCCTGGTCCACCCCGACGACCTCATCAACCACCCACTCGCCCTGCGTCAGAGGCCGGATGAGATTACCATGTTTGTCATACAGGTACAGGTGGCAAAAACCGGTGCGCTCGGAGGCCCAGATAAAGCCGCCGTCGTAGCGCCTGTTGCTCTCCGGTGACGTGCCGGGTTCCAAGGGCCTGAACATGTCGTGCAAGTTGATCCATACCGCGCTGGTCTCTTGCAACAACGTCCGCCCCTGGCCGGTGCGTGGATCAAACCGGACCAGATCAAGCCGTGTCTGTTCCCGGTTCTCAATCTGCGCGCTCAAGCTGCCATCCGGGAACCACATCATCCGCGCCAAATAGACATCCTCTTTCTCACCGAGGTCCATCCACACCGTTTCCCCACCCTCCACAGAGACGACGCCCAGCCGCACCCGCGCGTTGGCCTGGCCCACAAAAGGATAGCGATGATCCTCCTGCGCCCCCTCACCGACCACGTCTTTGCCCAGGTGCATGATGCGATAAATCGGGATGTGGGTCTCGTCCACCTCGGTAAAGGCGATCCAACGGCTGTCCGGCGACCACCAAAAGCCCTCCCCCCGCCGCATCTCCTCCTGGGCGATAAACTCGGCCAGGCCGTGAGTCTTGCCCGTCCCGCGTGCACCCTGAGTCAACTGGCGTGGCTGGCCGCTCTCCGCCGCAACCACATACAGTTCTGCATCCTGGACATAGGCCGCCCAGTTTCCATCAGGGGAAAGTTGCGGGTCCAGAACCGGCGCTTCCCCTCCCTCTATCCGATCGGTAGGCAGCCGGCGCAACGCGGCATCCGGGCCGTCCTTTATGTACAGTCCACCCTCCAACGGGAGCAAAATCCGGTTCGCGTCTTTAGCCCATGCATAGCGGGTGACGCCCAGCTCCCGTTGGCGCTGGCGCTCGCGCCGCAGCGCCTCCTCCAAGGACAACTCTTCCTCGACAGCCTCGCGCGCCGGTGGCGACGCCACCAAATGCCGCTCCCCCGTCGCGGGGTCAAAGGCGTACAACTGGCGCACCAGGTCTCGCTCTGGGCTGAACAGATACGTGATCAGCCGGTCGTCGGGACTAAACGCCAACTCACCCGGGACCGCCATCCCCGGCAAGGGATACTTGGCGACCTCCTCGACAGGTAACGCAGCGATCGACAAATGGTTTTCCCTAGATGCGGTCTTGGCCATCATAAACGCTCCCCCCAACATACTTGTCCTCAATCATCCCCCCCATCCTCCAAGGGCTGATAAGGCTTGAACCAATCAAAACCAAACTGCTCCATAAGGGCCAGATAATCGTCGTTGCCCTGAGGCATCTGATCAGCGCGATAGTGCAGGCCAAAGTAATACTGGGCCATGTTGATGTAACCATCCGCCTCGACTTGAGCCAGACATTTTTCCGCAAACGCCGGGCCATGCACCCGCGTGCAGACCTTTGCCAGGGTCGCCCGTCGCTCTGGGGTCGGCTCCCATTGACGGTCGCGATACTTGTCCTCAAAGGCTGCCAACAGTGTCTCGTCATCCCGTTCGTGATAGCGTTCCGCGTGGACCACCACATCCACGCCCAACTTGGGGCGGGGATGCGGCCGGCTCTTGGGGTATCCCAGGCACAGCAACACGACCGGGAACACGCCGTCGGGCAACTGGAGCATACCCCGCAGATCAACGAAACATTCCAACACTGTGCCAATGTAAACCGAACCCAACCCCAACGCATCCGCGGCGGTACAAATGCTTTGCGCACAGATCATCGTGTCTTGAAAAGCGATCCAAAAATGCCGAAACGCTTGGGTGGCAGTAAATGGCGCCACATTTAGCCTGGTCCAACGCGCGAGCCGATAAAAATCAATACAAAACAACAGATGCACCGGCGCCCGTGCCATAAAACTTTGCTCACATAGCTCCGCCAGCCGTTGTCGGCTATCCTCTTCCTGGATCTGGATGACGCTATACGGTTGCAGGTTTCCGCCCGTGGCCGCGTGCACGCCGGCCAAAAGCACCTTTTGCAAAACCTGCGGCGGGATCGTCTTGTCGGCAAAGTTCCGGCAACTGGCCCGCTCAACCAACAATTTCCAAGCATCTTCCCCCATCGCCGGACCAGCAAAGGCATCAGACTCTGACATTTCAAAACTCCTTTCTGAGGAGCAAGGCACGCCCACGTGCCGGTCTCCGCTCACCCGATAAACCCACATCAAATTCAGACGTAAAGGATGTAATCATCCAAAGAAAACTTGGGGTGCGGCAGCAACTTGAGCACGCGAACCCGCCCTTGCAAAGCCCGCGTGACCACGATGCGGCTCAACCCTTGCAAGGGCGACAACACCTGGACCTCGTCCAACGTGAAAAAGCGCGCCGCCGTGACCTCAAACTCGTCCGGCTGCGCCTGCTGGCTGCTGGCCCGCAACAAAAAGACCAGATACGCGCTGTTCTCAACGCCGGACCCGATCACCCGGCTACGCGCCGCCATCAGCCCCTCCACCTCGGCCACGACGCCGGCCTCTTCCAGCACCTCCCGCCGCGCGGCAACGTCCGCCGTCTCGCCCCGTTCCACAAATCCGCCCGGGATCGCCCAATCGCCCCGCCGCTCGCCCAACGCGCGTTGCACCAACAGCACTTTATCC
>CAZSJU010000002.1:0-13043 GCA_964607235.1 uncultured Anaerolineae bacterium | reverse complement strand
CGCCCAATCGCCCCGCCGCTCGCCCAACGCGCGTTGCACCAACAGCACTTTATCCTCGCACAACACCACGCCGCCGACGCCGACCGAGTACCCACGGCGATACTGTGATTCATCAAAAGCCATCGGTATGCAATCCCCTCACAAAAACAAAAAAACGCCGCCCTTTGAACCCGGCGGCGTCTACAAGCCATGTCAACCGTCCATCCTACATCCGGGCAGATGAGCGTCCCAAACGCCCCTTACCCTGATGAGTATAGCATATCTTGTTATGCCATACCACTCGAATTGGAGAGAAAAGACCAGTTACCTGACGCCTGGTCACCTATCACTTTCACCTTGGCTACCCCTCGATCAGCCCCTCACGCCAGGCATAAATCGCGGCCTGGGTGCGGTCCGAGAGGTGCAGCTTGCCCAACAAGTTGCTGACGTGCGCCTTGACCGTGCGCTCGGTGATAAACAGCTCGGCGGCGATCTCGGCATTGCTGCGCCCCTGCGCGATGAGCTGCAGCACCTCCATCTCGCGCGGGGTCAACCCGGCAACCGGGTCCAACTGCCCCGAGAGAGGCGGCGCCGCGACCTCGGCCATCAGGCGCCGGGCGATGCGCGGATGCAGGGTGGCCTCGCCCCGGCTGGCGGCCTGGATGGCCGCCAGCACCGTCTCGGCGTCGGCATCCTTGAGCAGATACGACAGCGCGCCCGCCTTGATCGCCGCAAAGATCAACTCGTCCTGCGCAAAGCTGGTCAGCACCACCACCTGGGTGCGCGGGCTGACCTGGCGGATGTGGCGGGTGGCCTGCACGCCTCCTGTGTCCAAAGGTTCAGCCCCTGGTCGCAGCGGCAGTACCAGGTCCATCAACACCACGTCCGGCACCTGCTCGGCCACCCGCGCCACCGCGCTTTGCATATCGCCCGCCTCCCCCACAATGACAACCTCGGGGTGCGCGCTGAGATAAAAACGCAATCCCTTGCGCACCACGTCGTGGTCATCGACGACCAAGACCGTGATCCGTTCCGGCTTGTCAGTCTGTGGCATAAAGGCCTACTTTTTCAGTTCTGAAATAGAGACCGGCAAGTTGCCCAGTAACAAGGTCGGGTTGATACCCTCCTTGGTGATGACGATTTTAGCATTGTCGCGCAGCGCAGTCTCGGTCATCTCTAAATGCCGCAAGAGCTGCGCATTGCCACGAAAATACTTGTCCCCGGCTTCGTTCACCAGGCGGATCGCTTCGGCCCGACCCTGAGCGACCTGGATCGCGGCCTCCCGCTCGCCCTCGGCGCGCTGAATAGTGGCCAGTTTCTGTTGCTCCGACGCCTCAAACTCGCCCGTCGCCAACAGGCGCATAGAACGCCGTTCTTGCTCGGCCGACTTTTGCTTGTGCATCGCTTGCTTGATGTCCTCGGGAGGATCAATGAGCATGATTTCTACCTTGCTCACTCTCAACCCCCAATCTTTGGTAAAATCGTTCAGCGCGCGCTGCAAATTGTTGGCAATCTTTTCGCGCGCCACCAGGCTCTCGTCTAGCGTCAGGTCACCAAACTCCTGGCGCAGGTTGGTCATCGCCAACTGGACCACAGCCCGTTTCCAGTTGTCAATGTTGTAAAAGGTCTGCTTGATAGCCTCTTCGTTCGCGGCGGGCCGTACCCACATCACGCCGTCAACACGAATCTCAACATTGTCCTTGGTGATGACCGGCTGCGGCGGAATATCCATCGTGTGCTCGCGGATATCGCGCACGCGGATGATTTGAAGGAACGGAATCTGAACGCCAAAGCCGGGCATCACAAACTTGGAATACTTGCCCAGACTCTCTTGGATCCCGCGTTCAAACGGTTGCAACGTGTAGAGTGGAAATCGAATGGTTCTCATAATCGTGTGACCTTCCTTTCTTTAGCAAATGGTGCAGATTAATGACGCAAACGCCAAAGCAATGCGCCAAATCCAATACGTCACAGCGTGACGCTTCACTATGTCGTGCGACGACCGGCATCGACGGCCGCCCGTTCGTCCACAACACGTCCGACCACCATAATGAGCAAGGGCAACGGCAACGCCCGGTGCAACGTCACGCGCAGCGCGCCTCCCACGTCCACCGTGAGCACCACGTCGCCCACCTGATCCATCAAAAGATAGCGCGTCGGTGCTGTCTCGTCCGCTGACAAACGATAGCCTCGTCCATCATAGACGATTTCTGTCCAGGCGTGGACCAATCGCCCCTGATACTGCATCGCGGCCATCGCTTGACCGTTGCGCGTCAGCACCATCTTGCCGCGCAAGTCGCCAACCTGACACAGCGCCCACGCTGCGCCCTCAAAATCCCACTCGTATCCCCCTTTGACACGGTGGACTCGCATCAACGGCGCATCACTTTTTGACTGGAGCCAATAATCCGTCCTCAATCCCAGCCAACGGGCCTGGCGCTCAAAGCGGAGCGGCCCCTCGTCGGGCTCGACCAACGGCCGGCGCAAATGCAACTGGTCCGCGAGACGCCAGGGCCAGGTTTGCCCCACCGGGATGACCAACTTTTGACCCAGCCAGTTCCAGTTTTCGATCATCGGCTCGGGACACCCCTTGTCACGGCCCGGTAGCGTCTCCGGCGGGCTCAAGGGATAGGTCAACCCCACTTTGGCGCGCACCGTGGTCCCCGCACCCACCTGGCTGTGCACCTCTAACCGCCCGTCGATGGCCAGCATGCGCTCCTGCATGTTGGTCAACCCCATGCCACGACGGGCCTGGCTGGCGTCAAACCCCACGCCATTGTCGCGCACGGTCAGCGAAACATGTTCAGGGATACAGTGCAACTGCACGTCAACCCGCGTCGCTCGGGCGTGACGCACCACGTTATGCAACGCTTCCTGGGCCACGCGGTACAGCGCCTCGGCCATAGAAGGCGGTAAAATCCCGTCATCGCCTTTCACGTCCAAATAGATCAAGAGGTGCTCACGCGCGCCCAACAGCAACGTATAATCGTTGAGCGCTGCCGCCAGTCCCTGCTCCTGCAACAATCCGGCACGCAAGTCCTCGATGAGCCGCGTCATCTCTCGCTGAGCGGTCTTGGCCGCCGCCTCGATCTCGCGCGCCATCTCGTCCAGGTCCTGCGGCACGTCTCTCAATCCTTCGATGCGGGTGCGTACCGCGCTGGCCATCATTGCCACGCTAAACAGATGCTGCTTGACGCTGTCGTGCAACTCCCGCGCCAGGCGGTCGCGCTCTTCGACCACGGCCAGCGCACGGACCTGATCGGTGAGACGCGCGTTACGCTCTTGCAATTCGTCCAGGTCTTGCTCATCTTGCTCGAGGTGCTCGGCCAGCAAATCGAGTTGCCCGGCCAGCGCCCCCAGATCATCGGGGACAGGGTCGGCGATACGCAAGGCGAGGTTGCCCCGCAGCCAGGCGCGGCTCGTCTCCAGCGTGCGCTGCAGGCGACGGGTAAAGTGACGGCTGGCCCAGGCGCCCAACGGCCACCCGATCAAACCGGCGAGCACGGCGACCGCCAGCCAACCAAGACCCTGGTCGAGGCGTGCCAAGGCCGACCAACCGGTCATCCGAACCAGCGCGCCGATGAGCAGCACGGCTATCGACGCCAGGCCGGCGTGAATGAGGGTCAGTTTATGCTGCAAACTCAACTTTGAAAGACGCATATGGGGCTCCTGAAAAGCTTTTCTCAAACTGTGCCCCTATTGTATACAAATTCGTCCGCCTTGTCATCGGGCTGGCGAACAAATTGACATTGTACTCTGGTACAATCAGGCGCCGTCGGCTTGCACCACCGGGTCAACTCGCACAGTCTGGGCGTCTTCCCGGCGCCGCAAAAGCAGGAACGCCACCACAGCGACCAGCCCCAACATGGCCGCAAAATACCACACCCAACGCGGGTCTAGATAATCCATCACCAACCCGGCCAAGAGCGGGCCGACGGTTGAAGGCAGCATCCAGGCAAACCCATACACCGCCATGTACCGTCCACGCATATCTTCCGGCGCAAAACGCGCTGCAAGCGCCTGGCCCGTGGGCGCGTTCAACATCTCGCCCACGGTAATGATCACCATCGCCACCATAAAGAGACCATAAGAAGCGACAAAGCCATACATCCCAAATCCCACCACGTACAGCAACGTGCCCAACGCCATGATAGATAGGGGACGATACTGGGCGATCCAGCGCGTGATGGAGAACTGGAGCAACACGACCAGCGCTGCATTGAGGCTAATGATATAGCCAAAGCCCTGTTCCAGCACGCCGTGGGTGTCCCGCAAATAGACAGCAAGCGTCGTGTTCATCTGCATGTAAACAGTGATAGACAAGATGCTCGCGCCGATGAACAGCACAAAACTGGCATCGTGCAACACTTGGCCATAGCCACGAAAAGTTTGCGTAAACGTTTGTTCAGGCTCGTCCGGATGTGGCGCAGGCCTGGTTTCCCCGATCATAAAGTACACCAACCCGGCAGTGATCGTGCTGGCTATTGCATCGCAAATAAACAGCAGCAGATAAGACTGAGCCGCCAACAACCCGCCTATGGCAGGTCCAACCGTGACGGCCAGGTTCGCCATAATGCGCAAGATGCCAAAACCCTGAGCGCGTTGCGCCTCCGGCAGCAAGTCCGCCACCATCGCCTGCTGCGCCGGCCCCGCGACGTTGGCAAAGGCCCCCACCAACACGATGACGCCAAAGAACACGGTGAACGACTCGACCAACCCCATGAACAAGCTGGTGAAAGCGCTGACGATCAGGCCAAATATCAACATCCTTTTGCGCCCCAAACGGTCCGTCAGCGCGCCGCCAAACGCGCTCCCCACGACGCTAGAAATAGAAAACAACCCAAAGATGAGGCCGACCTGGGTCATACCCACGTCGAACTTTTGCGTCACATACAGCGTAAGAAAAGGAAACACCAACGCGCCGCCCAACCGGTCCACAAACAGCGCCGCAATCAAGGTCCAAAATTGCCGAGGATACTCGGTATAGACGCGACGCACGGACGCCAGCGTCCTATTCACTGACACATCTAGATCATACTTCAAATCTCACGTCTCCTGCAAAGGAACCAGGTTTTTTCAAAGAATGACTTGATCCTCGAGAATCGCATATTGAATTTTTCCACTGCCCTCACGCCAACGTTTGCAACGCCGCCCGCATCCGTTCCAGAGCTTCTTCCAACGTCGCTCGGGGACAGGCGAAATTCAAACGTACAAAGTCCGCCGAGGCCTGATCAAAATGGCTCCCGTCGTTCAACGCGACCCGCGCCCGCTCTAAAAAGAATTCGTGCGGATTGCCGGGAATGCCGGCCTGGCGACAGTCAAGCCAGGCCAAAAAGGTCCCTTCCGGCTTTTTGCACGTGATACCGGGCAGTTGTGCCGCGATGTATGCCAACATGTCATCACGGTTCGCCTCCAGATACACCAACAGCTCGTCCAACCACGCCTGACCGTCACGATAGGCCGCCAAAGCAGCAGTATAGCCGAGCGCGTTGACGTGAGGCACCAGGCCCGCGCCCGCCTTGTCAAATTGCTCACGCAGTGCCGGGTTCTGGATCACACCTACAGAACAGGACAAGCCCGGGATGTTGAACGTCTTGCTGGGCGCGAACAAGGTCATCGTCTGCGCCGCGACTTCCGGTCCCAGGGCAGCGATAGGAATATGCCGGTATCCTTGATAGACGATATCGCAGTGAATCTCGTCCGAGCAAATGACGACGCCATGCCGCAGACAAATCTCGGCCAACTGTTCTAGCTCTTGCCGGTCAAAGACGCGCCCTGTCGGATTGTGGGGATTGCACAACAAGAATATAGCGCTGCGCTGGGGCCAATCCATGATCGCCGCCTCAAAGGCGTCCAAGTCGATCTCGTACCGCTCTGGCCCTTCAACCAACGGCGCCTCCGTGCAGGTGCACCCCACATTCCCCGGTGCTCTGAGCATCGGGGGGTAAATGGGCGGTTGCACCAACACCGCATCGCCCGGCGCGCTCACGGCGCGACACGCCTGGTTAAAGCCGCTCACCACGCCGGGGATAAAAAAGATCTCCTCCCGCTCGACGCGCCAGTCATACTCCCGCGCCAACCGCGCCTGTATCACCTCATACAACGCCTCCGGTGGCGCGGCATACCCAAAGACACGATGCGCGACACGTTCCTGCAGCGCCTGGACCACGGCGTCCGGCACCGTGAAATCCATATCCGCCACCCACAAAGGTAACACGTCTTGATCGTAAACGCACCACTTGACGCTATCGGTGTCCAACCGGTCGACGATCTGATCAAAGTCACAAGTCAATGTCATCCTCCTTGCATCAATTATCTATCAACTATTCCCGTGCCGTCCGTGAGCAACAAGAAGCCAGGCTACCCTGGGGCAGCCTGGCTCTCGACGCACAATCAATCAACCCTCAAATTCACTGCCCAACCAACGCTTCTAACGTCCCCTCGGCCTGATCCATCCGCGCCAGCACCCGTTCGCGCCCCAGCACTGCCAACGTGCCGAACAAGGGTGGCGCCACCTTTTTGGCCGAAACCGCCACGCGGATAATGCCAAACAGAGGTCCCGCCTTGAGGCCCAACTCGTCGGCCAACGCGCGCAACGCCGATTCGATAGTCTCTTTGTCAAAGCTGGGCAACGCGGCCAGGATGGCGCGGGCACGGCGCAACGCGGCCAGGCTTTCGGCCGGGTCCATCTTTTTGCCGACCAAGGCCTCTGGGCGCTCGTAGACGATCTGGTCCTCGAAAAAGAAATCCATCAAGTCTATGGCGTCGTTCAACGTCTTGATACGCTCTTGAACCAACGGCGTGACGGCCAAGACCGTCTCAGGGTTGACCTCCAGGCCCGCGCCCTGCAGCACAGGGTAGAGCCGACGCGCCAGTTGCTCGACATCCATCTCGCGGATATAAACGCCGTTCAGCCAGTCCAACTTGCTATAGGGCGGGCTGGCCGGTGACGGGTTGACGTCTGCCAATTCAAAGCGCGCGATGGCTTCCTCACGGTCAAACACCTCGGTCTCGGCGTCCAGCGCCCACCCGACCCGCGCCAAAAAGTTAAACAAGGCATCGGGTAAATATCCCGCTTCCTTGAACTCGTGCACCATCACATAATACACCTGGCTGCCGACTTTTTTGCGCTTGCTGATCTTGCCCTTGCCGGTGGGGTCCAGGATGATGGGCAAGTGCGCCAATACGGGCATCTCCCAACCAAAAGCGCGATAGAGTTGCACGTGGCGCGGCGCCGTGGGAATCCACTCGTCGGCCCGCATAATGTGGCTGATCTCCATAAAGTGATCATCGATCACATTGGCCAGATGATAGGTCGGCAAGCCATCCGACTTGAGCAAGACCAAATCATCCTGCGTTTGATTTTCAACGCTAATCTCGCCCCGGATCAAGTCCACAAAAGAGGTCGTGCCCTCGGTGGGCATAGCCAGCCGGATGACATATGACTCTCCGGCCGCTTTGCGCTCGGCATGCTGGGCAGCGGTCAGATAGCGACAGTGCCGGTCATAGCCAAAGGATTCGCCCTGGGCACGTTGCTGCTCGCGCATGTGGGTCAATCGCTCGGGCGAACAGTAACAACGGTAAGCGTACCCCTGCTCTACCAGCCAGTTGGCCCAATGGCGGTAGCGGTCCGCACGTTGGGTCTGAAAGTAAGGGCCATAGTCCCCACCGACCTCTGGACCCTCGTCCCAATCCAAACCCATCCAGCGCAGCCCCTCTAACAAATCAGAGAGCGCGTTGGGGTCATAACGCTTTTGGTCGGTATCTTCGATGCGCAGGATAAAAGTGCCGCCGTGATGGCGGGCGAACAACCAATTAAACAACGCGGTGCGCGCGCCCCCGATGTGAAAAGGCCCCGTAGGGCTGGGAGCGTAACGAACGCGTACCGGTTTCGTCATACCTCACCTCGCAAAAGTCTAAAATTCCAATTTCCGATGGCGCATCACGACGCTCTCGACCAACCCGATCCCGACCAGGAGCGTCAATAGAGAACTGCGCCCGTAACTGACAAAGGGCAGCGGAATGCCCGTCACCGGGGACAATCCCAAATTCATACCGATATTGACCACCGCCTGAAAAGAAATAATGGTGGCCACGCCGACCGCGATGAGCCGCCCATACGCATCGCGCGCCAATGTCGCAGCCCGCAGTATGCGCAAGATGACGATAAACAACAACACCAGCAGCAAAACCGCCCCTACCAAACCCATCTCTTCACCCGCCACAGAAAAGATAAAGTCGGTGTGACGCACCTTGAGAAAGCGACCCTGGGTCTGGATGCCTGATCCATACCCCTGGCCCAACCACCCTCCGGAACCCAAAGCGATCAATGCCTGGTCGATGTTATATTGGGCAAACTCGTCACGGCTGGGATCAAGAAACAGCAGCACGCGGGCCCGGTGATAGTCTTGCAAGTTAGACCAAATCAAGGGCAGCGAGAACAACACCGTGCCGCCTAGCAGCGCCATGTGCAACGTCCGCATCCCGGCCATCACCACCATCACACCCCAGGCCACCAACAAGGAGATAGCGGTGCTCAGATCAGGCTCCTGGTAGATCAAAAATACCGGCAAGGCGACCATGGCCAGAGAGAACAATACCATCCGCAGACGATCCATATCCTTTTGGTGATCGGCCAGAAACTTGGCCAGGGTGATGACCACCAAAACCTTGGCAAACTCGGAAGGCTGAACAAGGACGTTGCCAACGCTCAACCAACGCTGAGCGCCTAACTGAGTATAGCCTATGATGGCCGTAGCCGTCAGCATCCCCACGGTGACCAGGTAAATGGAACGCTGCATGCTCGCCAATAGGCGATAGTCAGACGCAGCGATGAGGAACACCAAGATGAGGCCCGCCACCGCAATGACAGCCTGGTCCCACACATAATCCCCCAAGGTTGGCGAGTCCTTGGTCGCGGAATAAATCATCGCCAGGCCAAACAGCACCAAGTTGACCGTGACGGCCAGCAGCACATAGTCAAAGTGGCGCCACATACGTCGATCGTTCATAGCGCGCTCACAACCCCTTGCTCAAACTACCGGTCTGACGCCCTGGCGCGGCGTTACCCAAGGGAATATCCGCGACGAGACGACTCTCAGAGCCTTGCTGGGTAAAGTTGATCTTGACACTCTCCCGTTCAATCTCAATGTGACGCGAGATGACATTGATGATTTCGTCCTTGATCAAGTCCAACAATCCCGGCGAGATGTTGGAGCGGTCATGAATCAACACCAACTGCAGCCGCTGCTTGGCCGCCTCGCTACTCCCCGACTTGTCTCTGCCCATCAGTTTCTGCAAAAAGCCCATGGCATTTCCCCTCTTTTTAATCTCCTGCTCCCAAGGCCCGTCTCAGCCATTGCATCAAGCCGCCAGAGGTCTGCAAAGGCATAAACGGTACATCTTGACCCAGCAGCCGGCGGGCGATATTGTGAAACGCCTGGCCCGACGGCGAGCGACCATCGAGCGCAACCGGTTGCCCCCGGTTGGTCGAGATCAAGATGGCCTGGTCCTCAGGCACGATGCCCAAGACGTCAATTGCCAGAATCTCGACGACGTCGGCCGTGGTTAACATATCGCCGCGCTGCACCAGGTTTGGGTCCAGGCGGTTAATAATCAAGCGGGCCGGTCCCTTGCCTTCAGCCTCTACCAGGCCGATGACACGGTCGGCGTCGCGCACAGCCGACACTTCGGGGTTGGTGATCACGAGCACCTCATCGGCCGGGGCCACCGCATTACGATACCCCTGTTCAATCCCCGCCGGTGAGTCGAGCAACACAAAGTCATACTGGAGCCGTAATTGATCACACAACCGCACCATGTCATTGGGTGTGACGGCGGTCTTGTCCCGCGTTTGAGCGGCGGGCAGCAAGAACAATGTCTCTAACCGCTTGTCGCGGATCAACGCCTGGCGCAGCCGGCAGCGTCCCTCAACGACGTCCACCAGGTCATAGACGATGCGATTTTCCAACCCCATCACAACGTCCAGGTTGCGCAGGCCGATATCCACATCGATGGTGACAACCCGCTTGCCGAGGCGCGCCAAAGCCACGCCCAGGTTCGCCGTCACCGTCGTCTTGCCCACCCCCCCTTTACCTGACGTAATCGTTACTACTCTACTTGCCATAACATTCTCCTACTTCCATGGCACTGCCACGATTTGTCCATCACGCACTGCCGCCACCTCGGGCGCGGACTTGCGCTCTTCTGGCGAACGCGTGATATGACCCGCAATGCGAAGCTGAGTGGGCGAGAGATCCAACGCACACACGAGCGCGCCTTCATTTCCCATCGCCCCAGCGTGAACCGTACCGCGCAGCTTGCCCCATACGACAATGTGCCCGCCGGCCACAATCTCGGCGCCCGGGTTCACGTCACCGACGATGACCACGTGGCCAGCGTGCCGGATGCTCTGTCCGGAACGCACCGTGCGCTGCACCAGCACCGCTTCCTCTTCCTGGCCATCGGGCGGCAACGCCGGGGCGGCGGCGGCCACCGGACGTCGATCCAGGCCCAATTGAATCACCAATCCCAGGGCCTGGGCCGCGGCCTCGGTCCCGGCATCCTTGCCCACGACCGCGTGCAAAGTCACGTCGTGCCCGGCGAGCAAGTCGCGCGCCCGGCCCAAGTCATCCTCCGTTAACGCCAGCGTGCCCACGTCCAGGGACACACGCCCGCCCTTGAAAAAGGAAGGGTTGGCCTTTAACCGCTGCCCCAATTCGGCCAACAGTTGCTCCCACCCCTGACCCTGCTCATCTTGCGACTGCCAGGTCACCAAAAGTCCCTGACGTATGCCCTTGATCGAAATCAGTTCAGACGACACATCTCGCTCCAAGCATCCGGACCGCTCAAGCACACGCCCCAACCCAAGGGGTCCGAATCCTACACCTACACTCAACAATTATAGCACAGGTAAACTATTTATGAAAATATCGAGACCCGATAGATTAAAAATCGTGATGCGGCGGACACGGCCGGTCCTCGCGTCACTCGGATACCACCAAATCGCCTACCCAGGCGACGTCACCGATGACCTGGCCCATCCCCGTCCCCATCTTATCTAGCAAGGGCAACCGCGTCTGAGTCGCCAGCAAGTAAACGACGACACCGACCCGGTAACGCCCCGGCGGCGCATCCGGCGCCAGCGTCACGCGATAAGGGTCGTCGACGGTCTGTTCGACCGTCCACTGGCTGGTCGGCCACGTCCCTTGGACTGGCCAGGCATCCACCTGACCCCGCAATACCCCGTCCGGCCCGACCAACTGTACCGACACTGTATAGTCCTGCGCCATAGGCTGCAGCCCCTGCCAACGCAACCTCAACGCCAGGTCCTGCCCAGGGCGTAGCGCCACCCTCTCAATATCGGCGTCCAACAATAACATTTTGCCGTCGAAATTGGCCAACGCCGTTGCGGCCGCTTCAACCACCCGTATGGTCGCCAGCTCACACGCCTCGCCGGGGCGCGCTAGCCAGCCACAGCGAACCGGGCTGACGTCCCCGTCCACCCAACCCAGGCGCAGGCGATACGTCCCCGGCGCCTCGGGGGCCTGGAGCAAGAAACGCGAACGCCCCCATTGCGCCAACACCGGGGCCGCAGACTCTGCGCCCCGCACCCCGCGCCAGACAAACATCGGTTCCCCGTCCAGCGCCAGGTCATGCGCTCGCCAATACAACGTCACCTCGACCGGCGTGCCATCCGGCACAATATCCGCCCAGCGCGCGCCGACCAGCGTCGGTCCGTCATCAAACCGGACACGGAACGGCTGCGCCCCAGCAGGCAGCGCGGTCGCAAAGCGCGGAGCCAGCGCCAGCAACGCGACCCACTGCTCGCCCGTCTCGGTCGGCAGCGTCTCTTGACTAAACAAGGGAGCCAGGGACACCTCCAGGGTGTAACCGTCAGCAACCGTCAAAGGATCGAGCGCCAGGGGCGGCACCTCGTGATAGTCAGAGATCACCTCACCCGGGCGCCACGCCGGCGTAGGATAATAGTTGTTGACCGGATGCCGCCCGCCCGCCCCAGTGTCCCACCAGACCTGCCCCTGCGAGTCCACCAGCCGCAACCGCACCGCATAACCCTCGCGCACGGGCGCAGCGGCGCGCCAATACAGCGTCACCCCTGCCCCCCCCTCAGGGCCATGTACAGGGCCGGTCAAGCCCAGCAATTCAATCGCTTCCCCAGTGCCTGAAACAAACCGCACGTGCAGGGCCTGATCCAGCGTTGGCGGCGCCGTCAAAGGCGCCACGCCCACCTCTGTCAACGGCCCCAGCGCGCGCAGATGGTAAAGGCCTTCCAGGCCCGGCAGGTAACGCGCCAGGTAAACGGTCTGTCCGGCCGCCAGGCGCGCCGTCAACTCGGCGCGATAGGTCGCCTCATCGGCCAGGACCAACAGATCCAGGTCCGGGCGATACCCCTCGGCGCGTTGCAGATAGTACAGGGGCGCGATGCGGACGCTGTCGGCCAGGATCGCGGCGTCCCGCGCCAGCGGCAGCGCCAGCACCCGCTCGCCCCACAGATGCTGCTCCCGCTCGCCGCTCTGATCCACCCGTGGCAGGTTTGTCCACAGCAACCCCAAAGGCAGCAAGGCGCCCAACGTCAGCAAAAACACCGACGCGGCCTGGGCGAACAGCATACCCGACACGTCCCCCCACCGATCACCGAGCGCAACGCTGCCCCCCACGCCCCAATCTAACACAGCCAGGCACCCCGTCCCCAACCATAGCGCCAACACCAGGTGCGCCGGCAGCAGGAACACCGCCAGGTCGGGCACGTAATAGTTCAATGCGTACCAGGCATAGGCCACAAAAGTGACAGCACTGACCAGCGCCACGCGCCACTGTTTAACCGCCAGCCAGGCCAACCCCACCGCGCCCACGGCCAGCCCCGGCCAGCCGAACGGTTCGTGCAGCAGCCGGCCCACGATTTGATAGCGCGTCCAATCCGTGTACCAGGCGTCCAGGCGCAACGCCCCGCCAAATTGCTGTCCGGTGATATAACGCCAGAACTCGCCCCACGACATCCACACGCCGTCGTGCAGCATGGGCCATCGAAAATAAATATACAGATA
>CAZSJU010000001.1:48443-54275 GCA_964607235.1 uncultured Anaerolineae bacterium | reverse complement strand
GGCCTGGCCGCCAGCGTGGTCGAAAACGCCCACCTCTTTAATAGTGTACGGGCAGCTGAGGCGCGTTATCAAGCCTTGTTCCAGAAATCCGCCGACGCCGTCTGGGTCACGGACGTCAAGGGCAAAATTCTCCAAGTGAACCAAAAAGCGGCTGCACTCACCGGACATACTGCTAGAGATTTACCCGGCACCTTGTTGTGGTCTTTGACCTTGCTCGAGGAACGCGATAAATGGCACCAGGCGCTAAACCAGGCCGTGGACCGCCAGGAACCCACCCTGGAATCCTGGATCATTGGCGCCAAAGACGCCCTGCGCCCCCTGGAATTACGGCTCAAGTGGATTCGAGCTGCTGAGAGCGACCGTGTGCAGTGGATCGGAAGGGACATCTCGGCGCGGCGCGAGCTGGAACAGTTGCGCCAGGATTTGATGCACATGATTGTCCACGACTTACGCAGCCCTATGGGCACCGTCTCTAACAGTCTCGAGTTATTAAAGGATACCTTGGAAGAAAGCGACCCCCAACAAGCGGCACAACTGATCTCTATCGCGTCTCGTGCTACCCAGCGACTCTCCAACCTGGTGGATTCATTGCTGGATATCAGCCGACTCGAAGCCGGTCAAGAGTTAACAGATCAGGCTCCCGTCCAAATCCAGCCACTGATAGAGACTGCCGTAGAACAACTCGCTTTGTACGTGAAAGGCAAGCGCATGACGTTGAACATTCATCTGCCCGAGCAACTGCCGGTAATTATGGCCGACAGTGCGATGATTGAACGGGTATTGATCAATCTGATCGGCAATGCGCTCAAGTTCACGCCTTCTGGAAGCGAGATCACGGTCTCGGCGGAAGCTGCTGAGGGGATGCTGTGGGTACGCGTGCGTGACAATGGTCCGGGTATCGCGCCGCAACACCAGCGCTGGATTTTTGACAAATTTTCCCGGGTGCGAGGCCAGGATTCGGGCAAGGGGATTGGACTGGGGCTGGCCTTTTGTCGCCTGGCTGTCGAGGCGCACGGTGGGCGCATCTGGGTAGAAAGCGCGCTCGGGGAAGGCGCGACGTTTATTTTCACAATACCACTGGGACAGACCACTCGGACAGGAAAAAACTAGAGCATTGAAAGAAAAGGACCATGACCGAACGGCTATATTATCACGACGCTTATCTAACCCAGTTCACGGCCCACGTGGTCGAAAGGACCACTTTTCAACAACGCCCCGCCGTGGTCCTGGATCGCACGGCTTTTTATCCCACCTCGGGCGGTCAACCCTTTGACCAGGGTACCTTGGACGGCACAAAAGTAGTGGACGTAATGGTGCGAGAAGCGGACGAGGCAGTGCTGCACGTGCTGGAAGCGCCGCTCAGCGCGTCCTTTACTGACCACCAGGAAAACGAACCCCTTGCAGACGCAAAAGTCGTCTTGATCCAGGGAAAAATAGACTGGGAACGCCGCTTTGACCATATGCAACAGCATACGGGTCAGCATATTCTCTCGCAGGCTTTTATCCAGACGGCGCAAGCCCAGACGGTCTCGTTCCATCTGAGCGGTGAGAGTGTCACCATTGACCTATCGGCCCCGCAAGCGCTCTCAACAGCGGACATGGACCGCACCGAGCGACTAGCAAATGAGATTGTGTGGCAGGACCGGCCTGTCAGCGTGCGGTTCGTCCCGCCCTCAGCATTGGACGATGTGCCGCTGCGCAAGACCCCGGCGGTTAGCGGTGATGTGCGCGTGGTCAAGATAGCCGACTTTGACTGGTCGGCGTGCGGGGGCACACACGTGGGACGGACCGGTGAAATCGGTATGATTAAAATCGTCAAGTGGGAAAGGCGCGGTGACGAGACCCGGGTCGAGTTCCGTTGTGGTCGCCGGGCGTTTTGCGACTATCACGACAAAAACCGCATGGTAAACCAGGTCGCAGCGGGATTCAACGTAGGATACTGGGAATTAGACCAAGCTGTGGATCGACTGGTGGTGGAAATAAAGGAATTACGGGCCAATTTGAGAAAAGCCAATCAAGAACTGACCCACTATGAAGCGGCTGAAATGAGAGGCGCCGCACCCGTCATCGCCGGCGTGCGCTTGATCATACAACGCTTGCCAGAGGACACAGCGATAGACATACGCTGGTTGGCTCACGCACTCGTGTCCGAACCAAGTGTCGTGACATTATTAGGCATAGGGACACTGGAGCAAAGTAAAGCGCAATTTTATTTTGCCCGTTCGTCCGATGTCGAGATAGATATGGTCCCCCTGGTGCGCGACGCCGCCAGGACACTGGGCGCGCCTCGCGGCGGTGGACAACCCGACTTTGCCCAAGGCGGGGGCCCAATTTCGGATCTACAACAGATAGATGCTGCATTGGAACAAGCAGCACAAGCCGTCATTCAACAGTTGGAAGGAACAAGAGCAAAATAATTATGGAAAAAATTGGGGCTAACGTCTTTGTAGAAACGGTCTATCCCGGCGTAAACATTGGGTGTATCGTCACCGATCACGGGAGCATCTGTGTCGACACTCCATTGTTACCGGGAGAGGCCCAACGCTGGCAAACACTGATCCACTCCCTAGAGGGTAAACCGGTTCGATTTGTTGTGTACACCAGCGGCCAGAGCGATCGGAGCCTGGGCACCCAGTATTTGCTCAGTGATCAATCCAAACACAAGTCCTACCCTAGACTGGGCATGGGCAAAGGCAGGGTTGTGGCACAGCGAGGGGCCTGGGAAAAGCTCAAAGACCTGAGCACCGACAACTTTAAACAATCTATGAAAGAAAAGTTTGCGGACCGCGACCCGGACATTGTTAATCTCCGAGTCATGCTGCCTGAAATCATGGTCGACCGACAAGCCAAGTTATGTATGGGTGAGCACGTCGTGTCACTCCTGGCCGCTGCAAGCGGGATGTTGTGGCTGTGGCTCCCCGAACAAGGCGTGCTATTTGTGGGCGACACGATTGTGGTCGGCACCCATCCGCCATTGGGAGTGACTTTAACAGCCGAGTGGTTGACAGCCCTGGCGCGTCTGCGTCAAGATCCGCGATTTCAAGATGCCATCATCGTGCCCGGCCGTGGCCCTGTGTGTGATATCTCGGCGACAGAACCGCTAATAGCGTACTTGCAACTCGCCCGCGCACGTACGGCCAATCTCTATCAAGCTGGCCGCCCTAAAGGGGATCTGAACGAGGTCGCTGTTGATCTGCTGCCGCTTTACACCATCGCTGACGGGCAACGAGAGCGGGTGCAGCGACAAATTAGAATGGGACTGGACATCTTGTACGACGAGTTCAAAGCCGCCGACGTGGCATCATCCTGAGGCTAAACACCAACTTTAGATTCAAGCGTCGGCTAGACGGACCACAAGCAAGTCGAGCATAGGGGGGAAATTTTGCAATTAGGTCAGAACACATCGGCGACCGAAGCACTGGTCGAGGTTATAAGAGGAAAAGTTGTAGAAGCCGTACACCGTGGGGCGCTGGCAGTCGTGGACCGCAAAGGTCATTTAAGCGCCTGGGTCGGGAATCCCGACCTGGTCGTGACGATGCGCTCGTCGGCCAAGCCATTCCAGTTGTTACCTCTCATTGAAAGCGGCGCCGCGGACCAATGGGATCTGAACGAACAGCAGCTCGCGGTCATCGCCGGCTCGCATAGCGGTAGCGATGCCCACGTTGCGGCAGTCAGGAGCATCTTGAAGCGCATTGGCCTGGATCAAGATGCGCTGCTATGCGGCACGCACCGTCCCTTGGACCAACAGGCAGCCACAGCATTGATCCGCGCCGACGCTCCCCCTAGCACTTTACATCACAACTGTTCGGGCAAACATGCTGGCATGTTGGCGTACGCTGTCAGCCAGGGATGGTCAACCGAAAACTATACGGACCCAGAGCACCCGGTCCAGGTAAAGATATTGGAAACGCTGGCTGAAATGGCCGAGATGGCCGCCAACCAAATAGAAATCGGCATTGATGGCTGCAGCGTGCCTGTTTTTGGCCTGCCGCTGCGCCATGCGGCTTGGGCTTACGCGCGCCTCCTGGACCCAAACGACTTGTCGGCGCGACGCCAAAAAGCCTGCCGCTGCATCGTATCCGCGATGACGGCCCATCCAGAAATGGTCGCCGGGACCGACCGTTTCGATACCCACTTGATGCAAGCTGCACATGGAAGGATCATCTCCAAGGGCGGCGCCGAGGGGTACCAGGGTCTGGCAACTTGGTTAGAAGACCAGTCGGGCCACAGCATTGCGCTGGGATTGGCGCTCAAGATTGAGGACGGCAATGGCCGGCGCGGCACGCCGCTGGCGACGTTGGAAACTCTGCGCCAGTTGGGTGTTTTGGAGAAACTGACGCCGGAGGCGCTGGCGACGTTGGCTGATTTTGACCGCCGTCCCCTTTATAACTATCGGCATTTGCCGGTAGGTGAGCTAAAGCAGGTCTTTGCGTTGCGTGCTTTAAGCGCCGCGAGACGCTTTTCAGAGGGCTAGGCCAAATCCGATTTTATGATGACCGGACAACACCCACCTCCCCCCGGCGTACGCACCTCAGCCGATGCATTACGTGAGCGGCTTGAGCAATGCGAGGACCGGGCCGCCCAAATAGACAAAGGGACCAACGGACTGGAATTATTAGTCCGGCTCGACGACGCTATGGATCAATTGGAACATCTGGAGGCTCGCGGCGTTGATTTAAGAGCAGAACGGGGGCGTCTGCAACACATATTTGGCCAAATTCGTCGTCACGAAAAGACGCTAGTTTCACAAATCGGGCCGGCGCTGGCGGCCAATCGTCCCACATCGGCACGTTGGTGGTGGTACCTGGACGAGCAAGTGGCCGTTACCCGGCAACGGCGCATCAAACAGGGTCTGGGAGCAGCACTGTTGTTGGCGTTGTTTCTGGTGGGGCTGTATCACCTCTACGATAACGTCCTCGCCCCACCGTGGCATATCCGAGAGGCGAACGCGCGTTTTTCCGACGGCGAGTGGGCTGTGGCCGAAGGGGATTGGCGCAAAGCGCTCGAGCACTTTAAAGACGCCGCAACCCTAAATCCAGACCGGGCTGAGACCTATATATGGTTGGGCGCACTGTATGAAAAGATGGGGCAGACGGCGCAATCCCAAATCGCTTTCCAGCGGGCGCAGACCGCTTGGGGTGCTGGGATAGGGATCGACTTTTGGCTGCACCGTGGTTGGATCTATCTCTCGTTGGGCGAGGAAAAAGCCGCCTACCAAGATGCCTGGTCTATCACCCACGCAGCCCCAGATCAACCGGAGGGTCACTTTTTATTAGGCGCGGCGGCTGAACAAGCAGGCGATCTTGAAAATGCTTTGGCAGCCTTTGAACGGACGTCCGCCACCGCTGAGGCAACCGGCAATGCAGAGTTGCAAGCCCTCGCCCGCCTGCGTATGGCCGAGGTGCTCCAAAGGCTGATGGCAATGCCGCAGGAATAAAAATCCGGGAGGAGAATGATGGACATTGAAAAAGTAAAAGCGGTCAAGGCCGCTCACAAAGAAAGATTGTTAAACAAGGCTAATGTAGTAGGCGTAGGTGTGGGCCTACGACAGCACCAGGGGCAAATCACCGATCAAGTATGCATCGTCGTCTCGGTACGCGAAAAAGTGCCTTCTGAACAACTGGCGCCCCAAGACGTGATACCATCGTGCATTGAAGGCGTGCCGGTAGACGTGCAAGCGACCGGAGAAATCCGGGCCTTGTAACACAAAAGGGGGAAGAATTATGAGCATGATTGAACAAATTGTTAGTGCTCAAATGGTCAGAGCAGCCCACGCTGCGTGGTTGCTCTCTAAACAAAACGTAGTAGCCTGCGGCGTTGGCTATAAAATTA
>CAZSJU010000001.1:46896-48343 GCA_964607235.1 uncultured Anaerolineae bacterium | reverse complement strand
CTGGGTATGCCGGTACAAAAATCCGGACGGACCACCGGATACACCACCGGGAGCGTCGTCCAGATTGACGTGACTGTGCAGGTCGCGTACGGCAGTCAAACGGCCCGGTTTGTGAATCAGTTGATGGCTGGCGCCATGAGTCAACCGGGTGACTCGGGTTCGGCTGTGTTGGATATGGAGCGGAACGTGATCGGTTTGCTCTTTGCCGGTTCTAACACCACGACATTGTTTAACCCTATTGAATCTGTGCTAGAGGCGCTCAACGTCCAGGTCGTCACAAGCTGACGGCTGAGCAAACATCCGACAAGTGGCCAGTGGCCGTGCGGCCTTGGCCGTTTGGCAGTACGCAGAGGCAATAGACGTGCATAAAGATAAAAAAACACCCGATTCCGATCTCAATTTCGATTTCAATAGGGCACGGGCACACATGGTGCAAGATCAACTAATCGCTCGGGGGATCTCGGACGAGCGTGTATTACGCGCTATGCGCGAGGTCCCCCGCCACGAGTTTGTGTCTGAAGGGCGGCAGTTACAGGCTTATGACGACCGCCCCCTCTCTATCGGTTACGAACAGACGATTTCGCAACCCTTCATCGTGGCCCTTATGACCGAGGCTCTGCAACTGGAGGGTCACGAAAAAGTACTAGAGATCGGCACCGGCTCAGGCTATCAAGCGGCAATCTTGAGCCGCCTGGCGCACCAAGTCATCAGCGTCGAATATATTCCCGATCTGGCCCAAACAGCTCGGTCCTGTTTGGCTAAATTGGGTTATAATAATGTCAACGTCATTGTCTCTGATGGCAGCATCGGATATATAGAGGAGGCGCCCTTTGATGCCATTATGCTCACAGCAGCAGCACCCGAACTGCCTTTGACACTGAAACAACAACTTGCCCAAGGTGGTCGCCTCGTTGGCCCTGTGGGAGCACGCTATGATCAAGTTCTCGTCCGGTTGCAACGCCACGCAGGCAAATGGGAGCGCGAAATACTGGGGCCAGTCATCTTTGTGCCACTCGTTGGCAAACACGGCTGGCAGGATTATTAACAGTACGGGGGGGTCGCAAGACCCAAAGTGACAGAATTTATGGGGGGCAGGAGGAAGAGACCGCGTGCATGCAGCTAAGCAAAAAGTAGTCGTTTACATTGAGGATGAGCCCGAGTTGATCGACCTTTTACGCTTGATCTTTAAGAAAGAGCAGATCACCCTTGAATCTGCGTTGAACGGTCACAAGGGACTAGAGCTCGTACGCCAACTCGAACCCGATCTTGTTATACTGGACTTGATGTTGCCAGATATGGAAGGCTGGGATATCTTTCGCGAGATACAAAAAGACAAATCTCTGCGAGATATCCCTGTCATTGTCGTCACGGTGCGCACCGAGGGCCTGGTGGAAGGGATCTGGCCCCAAGTACAGCAGTTAGCCGGTTATCTGGTCAAGCCATTTAC
>CAZSJU010000001.1:40275-46796 GCA_964607235.1 uncultured Anaerolineae bacterium | reverse complement strand
CTATGCCTGGAAAAGCTCGTGAACGGCGTCAGCGACCAAAGCCGGGGTCAGCAACACGTCATTTTTGTCCAGTCGCCCCATCGCCTTGAGGATACGTTGGCGGGTTGCTTCACGCCGGTCAGTATAATGATAGACCGCCTTGACAAATTCCTCAGCCGACATCCTTTCAGGCTTTAAACCTTCTGCCTCAGCGCGGTCCCAATTGTCTTGCAATATCGCACCGAGCCTTTCGGCCAACGTCTTGGGTTCCCGAGAACGGGTAGCTGTAGCGCGCGCGCTAGCCGTTTTCCCATTGGTCACAGTACGTCGTCTCGACAAAGGGGAGGCGGTCGTCCTCGTTGTTGTTCGCCGGCGCGCACTTGTGCCTTTGCGCTTTTGCTGTTGTTGCACCCTGGCGACTACCTTGTCCATGGAAAGGCTCTTGGCTGGCATCGCTTTCATCACCGCCAAAATATCATCCGCGGACGCCGATTGTCCCACTCGTTCCTGTACGCGCCGGGTAAATCGGTCTGCCATGTCTTCAGTTGAACGTAAAATCGTTGCAATCTCTTTAACAGTCTGTTCCATACTCCCCCCTATGGGCGCCGATTGGATTGAATTGAATTCACCAGTGCATTATAACCGCTTTCATCAGGTCTGTCTATGTCACGCTTGCCTTTGCAGCAATTCTCAGTTTGAGGGTCATTGCGAGCCTCGGACGTTTTCCCCGGGGCAACATTACCTGACTCGCTTGACCTACCCCAAGCAAAAAGGCCGGGCGTTAGCGCCCGGCCTATGTCATCGAATCAGCGCGGCACAGCAATTATGCGCGGGCGCGTGGACGATCAAAGGTCAGCGCCCCCTCGTGCAGGTCCACGTAGACTGTATCTCCTTCGCCGAATTCGCCCTGCAGCAACATTAGCGCCAATGGATCTTGTAGGTCTCTTTGGATCACGCGCTTGAGTGAGCGAGCGCCATAAATGGGGTCAAATCCTCGCTCTGCCAGATACTCCTTGGCCGCCTGACTGATCTCCAAATCCAGCCCACGCTCGCCCAGCAAACCACGCAGGTGCCGCAATTGTATGTCCACAATCTGCACCAAATCTTCCAGCGTCAGCGCGTGGAACAGGATGATCTCGTCAACGCGGTTCAAGAACTCGGGTCGAAAGCCACGATCCAGTTCGGCCATCACTTTGTCCTGGGCATCCGTGACACCCAGTTCCTTGATCCAGTGACTGCCCACGTTGCTGGTCATAATGACGACAGTATTGGTCAAGTCGACCGTGCGCCCGTGTCCATCGGTCAACCGGCCCTCGTCCAAAAGTTGCAACAACGCGTTAAACACCTCGGGATGGGCCTTTTCGATCTCGTCGAACAAGACGATGGCATAAGGTCGACGGCGCACGGCTTCGGTCAACTGCCCGCCCTCATCATAGCCCACATATCCCGGCGGCGCGCCGATGAGTCGGCTGACCGTGTGGCGCTCCTGATACTCGCTCATGTCGATGCGTACCATTGCCTCTTCGCTGTCAAATAGAAACTCTGCCAGCGCGCGCGCCAGTTCTGTCTTGCCTACGCCAGTTGGCCCCAGAAAGATAAAGGTCCCAATGGGTCGGTTAGCGTCTTGCAGACCCGCGCGGCTACGTCGCACCGCGTTGGCCACAGCGCTGATCGCCTCGTCCTGTCCCACGACCCGCCGATGCAGCCGCTGCTCCATCTTGAGCAACTTTTCGATCTCTCCCTCTAACAGACGACGGACCGGAATGCCAGTCCAACTGGCGACGACAGTGGCAATGTCCTCCGCTTCGACCTCTTCCTTGAGCATGCGGCCACTGGCTTGAAGCTCGGCCAGGCGCGCCTCGCTCTCTTTTAGCTGGGACTCTAGGTCCCGTAGGGCCGTGTAGCGCAACCGCGCCGCCTCTTCCAGGTTGGCGCGCCGCTCGGCACTCTCAATGGCCGTCTTGGTCTCTTCGATGCGCTCTTTTATATCCCGCACCTTGTTGATGGCCTCTTTTTCCTTATCCCAACGAATGCGCAAGTGGCTTGATTCTTCTTTCAAATCAGCCAGTTCTTTTTCCAAGGCGGCCAGACGTTCTTTGCTGGCCTTGTCTTTTTCCTTCTTGAGCGCCTCGCGCTCAATCTCCAACTGCATGATTTGTCGATCCACCGAATCAAGGCTGGCCGGCTTGGAATCAATTTCCATCCGCAACCGGCTGGCCGCTTCGTCGATCAAATCGATGGCCTTGTCAGGCAACTGGCGGTCAGCGACGTAACGATGGCTCAATGTCGCAGCGGCAATGACCGCACTATCCTGAATGCGCACACCGTGATGGACCTCGTAGCGCTCTTTTAGACCACGCAGGATGCTAACCGTCTCTTGTACCGTCGGCTCGGTGACGTATACTGGTTGAAAACGGCGCTCCAATGCGGCATCCTTTTCAATATGCTGGCGATATTCGTCCAGGGTAGTCGCCCCGATGCAGTGCAACTCGCCTCGGGCCAACATCGGTTTAAGCATGTTACTGGCATCCATTGCCCCCTCGGCCGCGCCTGCGCCGACCACTGTGTGCAACTCGTCAATGAACATAAGGACCTGGCCGGCCGCGTCAGTAATCTCTTTGAGCACAGCCTTTAACCGCTCCTCAAACTCACCGCGATACTTGGCGCCGGCAACCAACGCTCCTAGATCGAGGGCCACAAGCCGCTTGTCCTTCAACCCCTCGGGAACATCACCGTTGACAATACGTTGCGCCAGCCCTTCTGCAATGGCGGTCTTGCCTACTCCGGCCTCGCCAATCAGCACCGGGTTATTCTTGGTGCGCCGGTTGAGCACCTGTATCAGGCGGCGAATTTCCTCGTCACGTCCGATGACGGGATCCAGCTTGCCCGTGCGCGCCAACTGGGTCAGGTCACGACCATACTTTTCTAATGCGGCGTAGGTACCCTCAGGGTGCTGGCTGGTGACACGCTGGCTGCCACGTACCTGGGTCAGCGCCTGCAAGATTGCATCTTGATTGATGCCATGGCCCGCCAAAAAGTTATAGAGTGGCGACTGAGCACTGGCCAATGCCAACAACAGATGCTCGGTGCTGACAAACTCGTCTCGCATGTCCCGAGCCAACTTTTCGGCCTCTTGGGCAATCTGGTCCAGCGCACGGCTGACCGCAATCCGGCTGCTCGCACCGTGGACCTGAGGCTTGCTCCGTAATTCCCGCCCGACGGCGTTGGCCAAAACAGAAGAGTTGCCGCCCAGTTTTTCAACGACCTGGGGGACCACACCCTCGCTCTGACGCAGCAACGCCAAGAGCAGATGCTCTGGCTCGATTTGACCATGATGATGTTCAGTAGCCAGGCTCTGCGCTGCCATGATAGCTTCTTGGGCCTTTTGCGTATACTTGTTTAAATCCATCATACTTTTTCATCACTCCCCTATTTATTTCTTCAACCCCATGCTATAACTGGTGTGTTAGACTAGCATAGGAGAGACATTAACATTATATTAGATTGACAAATCGGCCAATTACTTGTAATATTTCGCCACGCCCATTTGGCAATCGGCTTCCATGTAAGCGTCAGGTTGCCAAACCGAGGCAAGGATACAAGAGCTAGTTAACGTGATAGGAGGCGGTCATTTTATTAATTTTAAAACTTTTACACGGTGACTCGAGTGTTTTATAACGACTAACAGGAGATTGCTGTCTTTTTCAAAAGGGAAGCTAGTCCGATGAGAGCTCAATGCCCCGAATGTGATGCATGGATCAAGATTCCTGGGTCAACCGAATTGTGGGACGTCTTGCTGTGCCCCAATTGCGATGCCGACCTGCAGCTCATCAACGTTGATCCGCCCGAGTTAGATTACGCGGGTTATGACGATGATGATTATGATGATTATGACGACGACGATGACTAGCCGATAGTCATTGTCAGGGATCGTTCAGTTTTTCGGCAGCGGGCACTTTTGGCTTTGACACCCCAAGCGTGTCGAAAGCAACCATTCTTGGCTAGGGATCAAACACCTGACGGTCGAAAACTGTAACGTCCTTCATATCCCTTAAAATTTAACAAAACTGACGTGCCCTGGCCCAGTTGATTTGGACGAGGGCACTTGCAAAAGCGGGGCTGTCGTCGACAGCCCCGCTTTTCGTTCAACTGTGTCTTTTAGTAACGCAACAATGCGCCAATGCCGAGCTCGTTCAGCTTTTTATGGCCGTGGACGATTTCAACGCGCGCCCCCAGCTCTAACACTTGAGAAACTGCCGCCTCGACGGCATTGAGAATTTCCTGAATGTCGCCGCCACAAAACGGGCACTCTTGCATAGATTGGTCGGTGATATAGCCGCAACCTTTGCAACGATAGCCTGGCGCACGGTAGCCCTCTGCCACCACCAGTGTCTGCACCCGCCCTTCATGCACCGTACCGAGCGTCTCTCCCAAACGCACGACACCGTTGCTCCCTTTGGCCGCCGCCGTAATGACCGCATCAGCTAATGCCTTTTTGCGCTCACTCTCTACCTGCTCTAAAATCGCAAACGCGCGATCACGGATCTCGTTCGGCCCTTCGGCCATATCAGCAGCAAAAGAACCAATGACTCGATCCGCCCAAACACGTGGCAGGTTGTCCTTGAATTGCGGGAGAATTAACTCGGCTCCCGCCAGCAACAAGTTGCGGGGCCGATACACTTCGCAAAAGGCCACCACCAACTCGGCTGCTTCCTTGATATTGCGTGTGGCCACCTCACCCTCGCGCCGGTCCACCCCTCCACGCCGCCCTTTTGCTGCTGAGCCTCCCCCATCCTTAAGGCGGCGCACTTGCTCACCCAACATACCTTCTTCGGTCACCAGTTCTCCCATCTGGAACAAAAGCAGGCGCGCGCCCTGCCGGTCCACCATCGCCACGACAAAGCGGCTGTAGGTATCCCACAAAGCGGCAATCGGCGTGACAAATGGCTTGTTAGAAACAACGACGCGCGATTCAACAGGGACAGCTAGACTGTATTGCCGCCAATAGTCATCTTTTGCACAAGTGAATATCGCAATGCCGCGCCCTTTCCAATCGTACTCAAAATCCATAAAACGCTCCACTGCATCGACGTCTTGGGCAGCGGCTTGGTCCTCCACTTCTTTGAGCAATTGACGCAGGGCCAGTTTGTATTCCTCGGTTGTGTGCTGGGTCGGGTCGGTGCTCAAATAAAGACTCAACACCTGCCCTTCACTTCTGTATTGGGCCAACTCGCGCAAATCTTTCTTTCCAAACATAGTTGTGTCTCCTTACTTTTCTAAAAGAGGCGGCGTGTAAGACAAGACTAACTGCTACTGCACGTTAAAGCCGACTGGCCAGAACTTTTGACTTGCGTTTGGAGTCTTTCTACTTGCTCACTCAAACGCAAAATGATTTCAACCCCGGCCAGATTCACTCCTAGATCTTGAGTCAGACGAGCGATCTTGTGCAAGCGTTCAATGTCTCTCGGTGAATAGAGTCGTATGTTACCCTGCGAACGCTGAGGCACAACCAACCCAATCTCTTCATAATGGCGAAGCGTCTGGGGATGCAAGCTGACGAGACGTGCCGCTGCACTGATAACATAGTAAGGCTTGTCAGGTGGAATAGTTTCTACTCGAACTTTGTCCATATGGCTCCCTTTCTATGGTCGTTCTCCCAACGTCAACGGAACTTTTATCGTTTCTTTATCTCGCAACACGGTCAATGTTACTGTCTGATCCACCGACGTCTCGCGCACCAAATAGGCGATCAATGCGTCAAAATCCCGCAATTCATAACCGTCGATAGCAAGGATGATGTCGCCCCCGACCCCTATCTGCACGCCCCACACCTCAACGCGTTCTGTTGTCCCGCGCAAGCCGGCCTTATCAGCCGGGCCACCCGACACCACCTGGTCGATCAATATGCCCCATTGCGCGGGCAAATTTAGCTCCTCGTACAAGTCGGCCACGCTAAAGAAAGAATTGGCCGAGATGCCGAGATAGGGATAGCGATGACGCCCCTCACTTATGAGCGAAGGGACGACCCGCTTGACAATGTCCACCGGTACAGCAAAGCCCACCCCGGAATTATAGCGTCCCTCAGAACGAATAGTAGTATTGACGCCTACTACCTTGCCATGCGAGTTCAACAGCGGTCCGCCCGAGTTGCCGGGGTTAATGGCCGCGTCAGTCTGGATGACTTCGGGGATGGAATAAAAGCCACCATCCAGGCTTTGCCGCCCGCGCAGAGATCGTCCCAGGGCGCTGATGATGCCCACCGTCATCGTTCCCCCCAACTCCCACGGATTGCCGATAGCGATCACCCGCTGCCCAACGCGCAGATTGCCAGAATCTCCTAACTCGAGGGGAAACAAGCGCTCCGGCGCCACGTCCACCTTGAGCACAGCCAAGTCACTGTCCGCGTCTGCCGCGACAAACTTGGCCACTACCACCCGGCCATCGGCAAACGTCACACGCAAATGCTCAGCCGCTTCCACCACGTGGCTATTGGTGACAATGTGACCTTGCTTATCGATCACAAAACCCGAGCCGCTACCATA
>CAZSJU010000001.1:35369-40175 GCA_964607235.1 uncultured Anaerolineae bacterium | reverse complement strand
GTGAGCAGGATCAAAAGACCTAGCGCCCCCCACACCTTTTTGTATCTCTGCATCTTTTTCCTCAGCCACAGCCCAACACACCATAGACCATAGCGCTATTTGACCAACACCTTGACCCAGCCTGTCAGCACGCCCAAGCTACACACGTAGGTTCGCCAAGTCTTGGAAAAGCTGTTTCTCCTGTGCGCTCAGTTTTTGCGGCAAGCGCACGTTTGTTTTTACGTACAGGTCACCCCTCTGGTCTGGCTGCCGCAATCGGGGCATTCCCTTGCCCCGCAGGCGAAAAGTGCGCCCCCCTTGCGTCTCGGGCGGCACTTTGAGCCGCACACTACCATCCAGGGTATTGACACACCACTCACCACCCAGGACAGCGGTATAAAGGTCCAGAGGCACCTCGCAGCGCAAGTCATCTCCATCTCTGCTAAAGATAGGATGTGGCGCAACCGTGACCTTTAGATAAAGATCACCCGCCAGCGAGCCCAAACCATCTTGTGTACCCTGGCCAGAGACGCGAATCTGCGCCCCACTCTTGATGCCCCGTGGGATTTTGACTTCCAACTTGCGACCGTCCTTGTTTAACAAGCGCGTGGTGCCCTGAAAAGCCTCTTCCAAAGTAATCTGCACCGGTTGCTCCAGGTCTTGACTGTGTCTAACCCGCCGACCCGCGCCGCGCCCGGTGCTGCGACGGTTCATATTTCCAAAGAGAGTGTTAAAGAAATCCGAAAAGCCGCCGCCAGCCCCACCGCCGAACAAATCGCCCAAGTCACCGCCAAACTCGACGCGTGTGCTGCCACCAGGAAAACCGCCGCCAGCCCACTGACTCCAATCAAAGCCGCCGGGGGCTCCACCCGCACGCTGATAGCGCTGCCAACTATGTCCAAACTGGTCGTATTTGGCGCGCTTTTCACGGTCGCCCAGGACCTCGTAAGCTTCGTTGACTTGCTTAAAGCGCTCCTCGGCCTGAGCGTTACCGGGGTTGACGTCTGGATGAAGTTCGCGGGCCAACCGTCGGTAGGCCCGCTTTATTTCCTTCTCGTCTGAAGTTTTATCTATGCCAAGCGTCTGATAATAATCTTGATAATCCATGCGCCATTCTCTTTTAACATTAACCCCCACGTTACTTTATTGTAGAGTCTTAGCCTATCTCTGTCAAGGTTTAGGGGCAGCTTTTAATAAAACTCTAATACCCCAATCTGAACACTTGCCTCTTCCCGGCCGCCCGGCGGTTGCATAAAGCGCCACAGCGTGTTAGAATACGCGTCATTTGCTATGACAGACGTAATGACAGTTCAGTCAGCAGATTTGCTTCAGACCTTCCTGAAGCTTTATTGGTTCGCCCCACCCGTTGCCTTGTGGCGGGCAGTGGAAGCGCGTGCGGTCGCTCGCCAGCGCTTCTATGCGCCTATGCTGGACTTTGGCTGTGGACACGGGCGCTTTGCTACGGCCCTGTTTCGGACGGACCGTCCCATCGCGGCTGGCTGCGACCTGTTGCGCTACCAATTGCTCGTCGCTCGTCAGGGCGGTGCATACCAGACGCTTAGCCTGTCCGACGGTCATCACCTGCCTTACCCGTGTGGCGCCTTTGCCACCGTTTTCTCAAACTCGGTACTGGAACACATCCCTGATCCCACGCCTGTGCTGTCAGAAATCGCGCGCGTGCTCGGCCCGGAGGGGCGTTTTATCACCACTGTGCCCAGCGACCGCTTTCACGACTATCTGGCGACCTCCCGCGACCACCTCGCCCGAGGCCAGACAGGGCTGGCAGCGGCCTATAACGCTGCTATCGACGAACAGTTGCAGCACTATCATTACCATACCCCTAACGAGTGGGCACGGTTGTTTCATCATGCCCAAATGGAACTGGTGCATCAAGCTTACTATATGGCCCCAGAAGCCACCGCTCTATGGGACAAGATGAACAACCGTTACGGCATTGGCCGTCGTTCTTATTTTTCAATCCTCGTCTCGCCGCGATTGCGCCGTTTGGGATACCAGCGCTTGCTGGCCCGCGTGTTGCCCCGGGTCCTCGACCGACGCCTGCGGCCCTATTACGAAATGGACCTGGCAGCGGGCGAAACAGGCGCTGGGCTTTTGCTGGTTGCCCAAAAGCGATCACAAAAAGGATGGTGTTAGATGAAGATCCGCGAGTTTTTTCTAGACCGTCGTGTCGTCGTTGTGACCGTCGTCGCCGTGACCGTCATCGGATTTTTTCTTTTTCGGCCAGGTCGTCAGAATGACCCGGCACCTTCCGACGCCGGGCAAGAAAACGACGCGTTGGCTATGGCGACTGCGTCCGGTGACGCTGATGAGCTAAGCCAAGTCAGCACGGTCAGTGCCTCGCCCACGCCTGCTCCCACATCTACAGCGACGTTCACGCCACGCCCCAGCGTGACACCCAGACAGACCCCTTCACCCACCGCCACCGCCACAGCAACTCGCACGCCGCGCCCTACCCGTACGCCACGCCCCACGCACACATCGACAGCGACACCCACGCCCGCTCCGCTGGATTGCCTGGATGCGGTTTACCTGGCAGACGTCACAATCCCTGATCACACGCACCTGGACAAAGAGGAAAAATTTGTCAAGACCTGGCATGTGCGCAACAGCGGCACCTGCGAGTGGCCCGAGGGGACCCAGTTGCTCTTTGTGCG
The DNA here is from genome assembly GCA_964607235.1 of uncultured Anaerolineae bacterium. Taxonomy (GTDB): domain Bacteria; phylum Chloroflexota; class Anaerolineae; order S140-20; family S140-20; genus CAZSJU01. The sequence goes on along the minus strand of CAZSJU010000001.1, from coordinate 37,521 downwards.
GGGGGAACCATTGAACGCACCGGATAGCGTCGCCGTCAGTGCGTTACCTGCTGGGGAGAGCACCGAGGTCTCGGTCGAGATGACCGCGCCAACCGCTGACGATACCTTTGAAGGGACATGGCGCCTGGCCAACGCAGAAGGCGAGTTCTTTGGGACCTTGTTGACCGTCGTGATCCGTGTGGGCCAAGAGCCAACCGCAGTCCCTGCCCCGACGGCTAACCCGGCCGCCCCTGCTCCGCCCCCTCCACCGCCCAGCGGCCACATCGGCGGCGGCTTTGAACTGGGTGGACACGTGGCCCACTTTGGCAACGCCGCCCAGATGCAGTATGCCGGGATGACGTGGGCCAAGGTGCAAATGCACGACGGCGGGGACGCCTCGGGCGTCATCGCCGAAGCCCACGCCAACGGTTTGAAAATTCTCATTGGCGCCGTGGGCGACGCCGGCCGGGCAGCCGACCCGGGTTACCAAGAGAGTTTTGCCGCGTGGTTGGGCAGGCTGGCCGCCCAAGGGGCTGACGCCATTGAGGTCTGGAACGAGCCCAACATTGACCGCGAATGGGCCCAAGGACAGATCGATCCAACAGCTTATACCGAGATGTTACGACGCGCCTACATAGCGATCAAGAATAATAATCCTAACACCATGGTGGTCAGCGCTGCACTCTCACCCACCTGGCACAATCCCCCCTATCACTGGGGGGACGACGTGTACCTGGGTGGCATGATATCTGCCGGTGCGGCTAACTATGTGGACTGTTATGGCATACACTATAATTCAGGCACCGTGCCCCCCTCCCAGACTAGCGGCGCTGCGACGGGCAATCACTACTCGTGGTATTTCTGGGGAATGATCAACACCTACTGGGCGGCTTCTGGCGGCACCCGACCGCTATGCTTTACCGAGCTAGGATACCTCTCGGGGGGTGGATATTGCCAACTGCCCAACAACTTTGCCTGGGCAGCCGGGACGAGCGTGGATCAACACGCCGCGTGGCTCGCCGAGTCGGCCGTGTTGGCCTCTAGCAGCGGCAAAGTGCGACTGATGATTATCTGGAACGTCAATTTTTCCCGCTTTGACTGCGGGCCAGACAACGGTGACCCGCAAGCCGGCTATGCCATCATCCGCCCGAATGGCGGTTGCCCCGCCTGCGAAACTTTGCACGCCGTTACGCACTAGAGCACTGCCAAGTCTGGCGTCTGACGAACGGACTTTTTTCTGTTGCCATACCCTGTCTCTTGTGTTAGAATGCAGCTTGCTTTGGTCTCAGATGGCTGGGGGTATATACCTTCAGTCTTTTTTTCCTTTTAAAGCACGATGCTGCATGCACTTGCTCAAATTACGATTACAGATTGGCGATTCCGTGTCACTTTTTAAATACGCCGCTTCGCCTTTCGTAATTTGAGAAACCAGAGCAAAGACTTGCGAAAGGAGCGCAATCACTCCATGATAAGTACAAGTTCCAATAATCGGCCGGTCGCCCTGATAGCGATATCAGCGTTTGTGATCATGATCTTGCTGGTGCTCGTGTTTTTTCCCCCTTTCCGTCTTCTAGAACGCATCCAGGGGGGAGGGTACACCTTTCTCACCACTGAGAGACCCATCGCGTCGCATGAGGACGGCATACAAATCACCGCCGCACTAGATGATCTGGATGGCAGTTTCGGTGTCCAGTTCGACTCTGTTCCCCAGCTTAATTTCCTGGAAGGTTCGGCCGGTAATGAATTAAAGCAGGCGGCAGAAGCATTACCCGCTAACCTGCTCGTCAAAAGCCCGTATTACAAGATCGCCACCCGAGGGGATGCCCCCGATTCCACCATCATCGCGGTAAACATCCCCAACAACGCTGAACCCTGGGAAACCCTGGATCTGTATACTTGGACCGGGGAAGGATGGGAATGGGTTGGCAGTCAAGTCGATACCGACCACCAGCTACTGCTGGCAGAAGTGAAAAGAGATGTGCCTGAGGCAGTGGTCGCCGTGCAAACAAGCGCCACCCCGCCGGCCATCCTCACGGAACTGCAGACAGGACAGATGCCTGATACAGCGGCCAGCAGTGGCGCTACCCATCTGTTACTGCCAGGACTGTCATTAGGCGACGCCGGCGGCATAGAGGGCAACCTCGGCGATTTACCGCGCCCGGCCCCTGGCGAT
>CAZSJU010000001.1:30155-35269 GCA_964607235.1 uncultured Anaerolineae bacterium | reverse complement strand
AAGGTGCTCCTGGTGTCTGTGCAAATGCCGACCTTGAAAGCAGACGGCGCTTGGGAGACAGAGGGTTATGACTGGCACGCGTTGGGACAAATGGCCGACGTGTTGCGCATACCCTACGGCGACGCGACCCAAACATCTAGCTTGCAACAATATCACACCTGGGCGCTCAGCCAGGTCAACCGCTACAAGCTCTTTCCCACCCTGCACGCACGCAGCAGCAACCGGGTGGGTGACCATATGGACTTGCTCACACTGGAACAAGCCCTGGCGCCACTGAGCCAAATGTCAGGCCCTGAGAGTGACGTCATCCCCCCCGGCGAAATGGTCCAGTTTACGCTGGGTGGCGAGGCGCTAGACACCATCCAGCTCGACGAAGGCACCGAGACCTACCGCTACACGTACCAAGATCAAGATGGTCATACGCACCAGGTGACAGTGGCCACCGCAGCCAGCCTGAGCAAGATGCTAGATTGGGCCATGCAGTATCATCTGGGCGGCGTCTTTATCTCCGGGATGTTGGAACCCGGCAACGACCCATCTATCCCTAACGTGGTGCAACAATTCGCCGCGCGCACGCCACCGACAGCATCAAACGCGCTCCAGGTCATCTGGACGGTTCAGGCGCTGGCCGGTGAGCAACTGGATCGCCAGGACCGACCGCTGATCGGCGACAACGGTTTTCAATGGACCGCCCCCCAAAAAGGCGGCGAGTACGTCGTCAGTGCGGCCGTCGCGGCTGGGGGCAGCACTCAGGGTGTCAACCAGGGTCAAATTTCCATCAGCGTCGCCACGCCCACGCCTGTAGGCACGCCCACGCCGACCCCTACGCCCACCCCTGATCCCAATCAACCGACGGCGACCCCTGTGCCGGCCGATTGCTTGAACTCTACTTATGTGGCCGACGTGACAGTGCCGGACAATACACGTTTTGAAAAGGGCGAGTCTTTTGTCAAAACGTGGCGCGTCCGCAACACCGGCTCCTGCCCGTGGCCCCAAGACGCCAAACTGGTCTTTGTCAGCGGCCAGGCATTGGGCGCTCCCGATAGCGTCAGCGTAGAGACAGTAGAAGCAGGCGGCACGATGGATATCTCGGTGGACATGGCCGCGCCTGACAGTGACGGCAGTTTTCAAGGCGTCTGGCGCCTGGCCGATGGGGCAGGGCAAGCCTTTGGCACCACGTTGACCGTGGTCATCAAAGTAGGGGAAGAGCAAGCAGCCGCCCCTGCGCCTGCACCCAACGTCCCGGCCCCCGGCGGCGGTGGCGGCTTTGAACTGGGTGGCCATATCCGCACTTGGAACTATGTCACACAGATGAAACAATCTGGTATGAACTGGGCCAAGGTCCAAGTTCACTATGGCCAGGACGCTTCAGGCCTGGTCCAAACCGCGCATGCCAACGGATTCAAGATTCAACTCAGCGCCCTGGGCAGCCCCAACATGGTCACGCAACCCAACTTTCACGCCGATTATACCGCGTGGGTGGCCAGCCTGGCGCGCGCCGGCGCCGACGCCATCGAAGTTTGGAACGAGCCCAACATCGACCGCGAGTGGCAAATCGGTCAAATCAGCCCCGAGGCCTATACCCAGTTATTGTGCGCGTCATATAGCGCGATCAAAGGGGCCAATGCGGGCACGTCCGTCATCAGCGCCGCACCGGCGCCCACCGGCTATTTTGGCGGGTGCAGTGCAAATGGTTGCGATGACTTGCCATGGCTTCAGGGCATGTACAACGCGGGGGCCGCTAACTGTATGGATTATATCGGCGCCCACCATAACTCGGGCGCTACTTCGCCTTCAGCGAGCAGTGGTCACCCAGCTGATGGTGGCGGCGGTCACCATTCGTGGTACTTTTTGCCCCAGACGCAGTTATACTATAACGTCTTTGGTGGAGCGCGCAAGCTCGTCTATACTGAAATGGGCTACGCTTCGCAAGAAGGGGTGGGTACCTTTTCAGACCAGTTTGCATGGGCGCGCGGCATCAACAACGCGCAGCAAGCAGCCTGGCTGTCCGAGGCGGTCAACCTGAGCCGCTCTACCGGCATGGTGCGCTGCATCATTGTCTGGAATATCGACTTTGTGCGCTATGGCTATGACCCACAAGACGGTTACGCGATTATCCGGCCCGATGGTTCATGCCCGGCATGCGATGCATTAAGCGCAGTTATGCAATAACTTGTACCACGCGAGGTGACCTATGAATAACTTGTCTAACCGTATCCGCCAAGATCCTAAAATCCTGGCACTGTCGATCGCCAGCTTGGGGGCGCTGCTGATAGGCAGCTTGCTGTGTATCCTGGTCCTCTTTACCAGAGGGCGGGATACGGACCAATCTGACGCGACCGCAACTGCCCCGCCGCCCAACCCAACGTTGATGCTGGGCGGGGTCACTGTCATCGCCGCTTCACCGGCGGCCGGTGAAGGCGCCGCGCTGCCAACCGCCGTTGCGGCGACGTCCATTCCAGACGTCGAAGCACAAGCGGGCAGCGTGTCCTTGCCGCCGTTCCCGCGCGACAAATTTGGCTATGGCATCCAGGTACAAGGCTCGGTCGGGGACCCACGGGGCACCATCGGCTCGGTGCAAAAGTTGGGGATGGACTGGATCAAGCAACAAGTGCGTTGGGAGCACATTGAGCCCGGTCAGGGAGAATTCTACTGGGAACTCGTCGATGGCGTCGTCGACGAGGCGGACCGGGCTGACATTTATGTGATGCTCAGCGTGGTCACAGCGCCGGCGTGGACCCGGCCGAACAGCGGCGGGGGCACTCATGGACCACCCGACGACTATGAAGCCTATGGACGTTTCATCGGCCAACTCGTCGATCGTTACCAGGGCAAGGTCCATGCTATTGAGGTGTGGAACGAACAAAACCTGGACCGCGAGTGGCAATCGCCCAACGGGCTGAACGCCGCCGACTATGTGCGGCTGTTGCAAATCGCCCATCGGGAGATCAAGGCGCGCGATCCCAATATCATTGTCATCAGCGGCGCGCTGTCCCCGACCGGCGGTTGGGTAGAGCCTGATGGGCGGGTGACCGCCATCGACGACTTTGCTTACTTTCAAGAACTGCTAAACGCCGGAATGTTGGACTATACGGATTGTGTCGGCGCCCACCATAACGGCATCAACTTTCCGCCAGACAAGGACTGGGACGAGGGCTATAACGACCCCACGGCTAGCTTTCGCGGTCCGTTTGACAACCCGCACCACAGTTGGTCTTTTAAAAGCACGTTGTGGGGCTACTATGATATGATGAGTGGCCAACGCAAATTATGCGTCACCGAGTTTGGCTGGGCCACTGTCGAAGGCTTTGACGGCACACCCCCAGGTTTCGAGTTTGCCGAGGACAACACCCTGCAAGAACAGACTGACTGGATCCTGCAAGCTTTTCAATTGCAGCGTGAATGGGGTATCACCTGGATCGCATATTTGTGGAATCTCGACTATTCCAACAAGAGCCAGGACCCACTGGACCCCAACGTACCCTATAGCCTGGTAGAGTTCAACGGCGCGCCCCGCCCAGCCTACGATGCGCTGGAACGTATGCCCAAACCCTGAATATCAAACATGTCACAAATGTGGCCTGCCCAGAGTGGGTACGTTCTCCCACTCTGGGCAGGCCTTTACAGATAGGCTAAACTCCATGACCTGTGCAATGCAAAATGCCGACACTGATCCTCACCTGGACGTCAGAGCGGGCAAAAAAGAGCAGCTGATCGCCTTGTCAATCTCCCGGTCGGCCAGGCTGACCCACCTGTGGATCAGCCTGGTATGGTTGCTGTCCGCATTGCTCCCGGCTTGTACACCCTCACCTACCAGCACCCCGCCCCCCCCTCCTACCGCTACCTCCTGGCCACGTCCCAGGCTCAACACGCCAGAATATGGCATGCACACCTTTTTATGGTGGAGCCCTGACGCCATCGTCGAACGGGATATCAAGTTGGTCCAAGAGGCCGGTTTCGGGTGGATAAAACAAAACATCGGCTGGCGCGACATTGAAAAGTACCCGGATTTGGCGCCTCCAGATTGGGACTGGGCGCTGGCCGACCGGGTGGTTGAGCAAGCCGAGCGACACGGCCTCAACATCTTGTTTCGGCTCGATCATCAACCCTTGTGGGCCGGCGAGTGGAACAATGGCCCCCCCCGAAACCTGGAAGAGTTTGATCAATTCTGCAGTGAATTGGCCAAACGTTATCGGGGACGGGTACAAGCTTATCAGGTGTGGAATGAACCCAACCTGTCCCGAGAATGGGCCGGGCGCCCCCCTGATCCTGCCGAGTATGTAGCGTTGCTCAAGGGATGTTATAGTGCCATCAAAGCGGCCGACCCGCAAGCCATCGTCATCTCAGCTGGCCTGGCCCCCACGGGCACGGATAACCAAGACGCGATGCCCGATGAAAAGTTTTTGCGCGAGATGTACCAAGCCGGCGCCCGCCCCTATTTTGATATGCTAGGCTTACACGCGCCGGGCTACAAGGCTCCCCCAGAACTCTCCAGCGAAGAGGTGGCCGCTGCTCCCGAATACGGTGGTCAGCGGGCCTTTGCCTTTCGCCACATCGAAGACATGCGCGCCATCATGCAGGCGTACGGCGACGGTGACAAGCAGGTGGCCATTGTCGAATTTGGTTGGACCAGCGACCCACGAGAAGCCTCATCTTATCACTGGCACGCCGTGACCGAGGAAGAAAAGGCCGCCTATCTGGTGCGGGCCTTTGAATATGCCAAAGCACACTGGGATCCATGGGTCGGGTTGATGGTCGTCGTTTACCTGGCGGATCCAAACTGGACCCCCGACCACGAGCAATACTGGTGGGCGATCACCGAAGCCCATCCGTGGCAACTCTATCTACGTCCCGCCTACAAAGCCCTGCGAGATATGCCAAAGTAACAGGCACATCATTATCCCCTCATGCTTTGACGAACTTGCGTAGCAGATTGAATAGCCTGACTGGCCTAAAAGTTTACCCCCAAAATGAAACGTCAAGTTGCCGTTGTCAGTTGTGTAGAGTATAATAAATAGGTTAAGGGATGAGGGAATTTATGCACCCACACCAGGCATCTAACATATTGAGGTAGGCTGATCAATGATCATCATTGACGGCGCTTATGGCGAGGG
>CAZSJU010000001.1:26998-30055 GCA_964607235.1 uncultured Anaerolineae bacterium | reverse complement strand
TGCCCCTGGCGCTTGCCTCTGGCAGTTCCAAGCTGACATTACGCGGTGGGACCCACGTCGCTTGGAGTCCGTCTTTTTCTTATATAAAAGATGTCTATCTGCCCGCGTTGGCCCACCTGGGCATCCAGGCGAACATTGAACTTGCAGAGTGGGGATTTTACCCGGCTGGAGGGGGAGAACTGGTCGCACACATCCCAGGCAACTGTGTCCAAGTGCGAGCTATGTCATTGACCGAGCGAGGCGCACTGGAGCGTGCTTGGGGGACCGCCGTCGCAGCCAATTTATCGGCGCATATCCCGCAGCGTATGGCTAATCGCGCACAAAATTTACTGTCGCACTTTCGAGCAGACGTACAAGCCCGGCGCGTCCGAGCGCAAGGCCCTGGCGTTGGCATTTTCTTGACGGCTGAATATAGCGGCGGGGTGCGCGCGGGATTCAGCGCGTATGGACGCAAGGGCTTGCCGGCAGAACGCGTGGCAAAAGCTGCTTGTCAAGATTTGATCAGGCATCACCACAGCGGCGCGCCGGTAGATATGCATCTGGCTGATCAATTGATCGTGCCACTGTCCAGCGCAGATGGCCCGTCACACTTGACCTGCTGCGCGACGGAGCATCTGCGCACTAACATGTGGGTTGTGGAACAGTTCGCCCAGGCCAAGTTTGAGATTGGCCCCACGCCACATAGAGATACCTCTGGAGAGCGAGAGAAAACTGGAAAAATGGATCGGGGGGGGACCACCCAGATCATCACCATCATACCGCGACAGTCTTGATCCAAATGACATGGACGGGCGACTAGTGCGCACTGGCCCAGTTATTTTATCATTCCCCTCCCATCCGCCGGATGCGGCGACAAGAGAAAAAAGCAGAGCGTGCAGAATGTATCCGCAGGGAACAAGGGAAAAGCAGTATGACATACACTAGCCTGTTAATCGTTGACCGTAAATCTAGCCGGTTCACCGTACGCGTGGCGCTAGAGCAACGCTACGATGTGGACGTCAAACACGCACAAGACATCAGCGCGGCGCTGGAAGTGATAAACAATTCGACGCCCGAGTATGTGTTGGTGAATCCTGCCGGTATCCAAGTTGAGCACTTGTTGAGTCAAGTCGAGCAAAGCGGCAAGACGATGCCGGTTCTGGTCGTCGGGGACGAAGCGATCACGAACAACTTGCGCGCGATTTATCCTCACATCATAGGCTGTGTGCCACCGGCTTATAAGGAAGAAGATTTGTTGCCCTATCTGCAACGACAACGCTTGACCCAGACGAGCCGCTTGCGGGGTATGGCGCTGGCCGAGCGCGCGGCGTTGGTACAAGCGAATCAATTGTTGGAACGGCGCGTACAAGAGGTGATGGCGCTGCATCAAATTGGCAAGGCGGTCGCCTCACTGACAGACCTGGACGTGATTCTGACGCGTATCGTAGAGGCTGCGGTCTATTTGTTGCGTGCAGAAGAAGGCTCGATCATGCTCGTGGACCCCGCGACCAATGCCCTCTATCTGCGCGCTGAAAAAGGGTTGGGCGAAAAGCAAGCGCGCGGCTTTAATGTCAAGATTCAAGATTCGCTCATCGGGTCAGTGGTGCGCACCGGTCAGTCTGTCAAGCTGGCACGCGGCACCAGCAACGACTCGCGTCTCAAGGTCGTCACCGGCTATCTGGTCAACGCGTTGCTGTACGTCCCACTCACACTACGCGGTCAGGTCATCGGCGTGCTGGGCGTATCCAATCAAACTGCCCATCATGCCTTTGGCGAGCACGATCAACGTTTGATGGAGTCCCTGTCCGACTATGCCGCGCTGGCGATCGAAGTGGCGCGGCAGCATAAAACCATCATGCAGATGAGCCAGGACCTGCAGGTTTCCCATACTATTGCAGCCGCCGTGAACGAACTGGAGGAAAAAATAGATACAGATGACCCCGATACCCTGAAACTCTTGCGGCGCCTCAAAGGCGCAGCCCAGATTTTGACCCGTCTGTCTAAAGGGGAGGCGCAGATAAATGTTTGAGATGACATTCTTAGGGACCTCTGCCTCGGCCCCTTCGATCCGCCGTGGACTTGCAGCCCAAATCGTGCTACACAGGGAATATCGCTTTTTGATAGACTGCGGTGAGGGTACTCAACGGCAAATCCTACGCAGTGGACTGGGCTTTAAACGGCTCGACCGTATCCTGCTGACCCACGGTCACCTGGATCATATCCTGGGTCTGGGTGGATTGGTCTCTACGTTTAGCCGCTGGGAGGCGATAGACCGGCTAGAAATCTATGGCGGCGCCTGGACACTGGAACGGGTATACGACCTGATTTTCAAGGTCGTGCTGCGCGGCGCCCGTCCACCGTTAGACATCCAATTGATCGAGCTCAAACCCGGCGTGTTGCTAGAAGACAAAGAGTTGGAGCTCAGCGCCTTCCCTGTCGAGCACCGCGGACCGGGCTGCTTTGGTTTTTGCTTCCGCGAAAAGTCGCGCCGCCCCTTCTTGAATGAGGCGGCCGAAGCGTTAGGCGTGCCCCAAGGGCCAGAGCGTCGCGCATTGGTCCAGGAGCGCAGCGTCACGCTGGTCGATGGTCGCGTCATTCATCCTGACCAGGTTCTCGGCCCACCACGCCCAGGGACCAAATTGGTGCACGTGGGCGACACTGCGCGCACGGACGACATTGTCCCGTACGCCTGCGATGCCGACGCCTTGGTCATCGAAGCGACCTACCTGTCTTATGAGGCGGACCTGGCGCGCCAATTCGGCCACCTGACGGCCACCCAGTCAGCCCAATTGGCCCGCGACGCGAACGTGCGCGAGCTGTACCTGACCCATATTTCACGACGTTATCGTGAACAGGATGTGTTGGCCGAAGGCCAAGCGATTTTTCCCCAGACCCACGTGGCGCGCGACCTGGACCACATCCGTATCACCAAACCCAAAAGCTAGAGGAGAGAGGGGCATGTCTGTAAGAAAAGCGAGTGTGTTGGAATTAGCGACGTATGCTTACGAGTTGGAAGCGCGGGTATTGCGTGGATTGTTGAAAAAGCAAGCGGATGGGTCCTGGACGATAGACGGCACC
>CAZSJU010000001.1:24158-26898 GCA_964607235.1 uncultured Anaerolineae bacterium | reverse complement strand
AAACGTGGGTCAGGCGTCGCATGTCCTGGGCCCATGCAGGCCCAGCCGGTGCGCCCGTGGGTCTCGGCCGGACCAGCATCGGAAACACCGTTAAGCGACCAGTCCAGCGGTTTGCCATTCCGGTCCAGGTCGGTACGTGGATCATTGGTGATCACGATCTTGTCCAGGCGAAAACCCTGGCCCGCGGCCCACACATTCAAGGTATATTCCGCGCCGGCGCTCAAGCCATCTAACCGCAGCACCCTTGACCAGGACCAGCCTTCGGAGCCGGTGTTACAGAACCCATCCGGCACGTCGTCATTCTTTCTAACAGTGCCGCTAGCGCCATCGTTGTACGGTCCCCAGAAGCAAGTGCTCCCGGTGTTCATCGGCGTCCCGTTCAGGCCCAGGTGCAGCCGGCTACGGCTCCACCGGCCGATGGCCCAAAAGCTATGCGTGTCACTGCGTCCGCCTTGGGCGCGTATCCACACGTAATACGTGCCGCCCACCGGCGCGGTGAAATCATAGTCCAGGCGCGGCGTGGTGTGTTGGTCTGGCGGAAAGAGAATGTCAGACACTGTATCATAGTACAGCACGCTGTCGGTGTTTGGTCCCAGCAGCATAAAAGCGCCCCGGCTATCGGTGCCGCTGGCGTTCTCGTTGGGATCCCGCTGCATGGCCCACCATGTCTTGGGGTCTTCGGTCCAGGCCACGTGATAGTCCGCCTCGGTCAGATAACTGGAATAGTGCTCGGCCTCAATCGACAGATACTGGTAACCGTTATATTCGAGCGGGTCAGAAGCCTGGCAATGGTCCCCAAAGGGCAGTGGATAGGTCGTGCCCGAAGGATATTCACCGCCCTTCACCCAACAGCCATAGCAGCGAGTTTGCTCTTGCATCGACCCTGAACGGTCGTACACGATGGCAATGTCCAGGTTCTCAATGTTCTCCGCTGTGGCTTGGGCCGCGACCGGCATCGTGTCAAAGCCAATCACGCGCACGAAATACAGAGGCACTTGCTGGCGGGCATGTACCTTGATCCGGCTAGACCCCAGCTCGCCTGGTTCGCGAAACTGCTCCGTGTCGATGGTGATGACAGTATCCGCGTCTGACCCGGCACAAGACCCCGAACCCAGGCTTGAGCCGTGAGTCTCGATACAGGCGTTGACAATGTCATACCCATTAGCCTGCAGGTAACTCAACGCCCGCTGGTGTGCGGCATCTTCGGTGGGCAGGTCTTGAGCACCAGCCAGCGCGGCTGCGTCCATTGCTCGGGCCAGCCGCACGCGCTCCACATAGACCACGCCCAGGTCAACACCCAGCCCAATGATGGCGATAAGGCCAATGATGGCAAAGGCCACAATGATCAAACTCTGACCGTGCTCATTTCGAACAAGACAAAAGGGTCTAAACTTTAACATCCTGCACCTCCTCGAACGCTATACCTCATCACTGATACCGTGTGTCGTCTCCCAACGTGACACGCATTGTGCTATGTGCATAAAGGGTAAACCTTTCTGGCAAAAGCTCGGTAAAAATCGGCATTTTCAACCACTGCTCATGCTGGTACCAGACCTCAACGACGACAAAATTGTCCTCACTGGGTATATCCAGATCACCGTTCACGTAATATTGCTGATTAAACTCCTGGTTGGCTATGGCCGCCGCCACACCCAAAGCATCCGGGTCGATGCGGCTCCCCCCATCGGGCAATGTCCCTGTAAACCAGGTGGTATACGAGTAGCCTTGATGCTGCGCGTCCATCTGGTGGGGCACGGCGATATAGGTAACGTAAACGCCCGTGTTTGCCTCCAGGTCGCCTTGATCAGCGGTGCGCAGGATGCGCACCCACTCGCCCTCGTAGCGTTCATCACCGCCGGCGGCGACGACGCGCTTGAAAATCTCTTGCTCGCTGCCGTTAAACCAGCGACCGCGCGCCGCAAAGCGTGTGCCTTCGCGGTTCGCGTTTACCACGACCAGGTAGTTGCGCAAAGCGGCGCCTACCTCAACCAAACCTATCAACATCAAGAGCAAAACAGGCAAAGTGATCGCAAGCTCTACCAAACTTTGACCCTTGTCCTGGCAGAGCAATCGTTTTTTTCTCATCTCACGCACTCCTCCATACCCTAGTCTAACCTAGTTGCTTTAGCATATTAGAGCATACTCGAAAAGCTCTGGCCTGTCACAGCTCTAGCACTGAGCCATCCCGGGCATCTAGTTGAACGATCCAATGTTCACCGGAAGCCGATCCGACGATAATCCACACTGGGCGCGTGCCTCCGAGTTCCATGCCCGTGCTGCCCGCAGGGTCAGTACTTGTGCTGCCCGCAGGGTCAGTACGAATTTTCAAGCTGATGGACACCTGTGACTGCGCATGCGTGCGCACAAACCTGGCCCCCCCGTGTTTCCACCAACTATTCAACGCTTCAGGGCTATCCACTTGCCACTGGTCCAGCGGCAACGCCGGCAACCGGTCAACGACCAAACCCTCCTGAAACATTTGGGCCTGTCCATCGCTCACCCGAACGAGCGCCATACGCTGCTTGGACGGCGAGTAAAATTGAAAAGTCCATCTATCCTGCTTGAGGATGCCCCCTGGCCCCAAGTCATCCCAGACAATTTCGGCCGAAGCAAGCTGAGCATCCGGTTGCCAGCGCGCGGCTTCTTGTTGAGCGGCGGGCAACGCGTTCCGCGCCCGCGCCTGATCCTCCAACAAAAAGGCCGGCGGCGGCGTTGTCGGCGCCGGGTCAGGCACCTGCAA
>CAZSJU010000001.1:21688-24058 GCA_964607235.1 uncultured Anaerolineae bacterium | reverse complement strand
CCTCCAACAAAAAGGCCGGCGGCGGCGTTGTCGGCGCCGGGTCAGGCACCTGCAATCTCAGTAGCAAGACTCCGAAAAGGGCCAAGATAGTCATCATCAACCCAATGACCACTGTCCATTGTGTGCGTGTCATGTTCCCCTATCCCTCGCTGCCGCCGCTAGCGTTATGCAGTACAAGAGGCAAATAGATGGCGCTCGAAAAATTAACGGGTTCGTTGCTGTTATAAAAGACACGCCATTTGTCTTTTGTGCCTGCTTCGTGATACGTTGCATGCAGACGACCCTCGCCCTGCCATTCACTATCGAGCACCGCTTTCAAGTCACCCTCGATGCCGAGGCTAGCCCCGGCCGAATTCACGCTTATGTCCACCTCGCCCCCCAGGTTGGTAGAAAGGGTGATGTGCTCGGTCGCCCAGAACAAATTGCCCTGGTTATCGCTGCCGGGCTGCAAGGCATAGGTCCAAAAGGCTTTATATGCTGTACCCTGCAAGCTTGTGCTGGTCGATTCTGGCGCCACATCGGGTGTAAGCTTGGCGTGCCAGGCTAACACGGGCACCTTGACCGTGCCCGAGGGGGCCACTGTGATGTATGGTCGCAGGTAACGCACGTATTCGGCCGCCTCAACAGACTCGAAAAACGCTGTCCCTGCACCGCCAGATTTAGGTCCACGGGGAAAAGTACGCGGCGGTTGCCAATCGAGACCGACGTTACCCGAGTGCACATAGCCGATGGCATAATTGGTTTGGCCGGCTTTGACCAGGTCCCACGCCGCATAGACATTTGACCCTTCAGCGGTGAGGGACAGATTACGCGCCAGATAATCACCGATACCCACGTTTGACCAGTTCGCCAACTCTTCACAATCAGTCCAGGACGCGCCTCCCACTGCCCGGCGGCAGTATTTTATTAATGTGCTTTCATCATCCAACTCTGTCCAGGCGATGTGCACAAAGCCGTCAGCGCAAGCCACTGCCGGCCTCTCGCTGAACAGGGAGCCATTGAGCATCAGAGTTGCGCCCCATCCGCCCACACTGCCCTGGTAGCGGTAACGCACCTCTCTGATATTTCCAACCTGCTCCTCATTATCTTGAACCCAAACCACGTGACGCCCCCCCACACTATCCAAGGCAATATCCACCTGGCTGGCGGTTGCAGCTTCAGGGTTTGTGACCTGCGCAATCTTGACCCGCGCCGGATCACATGCATAATCCGGCGGCACACACGTCGTATAATAGATAAAAGCGCCACCTTGAGACCAGACCAAATGCACTGTAGTGCCCAAAACGGCTACAGCGACATCAATCACATCGCTAGGATCAGACGTCAAAGTTTGCACCGTCCACTCGGGGCTGTCATTGGAGATCCAGCCCAGTTTGAGCGGCCCGCGATGCTTCTCCGAAGCGCTGCCGTCTCCCTCTGTCCACACTACGGCCACCAGCCCGGCGTCGCCTACATCAATGTCCGGATAGGCCGCCCACATCTCTGTACCCGAGAGCTGCCAACGAAGGGGCTGCCACTCGGCTGGGGACATGCTCGCAGGGTCAATAGAGGCGCTGGCCGCCAGTACAGCCACCGCAAGCATCAACCCGGCCAAAACGGCCACGGGCCACCAGCGCCTCTCTCGTTCGCTCATCTACCTGTCTTTCCTTACTTTCTGGCTCTCTAGGTCCACAGTCCGACGCTATTTGAGCAACATATCAAACCCATAGTTACGCTCATCCGCCGTCACTGTCACTTCACGGATGGCGGTGTAGAGATACGTCGCACCCTGGCCCCGCACCTCCGCCTGGGCATAGACTACATAGGTTCCCGGCGGCATGTTGTAAAAGTGATAGGTACTGTCGTGGATCGTCCGCGTGCGGTACATGTCACCGCCCACGAGCGAAGCAGACACCTGCACATTCGCGCCCAACTTTCTTGGCACACCCCCCAGCAACACTTCGATCAAGCCGCCGAAAGAAGCCGTACCGGGCTCATCCGCTGGGATGGGGTACGTGGTGCAGATTTCAAGTTCTACGTCGTCGATGTAAAAATAAGTGCCGCTCTCTTTGCCATCATGCACGCCATAGAACCTGAGCTCGATGTCTTGCCCGGCCAGGTCTACCAGCCCGTTACCGGGCAAATAGGTCTCTATGCTGATCACCTGCTGCTGGAACACCGGTGTGTTAGTGTTCCCCTGGGCCAGCAGAATGGGCGCCGTTTGCGTCACTCCAGCCGAGTCCCGCACGACCATGTAAAAGTAATCGTCGGGGTCTCCATCCAACCCCTCGGGGTCAGGCACCACGAATTGCCACAAGCTCAGCGTCCCTGTCGAATCGTCCAGCAAATCTCCCGGCACCGACACCGACTGGTAAGCCCACGGGCTCAAGT
>CAZSJU010000001.1:19525-21588 GCA_964607235.1 uncultured Anaerolineae bacterium | reverse complement strand
TCGTCCAGCAAATCTCCCGGCACCGACACCGACTGGTAAGCCCACGGGCTCAAGTGCTTGTACTCGGGCCGTGGGCCAACGCTGGCCCGGAAGCCGAGAGAAAAGTTACCTGAACGCTTGGCGCTGTGCGCGTGAAAGGTGTCCGCGTTGCGGGGCCAATACTGGTTCACTTGATCGGTGGGCGCCTCAAAGTCTCCCAGCATAAGGGTGTCTGGGTTGCCTATGCACTCTTTGAGACCGGGCGGCTTTTCCTCATCCTCGGGCAGCGGCGGCGCGACGTCGCCCGCTTCAGCCGCGCAAAAGACAAAGTCGTCAAACTGGCCGCTCGCCACCTGCAACCCATCGTAAGAAGAAACCGCCATGCCGATCAATATCTGCTCCGGTAAATTTGCCGTGGTTGAACCTTGATAGACCCAGTTCTCTCCATCACTAGAGTAAAAAGCCGAGACGGCGTTACCGCTGCGGGACAGTCGTACCCAGGGATGGTAACCGGGATAGTCTCCAATGCTATTGGTGCCATCGCCATCGTCCTCACGGCTAGCGAACTGGATGCCACTGTCGCGCGCGTTCACCAACATGACCTGGGCACTGCCCGGGTCCGTGTTGGCACGCAGCATCAGTCCTGCCTTGGCAAACTCGGCCGTGTCCGGTACGTCTTGGATGTTGATGGTTGCCACAAAGTTTCCCGGGACCTGTTTGTAGGTATAATGGAAACTGTCGTTGGTGCCCCAGATGCTGGTGCCGTCACCGTTAACCGTGATTGATCCGCCACTCTCAGAGCTAGAACCCGGCAGGGGGTTGCCAATGTCCAGGTCAATCCAGTCCGTGATGACCCCGTCGTCAAAATCGTCGCTATAAGCCTGACACGTCTCCGCATCGGCGCCCAGAGGGCAAACCTCAAAATCATCCACAATCGCCGTTCCGGGCGTGCTCGAGTACGAAGAGGCCGCGATGCCGATCAGTATCGTCTCTGCCATGTCTACCGTCACGCCGCCGTTCTCGCCATCGCCCGTGCCGGGGGTCCAGTTCGAGCCGTCGGTCGAATAGTAACCGGCAAACGTATCGCCGGTCCGCACCAGGCGCACCCACAAGGGCGAGCCCGTCGACACATCGCTGGCGAACCGCTCACCGCTAGAGCCACGACGAAAGCCGAATTGCAACCCATCGCGGGTCCGCATCGCCATCACCCAACGGCTGTTGGACGCCACGCTCGCGCGCGCCATCAGCCCCACCTTGGCCCACTGCTGTCCTGAACCCTCTAGAGGTTGAATAATGCGCAGCGTGGCGACAAAGTCACCGGTGACCTCTTGGTACGCCAGCGTCGACCCGCCGTCAGGGCTATTCCACAGGTTGGAGCCATTGGACTCGATGGACAACGTGCCTTCGACCTCATCAATGCTCAGGTTATGCACCGAGGCATTGCCGATCAGCGCCGAATTCCACTTGGATTCCAGGTCCGGGCCATAGAAACGGTCGCTCATCTCACTGCACTCGCCGGTCAGGGCCGTCACGCCCAGGGGACCAAAGATGTTATTGGTCTCGTCCAGTTCGCCCGGCACCCAGTTAGAGGTGTCTACCTGGGCCCACAGCTCGTGCGCCCCGCCGCCGTTCAGCGTGACGATATGTGTAATGACCAGCGTTTCACCGGGGCCGATCCCTTGCACCCACTGCTTGCTGGCGCCGGGCCGGCCCTGGGCAATTTCATAATCAGGGTCTATGTAAACGTCCACGTCAAAGTAACCGCTGACCAGACCATCTGTCAGATTGGCCAGCTCTACCGTGACCGTTATATCCTCGTTGGGTATGATCTCTTCAGGGACGCCGATATTGCTCACCACTAGATCAGGCGGCAAAGGCATCGCTTCGATCAAGGCGGACTGTACGATGACGTCACCGCGCGTCTCTATATAATAGCTGCCCTCGCTGTCAGCAGGGACGGTGAATTGAACGGCGAGCCTGAAACCCGAGCCATCCATCTGCAAGGCCGGATCGATCATCTGCACATCGGCGCCCGTGTCCGCGTCCACCCACACTAGCTCGTACACGCCATTAGGCGTATGCTG
>CAZSJU010000001.1:16884-19425 GCA_964607235.1 uncultured Anaerolineae bacterium | reverse complement strand
CGCCCGTGTCCGCGTCCACCCACACTAGCTCGTACACGCCATTAGGCGTATGCTGATTCACGTCTATCAGGATCACCTGGCTGGGAATCACCAGATAATCCGAGACCGCGATGAACGCGCCCGTCGGCGTCGGGGTCGGGGGCAGGTCGTCGTCGCGGATGACCAACACTGCCGGATTGCGACTCCCAAGTGTGGCGTTGACAGGATTAGAGAGGTTCAAGTTGATCGTCTCGTCTCCCTCACTCAACACGTCGTCGCGGATGAACACCTCAAAGGTCTGGCTGGTGATCCCAGGCTCAAAGGTCAACGTGCCGCCGGCCGCGGTATAGTCGGCCCCGGCCGTCGCTGTGCCGTCATTGGTGGCATAGTCCACGGTGACTTGATTGCCCGAAGCAGAATCGAGGACCACTGTCATCGTGGCCGACGCATCACCTTCATTCACCGAATAGGTGACACTGCTGAAATGTACCACGGCGCTTGCGTCATCATCCAGGATGACCAGTATCGCCGGGGTGTTATTACCTAGACCGGCATTGGAAGGATTGAACAGGGTTAGCACGACCGTCTCGGCACCTTCGGCCAGGGTATCGTCGTGGATTGAGACATTAAAAGTCCGGCTGGTGACACCAGGATTAAAGGTCAACGTGCCGCTGGTGGCCACATAGTCACTGCCCGCCGTCGCCGTTCCATCATCAGTCGTATATTCCACCGTCACGGGTTGCTCTGCAGGCTCGCTGAGCACGACCGTGATGACCGCTTGCCCACTCGCCTCGCCCACGTCAAAGGACCCGCTGTTAAAGTCAACAATGACGCCGCCGCCACCCGGCCCAGGATCTCCGGGTTGGGGCAACGGCGGTGGGGGCGGCAGGGAAGGCGGCGCCACACTGCCAAAACCGGCCTGCGTGCCCTCGTTAATCATCTCAGACTGCGCCGTGACACGCACGCGCGGCACAACCGCCTGAAAGATTGGGTCGAGCAGCTCGACATTGTGACTCACACGGACGCGCACCGGCAACCCAGGCAGGCCCGGTTGATCGCTCAAGTCACCCTCGGTCCACCCCCCGCCCGGTTCGACAAAGCTGGGGAATCCCCAAATCTCGACGCCGAAAAAGTTGGGCTCATCTTTGTAGGCATCAAAAGTCGCCGGGCTGAGGCCCAACCTGCTGTTGTCAATGCGGAGTCCCACCGCGCTTTCTACCGCAATCTGCTTGATCATCTCTACCCGACGGGCTGCGTACTGGTCTGGTGTTTCGTTAGGGTCACAGCCGGTGAGCGGCGTCCCATCGCAAGAGCTGCCATTCAGCGTCATCCCTTGGTCCGGTTGCCCCGTAACGGCCCAACGCGCCGCCTCACGAGCCGCGTGCTGCACAGCCAGGTAGCCCTGAAAGATCAAGGCAGTCTCTATGATGGCCAAGATGATCAGCAACAGCACTGGTGAGACAAGTGCAAACTCGACCATCCCTTGTCCTTTTTGTCGCTTCAGCATTGGCACACCTCTCTACTTTTCTTTAAAAATTAACGCCGACTTGCGTCATAATGGGAAACGTCTCGTATAAATGATTGGAAACAGTGACCGCTCGTTTTCGCGTGGGATAGCATCTTTTCACGTTTACCTAGATTCATTATACAGACTCATCAACGCTACCGCAACAGGATGATAGTACTATAAAGGCGCGTTTGCGGGTTAGAAAGTGGTTAGAATCCTTAGCAACCAACAAAAAACGGGACCTGTCAATCGACAGGCCCCGCTTGTTTGTAGCTGAGTTGCTATCGCAACGTCGGACTAGCTCAACTCACCGGTGATCGTGTCAAAGATGTCGCTGACCGAGCCACCAAGGGCGGTCAGGGCGATAATCACTACAACGGCGATCAAAACGAGAATGAGCGCGTACTCAACCAAACCCTGTCCTTCTTCACGAGGTAAAAATAACATTGGATTTTTCCTTTCTAAAATTTAAACTAAAAATGAACGAAAATAGACAATCTTGATAAATTTGGACTAGCCACCCAACTCACCGTTGATCTGCTCAAAGATATCGCCGACCGAGGTTCCAAGGGCGCCTAGAAAGCCGATAACTGCCAGTGACCAAGACGAGGATGAGCGCATACTCAACCAACACCTGGCCTTTTTTACGATTATGCTTCACCTCCTTCTCTTAAAGACTTGGACTGAATAATGAGATATAACTGCTTTAAAATACACTCACATTATAGAGGGTTCATGAGACCCTGGCAATAGGAGAATAGTACTGTTTTGGCTCAAGCGACCGGTATTTCTAGACTGATCTTG
The DNA here is from genome assembly GCA_964607235.1 of uncultured Anaerolineae bacterium. Classification (GTDB taxonomy): domain Bacteria; phylum Chloroflexota; class Anaerolineae; order S140-20; family S140-20; genus CAZSJU01. The sequence goes on along the minus strand of CAZSJU010000001.1, from coordinate 17,135 downwards.
GTCCCCCGGCCGATGCTACTGTCCAGATGTAACTGTCCACCCAGCATCTCTACGCGTTCGCGCAAGGTGAACAACCCAATAGCCTTGTTGTCCTCGGCCGCTTGCATCACCTGGTCCACGTCAAATCCGCTGCCATTGTCCTCAACGCTGGCGCGTACCCAGTTATTATTTATATCTAACGAAACGTCGATGCTGCTGCAATGGGCGTGATCCCAAGCGTTGGTCATTAACTCTTGGATGACGCGAAAGAT
>CAZSJU010000001.1:0-16784 GCA_964607235.1 uncultured Anaerolineae bacterium | reverse complement strand
TGCAATGGGCGTGATCCCAAGCGTTGGTCATTAACTCTTGGATGACGCGAAAGATCGTCACCTCGTAATGAGAAGCCAACCGGCGATCTTGGCCAGAAATGGTCAAATTGGCGGGAATGCTACTCTTTTCCTGAAACCCTTCTACGTATTTTCTCAAGGTAGGGATCAGCCCCAGGTCATCCAACATCATCGGACGCAGGTCAAACATAAAGCTGCGCACCTTTTGAAAGGTGACCGTGACCGCCTCTCTCAAATTGGCCAACTCTTCTCGCGCTCGATTGACATCTTTGCCAAACAAGCGCTCGCATATCTCGGCCTGCAAGATCAGGTTGGTCAACGCCTGTGCCGGGCCATCGTGCATCTGCCGGACCAAATATTGCCGCTCATGCTCCTGCGCCTCGATCACCCTGACGACAGCCGGTTGTGCCGTTTCTATGCCAATCGGCCCTTTGGGCTGCTCACCGAAAAAACCCTCTGTCGCTTCCAACAGACGGCCCAGTTGCTCAGCATACCTTTGGAGGTTCTGTTGATCGCTCTGTAATTTTTCAAGCTGGCCCCGCATCATAAAGAGTCGCTTTTGCGCGTCCTGGAAGGCTTGATAAGCCTCACGGATATCTTGCCGAGGGACCGTGTCAAAAGTCGCTTCGATCTGCTTGACGCGGTTGGTGATTTGGGCATTGCGCTGAGCGAGCTTTTCCACTTCGCTGGTGCTTTGCTTGATAAGCACGTCAATTTCACGCAGTTCTAGCTGAACCTGTTCATACTCTATGCGGCTCTCTTCTATCAACCCCTCTAGAGGGGATTTTTCTTCTTCTGTCATCGTATGCCACTCCAGCTATGTGGTATCTTGCAGGCGCACCCATCCTCGCCTGAGGGCGAAAACGGCCGCTTGGGTACGATCCTCAACGTCTAGCTTGCGCAAGATAGACGTCATGTGATTTTTGACCGTCTGATGGCTGATACCCAACGTATAAGCCACTTCTTTGTTGCTGAGCCCCCGCGTCACCAATTTCAATATCTCCATCTCGCGCGGTGACAGGGGCATAAATTTTTCTTCGATATCTGTCAGGACACTCCCAAAACGATCGTAAGCCTCGTTGAGCCAGACCTCGATCTCTTCCTGATTCATAGGCCGTTTGCCCACCACATAATTGCCCCGGCTGACCTGGCGAATGGCCTCAATTAAATGTTCGGGGGAGACATCTTTGGGATAATAAGCAGATGCACCGGTACGGATCGCATGATAGATTTGCTCGTCGTCGTCATAAGCGGTCAACATGATGATGTTAATATCAGGGTACAACTTTTTAATGCGGCGGGTCGCCTCCATGCCATTTAGAATGGGAATGTTGATGTCCATAATAATCACATCAGGCTTGAACGTGTATGACGCCTGAATCGCCTCGGCGCCGTCTCCAGCTTCCCCTACGACCTGTAAATCATCCGCTGATGACAGGACGTTTCGCAAACCCTCCCTAAAGAAAGGATGATCATCTACAACAAGTACCTTTATTTTTTGCATCTGACACACCCCGATAACAAACGCTGTGCAGAGACGGCAATAAAGAACTGCCAATCAGTATACCATAGACTTTCTCGTCATGGCAAGATACGAGGGAGACCCGCCCAGATTTTAGACAGTCATGGGAGACCTTATTTGGGTGGAATGCGCAGCTTTTGACCGGCAAAAAGCGGCGCACTCGGTGACAAATTGTTAAACGTGATGATCTCGCGATAGCGCGTCTGGTCACCATAAAACTTGCCGGCAATGCCAGCCCAAGTGTCACCCGGCCGGACGACGTACGCTTGCACGGCCTCGGGTTCCGAACGCGTCATCTCGTCTACAAAAGCGCGCAACACAGCGGCCTCATCCGCTGTGGCGTCCACCTTGCCCGCATCGATCCATTGTTCTCTCAAGCGATCAATCAACTCGCTGTCCACCGTCTGCGTCGCGCCCTCGCCCAGCACGATCACCCGCTCTGTAGGCGCTTCCTCGGGCGCTTTTTCTTGCGGTACGGGGATGCGCAACTTTTGCCCCACAAAAAGTGAGGCGCCAGGGCTTTGATTATTAAAGGCCAAAATCTCCGGGTAACGCGTCTGGTCGCCGTAAAACTTTCCCGCTATCCCACTCCACGTATCTCCCGGTTGCACGACGTACTCGATAACCTTGAGCGTCTCTTGTGCCTCTTGTGGGGGCGTGACCTCTAGTTTGCCCACGGTAGGCACGATGACTGCGTTGTTGGGGTTAAACACACTGGGTGTGCGGACATTGCTCCATGCCAGGTTAAAAAGCACTTCGCTCCAAGCTTTTTTATGCCCTTCCTGGCGCCGGGGTGGCCAGTAATTGGGATCATTGATGTAAACGTTCTGATCATCATAGCCCACCACCACCACAAAATGGGGGCCGGTGAATGTGTCTTGGGTAGAGATTCCTGGCTCAATGTGTGACCAGTAACTATACTTGACGAGCGCGATGGACGGCTTGCCCTGGTCAATCCAGCGTTTTAAATGGTTTAACTTGAAATTTTGACCATACGTGAAGGTCAAGTTATGAGCCCGTGCTACTCGCTGTAATTGTCCAAAGCCCACGTACAAGCCCGGCGCGACACCGGTGGCAGTGTATAGTTCGTTGATGCTGACCTGAGTGCCATAGTAACTCAGCACCATCGCCAGACAAGCCGGTCCACAGTCAGTGGTGCTTTTGTTCGCATCAGCGTCCCATTGTGAACGGTAGGGAACATCCAAAATTCTGGCCATCTCACACACCTCCTCGGGCATCGGGCGGCAAGAGATACTGCCTCTACTCCGCTATTTGTTCTAGCTTTCGTGTCAAAAATACCACTGTACGCTCTAATTTTTCCACACGCTCGCGCAACTCGATCACCTCGTCGAGATGCAGCTCGGCACTGGCAACGGCAGCGGCCAACTCGGGTTCAAACCCAGCCTCAAGATAAAATTGCAGACGAGCTTGCGCTTCGTATTCATCCATGCCCTGATCAAGCCAGGCCAACTGTAATTTCACTAGTTCTGACGACACCAACTTTTGTCTTCTCCTTGCAAACCTTGCATCTTGTCACACATCGCTTGATTCAGCACAATGCTATCGGCGGTGAGTTCATATTATACCATAACGCTACAATAGCCGCGGCTGATGCGGTTCTGAATCCAACGGCTCCACGGACTGTCCCAAAAGCGCCAGAAACGCTCGGGCACTGGCGGGCGCGTGTCCGGCCCAATGATTGTTAAAATATCCAAAAACCGTCAACCCTTGCTCCACAAAGCGCTGTACGCGCTCGGCCCACCAGGCCTGCTCATCATCCCGATCAAGCTGAATGCGATCAAACATTTTGAGCGCTGCTCGCCGCCCTAACCAACGAATGTAGACAAAGTCAGTCGTGATCTCTTGGCGCCGTGGCATGTAATACAAGTCGTGCAAAGCCAATGCCACGTTACGTGCTCTAAGCATATCACAAATTTCCGTATCGTACCAATTGCGGTTGCGTATCTCGACGGCGAAACGGAGGTCCAAAGGGAGCGCATCGAGATAACGCGCCAGATCGTCAAAACGGTCGGGACCGAAGCGATAGGAGAATTGTAGCAAGAGCGGACCCAGCTTTTCATCCAGATGACGCATCGCCTCGATGAAACGCTGCGTCAACGCATCACACTCGACCAACATTTTTTCGTGGGTAATCGCCTGCGGGAACTTGGCAGCAAAGTAAAAGCCGGGAGGCGTACGCTGACGCCAGCCGACGACCGTCGCCAGCTTGGGGATACCATAAAAGGTGCTATCGATCTCTACCGTGCGAAACTGGCGACTATAAAGCGCCAAGTAACGACTCGGCGCGGCATTGCCAGGGAAGAACGGCCCACGCCAATCCCCAAAAGCAAAACCTTGCGTACCGATGTATAAACCGTCCATTTCTAGTTGGTTGCCATCGAGTGTCCCGTTCAGCATACCAGCAAAACGCGCGACGAACCAGGGCCGATTATAACCCAGGGTGGATTTGCCGGCAATTGGCATGTCCCTCCAAACCAAAACAGGGGCAGGCCTCATTGCGGGCGTGCCCCTGTTTTGGTTGATTGGGAATTCTGACCGGGGCTATTGGTTGAGCAGATCAATGTCCTCGGGCAACCGGAGGTGGATAGATCCCGCGCCGGTGTGCAAGTTTACACTGGCGTCCGCCGGCACGGTGATCTCGAGAGTGACCGAGACGTTCTTTAGGCCGGAAGGCGCTTAGCGCATCGCCCGTAAGACACGGTAACGCCGATCATTTAGCATCTCTTGCACGGCAGTAAATTTACCCTCCATCTCACGCTCATAGCGAATAAACGCGTTGCTGACCAGGTAAAACCGCCCGCCGGGGCGCAGCACCGTCGCCGCATCGCGGATCATTTGATGGGCGACATCGTATTCAACGCCGACCCCCTGATGAAAAGGCGGGTTGCACAGCACCACGTCGAAACGCCGGTCCAACACGGCTTGCGCGCAGTCAGAGAGAGATACCTCGCCGGTCACCCCGTTGGCCTGTAACGTCAACCGGGCGCTCTCTATGGCGCACAAGTCGGCATCGACGGCGGTCACGTGCGCCCCGCGCCGCGCTGCGGCCAGCGCCAACAAGCCGGTGCCGCAGCCCAGGTCAAGCAACGCCTCGTCAGGCTGGATTTCCATAGCTCGCACCAGCGCTGCCGTGCCATCGTCCAATCGCCCCCAGGCAAAAGCGCCTGGCCGGCTGACCAAAAGGGTCGGCGCGCCGTCGAGCTGGATCACTAGCAAAGACGATTCGCGGACCGGTTGTGGAACCGTTCGCTCCTTGATGCCCAGCGCCACGTGATAGCCACCCTTGTAGCGCACGACGCCCGCGCGGCCCAACAACCGGGCAGCATGGGCAACGGCGCCCTTGATTCCCGCCCTTTTGTGGGCCACCAAATAGAGTCTGCCCCCAGGCTTGAGAGCGGCCACGGCTTGCTGGATCAACGCTTCGGTCACAGCTCGGCCCCGCGGCAGGTGACTGACGACCACGTCGTATCGCTCTACTGCGCCCTCCGACAAGCTCAGGACCTTGTCCGTACCATCGGCCAACTGTACCTCGGCCATATCAATGCGATTGGCCGCCAACGTCCGGCGAGCGCACGTGACGGCGACGACGTTGACGTCCGTCAAGGTCACCTGCCCTTGTGGCGCCAAACGCGCTGCGGCCAGACCGATAAGGCCGGTCCCACATCCTAAATCGAGCACCGCATCTTTTGGCTGCACATCCATCACGTCGATCAGCGCCGCAGTGCCAGGGTTGACCGTATCCCAGTTCCATACCCCGGGCTTGCCGACCATAGTGGCGGGCTGGCCCCGCAGCGAGACCGGGATAGCGTGATAGGCATAATAATCGTTCATCCATCCTCACAATAGAGAGCCGGGCAGTGAGCGCGCCTCCCAGGGAAAAATGCGGCGTTCACGCTTGGTACAGTTGCACTTTGACCCGCTCTCCGGCGCCCCGCCCGGTCTCGTCCAACGAAATTTTGATCATGCCATCTGCCTTGATCAAGGTGAATATCAAATTGCTTTTGCCAAACACCGGGTCAGCCCACAGACCGTCATCCCGCTGCACCAGCCGCACCTGGATGCGATCCTCGCGCCCGGCCATGCTGGTCACGTTGCGTGTCAGCCGCGCCTCAACCGTGCGCGCTGCCGGTAGGCGGGTGCGACCTTGCCAACGCCATAACGTGGGCGTCACCAGCAACCCAAAGACGACCATGGCCGAGACGGGATTGCCCGGCAAGCCAAAGACGGGCTTGCCGTCACATACCGCCAAAACGGTCGGTTTTCCCGGACGAAAGCTAATGCCATGCACCAACACACCCGGCGCGCCCAGCTCGTTGATCACGTCGGCGCTCATGTCGCGCACGCTGACCGAGCTGCCCGCCGATATGACGAGCACATCCGCTTCCGCCAGGCCTCGCGCTGCAACGGCCTTGAGCGCCTCAAAACGATCGGGGACGATGCCCAACGGCCACGGCTCCCCCCCGGCCTCATGTACCAATCCCGACAGCGTAAAAGTGTTGATATCGCGCACTTGCCCCGGTCCCAGGGGCTGCGCAGGCGGGATGACCTCGTCACCGGTCGCAATGAGGGCCACACGCGGCCGTCGGGCGACAGTGACCTCAGTCAGGCCGACAGCCATCAATCCACCCAGGTCCTGGGGGCGCAACACCTGCCCCGCCGGCAGCATCTCATCCCCTTGCAGGATATCTTCTCCGACTTGAATGACATTCTCACCGACGGCCACCGGCTTGAGCACCTCTACTTCCCGCTCATCCAGCTTTTGAGTGCGCTCGACCATCACCACAGCGTCAGCGCCAGGGGGCATCATGCCGCCCGTGTGCACCAGGACCGTCTGTGCCGGGCCAATCTCAATCGTCGCCGCCTGTCCCATCGGCACCTCGCCAACAAGGGTGAGGTATGCTGGCAGGCTCTCGCTGGCGCCCACCGTGTCAGCCGCCCGCACGGCGTAACCGTCCACTGTACTGCGCGCAAAGGCCGGCAACGACATTGGAGAGTGCAGCGGCGCGGCTGTGACTCGCCCTAGCGCCTCGGCAGTGGGGATCGTTTCCACCGGCACGGTGGTCGGCAGTTGATCGAATAACTTGGCGCGCGCCTCATCAGGCGGTACGAGGGTAAACAACTCGGGCATCACTCACTCCTTGAACGATACAATACAGCGTTGCGAATACCACACCAACGATCCAACCCATCGCCTGGAACTCACAGCGGCCAAAAAACAGGCAAAAGGAAAATCGAAACGACGGACAGCAACAAGGCCAGAGGTATCCCAACCCGCGCGTAATCCGTAAAGCGGTACCCCCCCGGCCCCATCACCAAGACATTGGCCTCATGGCTGATGGGCGTGATAAAGGCAAGCGTCCCACTAACGGCCACTGCCACCAAAAAAGCGCGCGGGTCAGCACCGGCGACCCGAGCCGTGCCCACGGCGATCGGCGCGATGAGCGCCGCAGCTACGACGCTGGACATCACCTGACTGGCCACCAGGTTGAACAAAAATATCCCGGCCAGCAAGCCCTGGGGTCCCAAGCCGCCCATCGCGTTGACCAATCGCTCCACCAAAAAATTGGCCACGCCGGTCTTTTGCAATGCGGTGCCCAACGGCAGCATGCCCGCCATCAAAAAAAATGCCTTCCACTCTACCGCGAGGTAAGCGTCATCCACCGTCAAGCACCCCGATACGATCATGAGGACGCCCGCCAACAACGCGCCGATGGCGATCGGCACCAGGTTCAAACCGATCAGCCCGATCGTCAAAAACAGTATCAGCACCGCCAAAGGTGCTCGATGGGTGCGCGTCTCGCCCGTCTCGGGCTCGTCTCCCAACACCAACAAGTCGGGTTCGCGGCTCAAGGTGTGGATGTTGGCCCGTGGCCCCTGCAAGAGCAAGGTGTCGCCAAAACGCAAGGGAATGTTGCTCACGGTGGTGCGGTATGGACGTCCATCGCGCCAAATGGCCAGCACCGTCAGCCCATACTTGCGCCGAAAAGCCAAATCTCGCAACGTGCGACCGATAAAGCCAGAATTGGATGTGACAACCGCCTCGTCCAACGTCAAGTCAGGCGAGAGGATCTCTTCCAGTTCTAGCTCGGCGACCTCGCGCTCGACCTCTACACCTCTTGTCCAGCGCAAACGCACCACCTGAGGGGGTTTGCCTTGCACGAGCAACAAGTCTTGGGCCTCAATGCGCGTTTGCGGGTCCGGACTGGGAATATTTTTTTCACCCCGGACGATGCCCACCACGTTCAGCCCTAGCGCGCTGCCTAAACGGCTCTGCTCAATGGTCAGACCGGCCAGTGGCGAATCAGGCAGCACCCGGACCTCAAACATCCGTTCTCCCAAGTGATACTGCTCCAGAGCCTTGCGCTGGGCTGCTATCATTGCCGCCAGCTTGTCCTCGACCGCCCGTGCGGGTAAAAGCCGCCGGCCCACGAGCACCATGTACAATACCCCGGTGCCCAACAGCATCAATCCGATGGGCGTAAACTCGAACATGCCAAAGGATTGTCCTGCATATTCGGACAAGGCATCGCTGACGATCAAGTTGGAAGGTCGGCTGATTAGCGTGAGCAGACCGCCCTGCAAAGCGCCGAAGGAAAGCGGAATCAACAATTTGGAGGGGGGGATAGCATTATGTCGCGCCAGACCTGTGACCACCGGCAACAGCACCGCCGTCGCGCCTACGTTGTTCATCACCGCTGCGACGCCGGCCGCCGCCAGCATAATCGTGACGGTGAGACGCATTTCACTATGCCCGGCTATTAGCATCACGTAACGTCCAATGAACTGGGCGACGCCGGTCTGAAACAACCCTTCACCGACGACAAACATGCCTATAACAGTGACGACCGCCTTGTGGCTAAACCCGTCGAGCGCTTCATCGGTCGTCAACACACCACCTAACGCCAGCCCCATCAACACCAACAATGCCACAATATCGGCCCGTAGTCTTTCGGTGATAAACAAGATCACCGCCAGGCTCAATATCAACAGGGTCAGGGTCGCGTGCTGGGTCAACATCGACCGGCCACCTCGTCGGCGAGACGCTCAAAAAAGCGCACCATCACCTGGTGCCGTTCGGCGGCGATACGCCGCCCGGTAGGGGTAAACAGTCGCTCCTCCAGCCGACTCAACTTGACGACAAACTCGTGCACGGCTGTGTGCTCGCCCGGCTTTACTGTACCCGCTTGCCAACGCGCCAGATAATCATCGGCCACCGGCGCGCACAGCCGGTGGCCGGCCCGGCCACTGTAGGCAAAAGCGCGCGCGATACCGATGGCGCCAATGGCATCCAGCTTGTCAGCATCAAACAACACACGCCCCTCCAGCGAGGCCGGCGGCGGGCCGGAACGAAAACGGTGAGCCAGTATGGCCGCAACGACTGCCTCCACTTTGTCAGGTGGTGCGCCGTCCAGGATCTCACGGGCCTGAGCGGCAGCAAAGTGAGCGTGATCTTGACCCGCAGCCTCAGCCTGAGACCGGCCTGCATCATGCAACAACGCTGCCGTCCGCACGATTTCCAAATCCGCACCCTCGGCAGCGCCAATGCGCTCGGCCAGAGCTAGCACCCGCAAAATATGGTCAAAGTCGTGGACCGGGTCATCCCTATCGTAAAATATGCGCGCTTGGTCTACGGTAATCATTAGTTAATCATACAGCTTTCGGCCTGGGTGAGATCAATTCACTCAACGATTGTATCACATCTGTTTCGGTGAGGCAAAAGGGGATATATTTTGCCGGGCCGGCGCTTGCTTTTGCTCTAGGATAGAGTATAATGGCACTTGATGCCGTGTCTTAAACAATCCAGCTTGCTCAAGCAGGCTGTGAGCGGCCTGGATACAAACGATAAATTGCAAATGGAGCCATTAGAATGTTTCGTCGCTGGAATTCCCTGTTTCCCTTGCTACTTGTTTTGACGTTGGTGCTGTGCGCTTGTTCTAAAGAAAAAAGCGCCGAGGAATATCTCCAAGATGGACAAGCATACTTGGAAAGCGGTGATGTATCCAAGGCCATTAGTGCGCTCGAGGAGGCGCTAAAACAAGATCCCGGTCTGGCCAAAGCCCATCGTTTATTAGGCGAGGCATTGGGACGCAACGAGCAATGGTCAGAGGCTATCACCGAGTTTGAGGCCTACCAGTCGCTGGCTCAAGAAGACAGCGCCGCCTATTTTTTGTTGGGTCACGCTTACGCCCAGGTCGGCCGGTTAGAAGAGGCTTCTGCCGCTTTTGCCAGGGGGAGCGAGATTGACCCTTCTTTCCTGGACACCCACCAGGAAGAAATCGCGCAAGTCATTGACGGCATTATGCAAGCCGGGCAAGCAGCTCTGGATGCAGGCGACCTGGAAACGGCCACAGGTCTCTTGAACCTGATCGCGCCTCTGGCGCCGGGACAAGGCCAGGTATATGTCTTGTTGGGAGAGGCCCACTTGCAAGCCAATAACACCTTGCAAGCGCTAGACGCTTTTGCCAACGCTGTCAGGTTGAGCCCCGAACTGTTGACCGAACGCGCCCAAGAAATCCAGGCATTGGCCGAAAGCGGATTGGAGATGGGACGCACAGCCTTTGAAAACGGTGACCTGGAGACAGCGATCCAGGTGATGCGCGCCGTCGTCGAGTTGATGCCTGAGAACGTGCAAGCCCACTTTATGTTGGGCAATGCCTATAATCAGGCCAACCAGCTCAACCAGGCGATCGAAGCGTATGAGAATGTCTTGGACCTCAATCCGGACAGCGCTTCAGCCTTGACCAACATGGGCGTGGTATATTACAAGTTGGGCCAGCTAGACACAGCGATTCAAAAATACAACGCTGCCCTACAGATCGAGCCAGATGACCCCGAAACCCACTATTTGTTGGGGGCGGCTTATGTTCAGATGGACCGGTTAGAACAGGGCCAGTCCGAGTTTGAGACGGCCATGAATCTGAACGACCAGTTGGCGCCGGCTTATATCGGCCTGGGAAACGTCTATCTGTTGCAAGGAAAAGTGGACGCAGCACTGGATACGCTGGAGCAAGCCATTGAGCTGGCGCCCAATTCACCCGAAGCCTATTTTGCGCTGGGACAGACATACATGCAGGCGGGCAACACGGAAAAGGCCCGAGCGGCACTGGAACGCGTATTAGAATTAAACCCGGCCCCTCGCTGGCGCGAGCAAGTCGAGTTGATGTTAGAAGGCCTGGATTCACCCTAGATGAAAGTAAAACTATTGATGCAATGGGACATACGTCCCGGGCATGAAGGTGATTATTTTGAGTTTATCGTGCGCGAGTTTGCCCCTGCGGTCACGCAGATGGGGCTGCAGGTCGTCGACGCCTGGTACACTCTTTATGGGAACACGCCACAGATTTTGATTGCAAGCGTGGCTCCGGACAAGCAAACCCTTAAAAGCGTCATAGCTAGCCAAGAGTGGGGGGTGCTTTTGAAAAGGTTGTCCACTTATGTGCACAACTTGCAGAAAAAGGTCATCCCCGACCACGGCAGCTTTCAACTGTGAGCAGGTTGCATAAAAAAAGCCCCCATCAAGGGGGCTTTTTTTTTATTAATCACTGCTACTCTCTGGTTTGTCTTTCTTGCCAGAGGAGTCATCTTGAGTAGCGGATGTCTCGCCCTCGGACTTTGTATCGGAACGCCGCGTGCCGACGTTAGAACGTCGGTTATCTGTCACATAAAAACCGGACCCCTTGAAAATGATGCCGGGAGATTGGATCGGACGGTACAGCACTCCTCCGCACTCGGGACATATCTTTAGCTTTTGCTCACCTGCCCGCTGCAAGCGCTCAAAGCGCACTCCACAATCCTCACACTGATATTCATAAAGTGGCATACTTGACTCTCCCTCTCATATTGTCCCGATTATACCTCAAGCGTAGGGCCTTGCCAAGTTGACGCTCACTCGTCGAGCCACGCCTCGACGTCAGCAACCGGCAACGTAAAGTAAAACGTGCTTCCCTGACCCAGGTCACTCTCTACCCATATCCTACCTTCATGGGCCTCGACGGCGATTTTGCAAAAAGCCAGCCCCAGGCCGGTGCCCCGGGTCCCCCGCGGCGGTACTTGTCCCCGTATCTGAACAAAGCGGCCAAATATCTTTTCCTGAAACTCCTGCGGGACGCCCGGCCCCGTGTCGCTCACGCTGCACAGCAAAACGTTCCCTAAATCCCCATCTTGACGCACCGCCCGCAGCGTGACCTTGCCACCTTGGGGCGTAAATTTGAGCGCATTGTCCAACAAGTTGGATAACACACGGCCTACCTTTTCATTGTCAATGTTGACCATCGGCAAATCGGGCGCCAGGTCCGTATCGAGCGTGAGACCACTCTCGGCCGCCAATGTGGAAAAACGCGACACGATGCTGCGCGCCAGGGGCGGGAAAGGTGCCGGGGCCCGTTCCAGGGGAATTTTGCCGTTCTGCAATTGATTGATGTCCAGCAAAGAGTTTACCAACGTCAGCATGCTATGACAACTACGCTCTGCCACCTGCATGGCCTGCCCGGCCAGCGGGTCACTGTCATCTCTAATAGCCAGGCTTTTGATCATCTCCAGGCCGCTCAATATGGAGGTGAGAGGACTGCGCAAATCGTGTACCATCATGCCGGTCAGATCATCCCGCATTTGTTCCAGTTCCTTCTCTTCCGTAATATCGCGGAACATTTGCAAACGCCCGATGACCTGGCCCTTTTCGTCCAGCACCGGTGTGCTGAACAACTCGCTGAAGCGTGTCTGGGGGGTTGATTGTCCTCCAGCCTCTCTTGTCACAGAGATTTGAAAGGCGCGCCCTTTAAACTCTTCGGGATATGCGCGCATCTGGGCGATGTACTCGCCCAATTCCTCCATCTTTATTCCCCACAGGTTGGCCAGCTCTTCCGGGTAGCTCTGCAGCAGTTCGTCCACCGTTCGCCCCACGAGTTGCATGCGGCGCAGGTTGGAAAAAGACTCGATGCGCGCGTTGGCAATGATGACACGTCCCGAGTTGTCCAGGACAAGAATGCCTTCCCGCGTAGAGTTGATGATGGCCTGGAGACGGTCCCGCGACTGGCTGACTTGATCGAACAGAACCACGTTGGCAATGGTCGCACCGGCCTGGTTGGCTAACGCCGAAACAAGTCGCACGTCATTTTCGGTATAAGCGTTGGGCTGACGGTGATTGGCCAACAGGACCCCCAATACTTCCCCGTGACTCATCACCGGCACCCCAATGACCGAACGGATGCCACGCTTGATCACCAACGGGTTGATGTTGGGATGCTCCAGGGTATCTGAGATAAGAATCGGTCGACCGGTCTGGATGACCGTGCGTGTCGTCCCTTGGCGGCGAATGGCAGAAGGCAGCGCATCTTTTGCGCTGTATCCCTGGATGCTGGCCCGTTCAAATCTATCTTTAACCGAGTCATACAGATAAAGGGTCACCGTATCCGAGTTGGTGATGTTACGCGTCAACCGGCTGATGATGTCCAGCACGTCCTGGTATTCCAGGCTGGACGCCAGGGCCAAGCTGGCCTGGTAAAGCAGTGAAAGTTCTTCCACACGCTGGCTGCGTTCCTCAAATAGCTGTGCATTCTGCATCGCGATCGCGGCTTGGGTGGCGAGTTGAGACACAAAATTGGCATCTTGCTCGTCAAATCCGCCCTCTTGTGTGCTCTCGAGGTTGATGGCGCCCAGAACAGCATTTTCGCGCAGGATGGGCACCGTCAACTGAACCTTGACCGCCGGGTCAAGCGTGATATAGTCCCGGTCTTGTTGTACATCTTGTACGAGGGCCAAATGCCGCTCCCGCAAAACACGGCCCACGATGCCCTCGCTCGGTTGGTGTGACCGGCTCAAAAATTCACAGGATTGGTCGTTAGAGTAGCCGCAATGGGTGACCACCTTGACCAGATGCTGCTCCTCATCCAGCAGTACGATGTTCCCATGGGTAGCGCCGGTAGCATTCATCGCCTGTTCCAGCACCAGATTGATCACACGCTGCAAGTCCAACATGGCGGTTAGCTCGCGCCCAATGCGCTCAATGGCCCCTAGCTCTTCTACGCGTCGGGCTAATGCCTGATCCGTGAGACTGTAAAGTCGTGCGTTAGAGATGGCAGTCGCCGCTTGATTGGCAAAGGTAGTCAACAAGTCCCGCTCGGCCAGGTCAAAATAATGCACCTGATCGTAATAGATGCACAACACACCGATCAATTCATTTTGCGCCATCAGCGCTATCTCGGCAAACGCACGGTCCCCCTCTTGCAAGGCCAACGCTATCTCGGCGGCGGGCCTTTCGCTCTTGGCGACATCGGGCACAATCACCAAGTCCTGCGTCTCGAATGCTTCCTGTGTCAAGCGCTCCTGCCATGCCTGGCTTTGTCTCTCACTCACACCCTGAGAGGCTGCCAGGTAAAGCCGGCCCTCTGTGCTATCTAGCAAGTACAAGGCCGATTTTTGACAAACCATGATGGGCATAATAGAAGTCACGACGATCCGAGAGACCTGGGCCAAATCCAACGTCGAGTTGACGGCGGTAGAGACGGTGTTGAGCAGCGCCAGCTCGGCCGTCCGGCGCCGCATCTTGCCATAAAGCTGTACGTTCTCCAAGGCGATGGCGGCCTGGGCGGCCATTGTAGAGAGGATGCTCACCTCTTCCTGGTCATAGGCATGGGAGCGGCTAAAGCTTTGTACCGTGATCACGCCCAACACTTTGTCACCGGCAATCATGGGCACGCCCAGCCACGACAGGGCCGGTTCACCTATCATCTCTAACCCCAGATTGGCGATGACCTGCTCTGCGCGTTCGGGAATCAATATGGGCTTGCGCTGGCGGATGACATATTCGGTCAGGCCTTTTCCGGTTCGCCGGCTAGAATAACTTTTGCGCTCCCCATCTTCAAAGACAACTGGAAAACTCAGTTCGTTTGTGACCTCGTTATAAAGAGCGATGTAAAAATAGTCAGCCTCCATAAATTGGCTGACCTGGTAGTAAAGGGTGTCGAGCAAGGCATCCAGTTCTAGGCTGGTCGCAATAGCCCGACCTATTTTGTTCAAAGTACCCAACTCGCGCAAGCGTTTCGACAAGCCACGGCGCATCTCGAACAGCCAGCACGACAATATCCACAGCACAGATAACAAGATACCCAGAACGGCGAAAACCCAGAACGTCGTTCCCAGATATATCCTGGACAAGATGACGGCCAAAGGCAACAGCAAGAGTTGGAACACCAGGATTCGTTGGAGATGGCGTTGAAAATGGAGTGCGACAGGCTCACCCCGCGCATAGAGTATCCAGGCTTGCAGCGTATGGTAGGACAAAAAATAACTGCCCAGCAGGGTGACCAGCGCCACCCCGTCGCGCCATGTCCACGCCAGCGTGGCCACACGCCCACCGACCGCCAGATAGATCAGCGCCGCTATGCCCAATCCAAGCACCCTTGTTCCCGCGTCGATCGCGGCAGACCACCAGGCATCCGGCGGCAAGCGGCAAGCAGGCAAGCTGTTAATAAAAGCGGTGCGCCCGGTCAACAAGTATCTTGCAGCCTCTGCCAAAGCCGTTCCCAGCACAACCGACCACAGCGCTGGCGTCAAATCCAACGCCAGCAGGGCCGCCAGCGCCACAACGTGGTCGACGCTGACATAATCCGCAGAGAGCGGCAAGCCGACATTAGTGGCCAACGCCAGCATCAAAGCAAACAGCAATGTGGGCGCCAGTGCATCACTCCCGCCAAAAGGTCGCGTCACGTTGACCGCTAACAAGAGCAGCAGGGCGCCGAATGGAACAATTATAAAAGCTTGCCCGGAATTTTTTTTGCGCATAGGTTCAGTATTGTCAAGAGCAATCTAGTCGAGAACAGCCGTTGACAAAAGCTCCGAGGGGACCACTGGCAATGTGAAACTAAAGGCGCTCCCTTTACCGGCCGGATTGTCTTCCACCCATATCTGCCCACCATGGGCTTGAACGGCAAGCCGACAAAAGGTCAATCCCAGTCCCGTTCCGCGGCGCCGGCTGCCCAATTGTGAAAATCGCTCAAAAATCGTTTCGCGATACTCTTTAGGAATACCTGGCCCCACGTCCAGCACCGTGCAGCGCACACATCGCGTCCCAGCATCGGGCTCGGTAAGTAAAGTATATGGAATCATCTCGATGGTCACCACGCCATCTTGGGGGGAATATTTTAGCGCATTGTCCACCAGGTTCACCAACACACGGCTGACGAGTTCATAATCCGCCTCTACCGGCAGCACCGGCGCGTCGGTTCGCAACTGCAGCGTGACCATGTCACGCGCCGCCAAGGGCCGCATCTGTTGAATGACGGACTGGGCTAGCTGGGGCAACAGGATAGGCTGGGGGTGCAGCGGCATCTGCCCGGCTTCCAGACGGCTGATATCCAAGAGCGAATCCACCAACAACATGAGCTGATCACATGATTGATCGGCCATGTTTAGCACATGATGCACCATCTCTGACCCAGATTGGCTGTCAACCAGATCGCCCGCGACTTGCAGTCCGCCGACCACAGCCGTCAACGGGCTGCGCAGGTCGTGGATGATCATATCCACCAGGTCCTGGCGCATCTGCGCCAGACGGTGCTCCTCGGTCACGTCGCGGAAAGCGATCAGGCGCCCGACCACAGCGCCGTCCTTGTCTATCACCGGCGAAGCCACCTGCTCGATATAACTCGGCGGTGGGCCAGGTACCTCATAAGTGCTCTTGGTCACCGTATCAGACATAAGCTCGATCTGTCTCATAGTATCATTGTCCGGCGCCTCAAAAAGCGCCGCGGCTTGTGGTCCCAGTTCCGACAGCACCTCGCCGGCGCGCCGCCCCACGATCTTTTCAGCCGCCAGGCCGCTCATCTGCTCAATCATCGGGTTGGCCAGCACAATGCGCGTGTCCGGATCAACGACCAGAATACCGTCCCGGCTCGAGTCGAGGATCGCTTGCAGCCGATCACGGCCCTTGCGCATCCGTTGGAATAAACGGGCATTGTCTATCGCGATGGCCGCCAATTCGGCCAACTGGGTGGTGAAACGCTTGTCATCGGGGCTAAAGCCTTGCGCGCGACTGCTTTCCAAAGATACCACGCCCAGCACGTGGCCCTCTTTGATAATGGGGACGACGAGCTGCGCGGTGGCACGGGTGACGTGCAAGACATAGTCAGGATCGGCCTGCACGTCATTGACCAACGCGGTCTCGCCCGTGTGAATCACCCGCCCGATAATCCCTTCGGCAAGCTCAGGACTCGGCCCTTCGGCAAGC